>NZ_JAMXRZ010000158.1 GCF_024124375.1 Klenkia sp. PcliD-1-E
GGCCAGCAGGTGCGGCACGTGGCTGATCGCGGCCACCGCGGCGTCGTGCTCGGCGGCGGTCACCGGCACCACCGACGCGCCCGCGGCCAGTGCCACCTCGGCCACCCGCAGCCAGCGCGGCAGCTCGGTGCCCGGCTCCAGGCACACCGCCCACCGGGCCCCGCGGAACAGCCCCGGGTCGGTGGCCGCGTGCCCGCTGCGCTCGGTGCCGCACATCGGGTGCCCGCCCACGAACCGGCCGCCGAACCGCTCACCCAGGGCAGCCAGGACCGGCACCTTCACCGAGCCCAGGTCGGTGACGGTGGCGGCGGGGTCGACGTCCAGGTCGTCCAGCGCGGTGGCCAGCGCGGGGATGGGGGTGGCCAGGACGACGACACCGGTCGCCTCCCGGGCGATCCGCACCCCGCGGGCCGCGGCGGCGTCCCGCGCAGCGGGGTCGGTGTCCCAGCCGGTGACCGCGCGGCCGGCGGCGACCAGCGCGGCCGCCAGCGACCCGCCCAGCTGGCCCAGCCCGACCACCGCGACCGGTGGCGCCTCCATCGCCGGGACCGGGAAGCTCACCGGACCACCTCGCTGGCGCTCGGCGGCCCGCTGACCCAGGCTGCTGCGTTCCCGGGCTCGCTCGCGAGCTCGCTCACCGCAGCTCGTCCGGCGGGGGGACCTCGCCGGAGGGGTTGGTGCCCTCGCCCGGGGTGGGCAGTGGCTGCTCCACCTGCGAGAGCTGCATGGTCGGGGGCACCGGCGGCGGCGCGGTCATCGCCACCACCTCGTCCTCACCGGGCAGCTCCCACGGCGTGCCCAGCCGGAACACCCGGGCCAGCGCCGTGGCCACCAGCCGGTGGTCGGACGCCCGGGCCTCGATCCGGTAGACCGCCGTCCGGGCGCTGCGGTGCACCTCGGTGCCCTCGGCGACGAGCACGTCGCCGGGCCGGCCGGGGGAGAGGAACTCGGTGTGCACGTCCTGGGCGACCGCGAGCGTGCCGTGGCTGTTGCTCACCGCGGCGTGCACCACGTCCAGCAGCGCCATCGTCGCCCCGCCGTGCGCGGTGCCCGCGGCGTTCAGGTGCGCCGGGCCCACGGTCATCGACGCCCGGGCGTAGCCGGGGGAGACCTGCTCCAGCACGATGCCCAGCTGCGCGGCCAGCGGGTCCGCGGCCAGCGCCGCGAACAGCTGCGGCGGGATGTCGGGCTCGGGCACGTCGGCCATGATCGCACCCATGACGCCGCAGTCGTTCCTCCTGAGCACGCAGCTGGCGGACTACGTCCGCGGCTGCGGCGACCCGCCGGACGACGTCGTCACCGACCTGGTGGCCGAGACCGCGGCCATGACCGCCGCCGGCGACGGCCGCCCGACCTACCAGGTCGCGCCCGAGCAGGCGGCGTTCCTGACCCTGCTGACCCGCATCTGCGGTGCGCGCTGGGCGGTCGAGGTGGGCACCTTCACCGGCCTGTCGGCGCTGGCGATCGCGCGCGGCCTGCCCGAGGACGGCGGCCTGCTGTGCCTGGACCGGGACGAGCACTGGACGGACGTCGCCCGCCGGTACTGGGCGCGCGCCGGGGTGGACGAGCGCATCGAGCTGCGCCTGGGCGAGGCGGCCGACCTGGTCGCCGCGCTGCCGCTGCGCCCCACCTTCGACCTGGCCTTCGTCGACGCCGACAAGACCGGGTACGCCGGCTACGTCGACGCGCTGCACCCCCGCATGCACCCCGGCGGGCTGCTGGTGCTGGACAACACGCTGCGCGCCGGCCGGGTGCTCGACCCCGCCGACGCCGACGACCGGGCCATCGCGCAGCTCAACGCCGCGCTGGCCGCCGACCCCCGCTTCGACACCGTGCTGCTGCCGGTCGCCGACGGGCTGACGCTGCTGCGGGTGCGCTGATGCCGGGCTCCTTCGCCGTCCTCGTCGCCCGGGCCGGCGCCGGCTGGGAGGCCCGGCTGCTGGCCGACGACGCCGACACCGAGCTGCCGGCGCTGGAGGCCGCGCTCACCGGGGAGTGGCCGGGGCCGTTCGTGTTCGTCGTGGACAGCCGGCTGTACTTCGTCGCGCTGACCCACGGCCCCGGTGGCATGGTCCGGGCCATGATCAGCGACGGCGCGCTGCCGGAGTTCCTGCTCGCCGCCGAGGCGATGGAGCGCTACGGCATCGAGGGCGTGCACGTGGACGCCGACGACGAGTCCGAGCACCCGGCCGGGGACCTGGACCTGTTCGCCGACGCCGGCCTGCCGCGCACCGACCTCGAGCAGATCCTGGCCCAGGACCTGTGGGCCGACGAGATGGTCGCCGAGATCGCCGGTCGGCTGGGGTTCGCCGACGAGCTGGCCGCGGCGGTGGCCCGGTGACCGCGGTGGTGTTCGACCTCGGCGGGGTGCTGACCACCAGTCCGCTGGCGGCCTTCCGCGACTACGAGCGCTCCGTGGGGCTGCCCGAGGGGTTGGTGGCCCGGCTGAACACGACGAACCCGCACACCAACGCCTGGGCGCGGTTCGAGCGCAGCGAGCTCGACCGCGACGGGTTCGTCGAGGAGTTCGAGGCCGAGGCCCGCGCCGCCGGCCACGAGGTCGACGCCACGAAGGTCCTCGACGCGCTGCACGGCTCGCTGCGCCCGGCGATGGTGGCCGCCGTCCGGGCGCTGTGCGCCGCCGGGGTGCCGCGGGCGCTGCTGAGCAACAACGCCGCGCCGATGGACCCGGCGACCGAGCACGGCGCGCTGATGCAGCTGTTCGACGTCGTGGTGGAGAGCTCGGTCGAGGGCATCCGCAAGCCCGAGCCGGCGATCTACCCGCTCACCCTGCAGCGGCTCTCGGCCGCGGTCGGCCGGCCCGTCGAGGACGCCGAGGTGGTCTACCTGGACGACCTCGGGCCGAACCTCAAGCCCGCCCGCGACCTGGGCTGGCGCACGATCAAGGTGGTCGACCCCGCCGACGCGCTCGCCGAGCTGGGCCGCGCCACCGGTGTCGACCTGTCGACATGACGCCCGAGGAGGCCATGGGGCGCGCCCTGGAGCTCGCCGCGGACGCCGCCGGGTGGGGCGACACGCCGATCGGCGCCGTCGTCCTCGGCCCGGACGGCGTCGTCCTCGCCGAGGCCGCGAACGAGCGCGAGAAGGACGGCGACCCCACCGCGCACGCCGAGGTGCTGGCGCTGCGGGCGGCGGCCCGGGTGCTCGGCGACGGCTGGCGGCTGACCGGCTGCACCCTGGTGGTCACGCTGGAGCCCTGCACGATGTGCGCGGGCGCCGCCGTCCTTTCCCGGGTGGACCGGGTGGTCTACGGCGCGCCCGACCCCAAGGCGGGGGCGGCCGGGTCGCTGTGGGACGTCGTCCGGGACCGGCGGCTCAACCACCGGCCGCAGGTGGTGGCCGGGGTCCGCGAGGAGGAGTGCGCCGCGCTGCTACGCGCCTTCTTCCGCGCCCGACGCGGCCTGTAGGGTGCTCCACGGTGGCGTGTCCGAGCGGCCGAAGGGTCCCGCCTCGAAAGCGGGTGAGGTGTAAAAGCCTCCGTGGGTTCAAATCCCACCGCCACCGCCAGTGCGACCGAGGGCGGCACCCGACCACGGGTGCCGCCCTCGCTGCGTCCCTAGACCGCTACGTCGCTGTCCATCAGCAGCTCCCCGCGTGGGCCGGCCACCAGCGTGAACCGGTGCTGCTCGACCAGGTCCTGGCCGTCCTCGACGAACGTGACCTGCGCGGTGGCGGTCAGCGAGCCCTCCTCGGCGGTGACCTCGCCCAGCCGGACGTCGGAGAACCGGTCCCAGAACGCGATGTAGTCCTCGCGGCTGACCACGCCCTGCAGGGTCGGTCCGGTCAGCCGCCAGGCCTGCTGGGGCTTGTCCGGCAGCAGGGCGTAGTAGTCGGTCACCGCCTGCTCGACGTCGGCGGCGGTGACCGCGTCGCCCTCGGTGGTGGGAGCGGCCTCGGTCGTCGTCGGTGCGGTGGTGGTCTGCTCCGTCGTGGCCTGCGCGGTCGTGGTCGGCGACGCCTCCGTGGTGGCCGGGGGCGGTGCTGCCTGGGTCGTGGTCGCCGCGGTGGTGGTGGGCGCCGCGGCGGCGCTGCCGGGGTCCTCGCGCAGGTTCAGCCACAGGGCACCGGCGGCCAGCGCGGCGACGAGCACCGCGCCGACCGCGCCGGCCGGCACCCACGACTTCCCCGCAGCCGGCTGGGGCGTGGCCGACCTGCGCGGGGCCCCGTGCTGGACGGGCAGGTCGACGCGGGTGGGGTCGACCGGCGGCGGCGGCACCACCCGCAGCGGGGTGCGGGCACCCAGCACCGCCGTCACGTCGCCGTCCTCGGCGGCCACCCGGGCGAGGGCGTCGCGCACCTGGACCATCGAGGGCCGCCCCGCCGGGTCGGTGGTGAGCATCCGCTCCAGCACCGGGGTCAGCGCGCCCGATCGCACCGGGCGCTGCGGCTGGGTGCCGGCCACCCGGTACAGCAGCTCCAGGGAGTTGCCGCTGCTGCCGAAGGGCGGCTGGCCCTCCAGTGCGGTGAACAGGGTGGCGCCGAGGGACCACACGTCGCCGGCCGGGCCGGCCGTCTCGCCCCGGGCGGCCTCGGGGGAGAGGAAGGCCGGGGTGCCGGTGACCATGCCGGTCTGGGTGAGCTTCACGTCGCCCTGGGCGTGCGAGATGCCGAAGTCGGTGATCTTGACCAGGCCCTCCACCCGCTCCCCGGCGCCGACCAGCACGTTGCCCGGCTTGACGTCGCGGTGCACGATGCCCGCCGCGTGCACGGCGACCAGGGCGTCGGCCAGCTGCGTCCCGATCTGGGCGACCTGCTGCACCGGCAGCACGCCGTCGTCGGAGAGCACCGCGGCCAGGCTGCGGGAGGGCAGGTGCTCCATGACCAGCCAGGGCACCCCGGCGTCCTCGGCGACGTCGTAGACGGCGATGGCGTGCGGGTGGCTGATCCGGGCGGCGATGCGGCCCTCGCGCATCATCCGCTCGCGCTGGTCGCGGGCCGACTCGTCGGTGGTCCCGACCGGCAGCACGATCTGCTTGAGCGCGACGCGGCGGCCCAGCCGCTCGTCGGTGCCCACCCACACCGCGCCCATCCCGCCGCCGCCGATGCGCTCGGCGAGCAGGTAGCGGCCGGCGACCCGGTGTCCGGGCCCGACCTGGGCGGGTGGCGTCATCCCCTCGACGCTACCGGCGCCGGTGCAGGTGGGCCCGTTGCGCGCGACCGTTCACGAGCCCGGTGCGCCGAAGCGGCGGGTGTACTCCGCCTGCGCGCCGGCCGGCAGGGCGTCGTAGAGCTCGCCCAGCTCGGTGGTGCTCCCGGCGGGCAGGTCGTCGAACAGCTGCGCCCAGGTCGGCGGCTCGTCGTAGCTGCGGGTGAGCAGCAGTTCCCAGGCGCGCGACTGCCGGTCCCGCTGCGCCCGCTCGGCCGCCGTCCGGGTGAAGAACAGGTCGCGGGCGGCGTCCTTCTCGGCCCGGGTGGCGTCCGCGGGCAGGCCTGCGGGGTCGGTCGCGGTCAGCGCGGCCACGATGGCGTCGACCACCTCGGGACGGACGCGGTGGGTGTCGGTCATCGGTGGCTCCCGGCGGCTGGCGGACGTCGGGGCCGATCGTGCCGTGCGCACGGGGTGGCGACCACACGGCCGGACCGGGCCCGGTAGTCTGACCGGCGCACGTTGGAGGATTCGCCTAGTGGCCTATGGCGCTCGCTTGGAAAGCGGGTTGGGTGCAAGCCCTCGGGAGTTCGAATCTCCCATCCTCCGCTCCCCCGTCCCCGGGTCCGCCGACCCGGGGACGTCCTCTAGACTCGGCGCAGACCCCTCGTGCGGCGTCACCCCGTGAACCTCCCCAGGGCCGGAAGGCAGCAAGGATAAGCGGGCTCTGGCGGGTGTGCGGGGGGTCCCTTGCATGTCCGGACCTGGTTGAATGCATGACGCTTCAACCAGAGGGGACGTCGTGCCGAGTCGTCGTACGTGGGTCGTCGCCGGGGCCCTGGCCGGGGTCGTCGTGGTCGGTGCCGTCGCCGGGCCGCTGGTCCACGCCGCCCTGCAGGAGGACGCCGCACCGGCGCGGACGGTGCAGGTGCAGGAGTCCGACGCGCCGCTGGTCGAGGTCACCGACGGCACCTGGACGATCGGGCCCGGGTCCTCGGCCGGGTACCGGGTCGACGAGGTGCTGGGCGGTGCCGACGTCACCGTCGCCGGCACCACCGACCAGGTCAGCGGATCGGTCGTGGTGTCCGGCGGGGACCTGCAGTCGGCCCAGGTCGACGTCGACATGGCCTCGGTCGCCACCGACAGCGGGCGCCGCGACTCCTACTTCCGGGACAGCGTGGTCGAGGTCGGGCAGTTCCCGACCGCCACCTTCGCCGTGGACCGGGCGGTCGACCTGCCGGAGCTGACCGGGACGCCGGTGACGGTGCCGGTCGCCGGGTCGCTCACCGTGCACGGGGTGACCCAGGAGGTGGCCGTCGACCTCTCGGTGGTGCGCACTGCCGACGGCGTCCAGGCCTCCGGGTCGATCCCGGTCACCTTCTCCGACTTCGACGTCACGGCACCCGACCTCGGCTTCGTGTCCGTCGAGGACAGCGGGTCGATCGAGTTCTTCCTGTCGCTCGTGCAGTGACGCCCGGGGCTGTCGGTGCCGGCCAGTAGCCTCGGCCCGTGGCATTGGCGCTCTACCGCAAGTACCGCCCGGCGACCTTCGCCGAGGTGGTCGGGCAGGAGCACGTCACCACCCCGCTGGTCAACGCGGTCGACGCCGGGCGGATCAACCACGCCTACCTGTTCAGCGGCCCGCGCGGCTGCGGCAAGACGTCCTCGGCGCGGATCCTGGCCCGCTCGCTGAACTGCGAGCAGGGCCCCACCTCCACCCCGTGCGGGGTCTGCACCTCCTGCGTCGCGCTGGCCCCCGACGGCCCGGGCTCCATCGACGTCATCGAGATCGACGCGGCCAGCCACGGCGGTGTCGACGACGCCCGCGACCTGCGCGAGCGGGCCTTCTTCGCCCCGGTGCACAGCCGGTTCAAGGTCTACATCGTCGACGAGGCCCACATGGTCACCACGCAGGGCTTCAACGCCCTGCTCAAGGTGGTCGAGGAGCCGCCGGAGTTCCTGGTCTTCGTCTTCGCCACCACGGAGCCGGAGAAGGTGCTGCCGACCATCCGGTCGCGCACCCACCACTACCCGTTCCGGCTGGTGCCGCCGGCGACGCTGCGCCAGCTGCTGGAGAGCACCTGCGAGCGCGAGGGCGTCGCCGTCGAGCAGACCGTGTTCCCGCTGGTCGTGCGGGCCGGCGGCGGCTCGGTGCGCGACTCGCTGTCCATCCTCGACCAGCTCCTGGCCGGTGCCGGCCCCGAGGGCGTCACCTACCGGACGGCGGTCGGGCTGCTCGGGGTCACCGACGACGCGCTGCTCGACGAGACCGTCGACGCCCTCGCCGCCCACGACGCGCCGGGGGTGTTCCAGGCCGTCGACCGGGTGGTGGAGGCCGGCCACGACCCGCGGCGGTTCGCCACCGACCTGCTCGACCGGCTGCGCGACCTGATCGTGCTCGACGCGGTGCCCGAGGCCGGCGGCAACGGCCTGCTCGACTGCCCACCCGACCGGCTGGACCTGATGAGCCGCCAGGCACAGGCGATGGGGGCGGCGACGCTGTCCCGGCTGGCCGACACCGTGCACGAGGGCCTCACCGAGATGCGGGGCACCACCGCGCCGCGGCTGCTGCTCGAGCTCGTCTGCGCCCGCATGCTGCTGCCCGGCGTCGACGGGTCGGCCGCGGCCACCCTGCAGCGCCTCTGACACCATCGAGGTGCCCTCGGGGCCGGACAGTGCCCGGATCGCCCAGCGGCTGGACTGCCCGCTGCGCAACGTCTTCCCCGAGCCGAGAACAGGGTCTGCGGCTGACCGG
>NZ_JAMXRZ010000159.1 GCF_024124375.1 Klenkia sp. PcliD-1-E
TCGTGGTCGGCGCCGTCGTCGTGGTCGGCGCCGTCGTCGTGGTCGGCGCCGTCGTCGTGGTCGGCGCCGTCGTCGTGGTCGGCGCCGTCGTCGTGGTCGGCGCCGTCGTCGTGGTCGGCGCCGTCGTGGTCGGCGGCGTCGTGGTCGGCGGCGTCGTCGTGCCCCACGCCTCGATCTCGGAGAGCCCCACGTTCCCGGTCGTGCTGCTCACGGACGTCACGGTGAACCGGAGCGACGTGGTGGTGCGAGCAGGGAACGTCACCGACGTCGCCCCGCCGCCGTTGTCCAGCGTCGGCACCGACACCGTCCGGCCGTCGGAGAACGTCAGGGTCGCCCCGGTGACCTGGTCCCACTGGTTGGGCCGGTCGAACAGCACGACACCGTTCAGCTCGACGGGCGAGGCCCAGGCGAGGTCGAGCCAGGCGCCGGCGCCCTGGCCGGTCGTCGCCCATTCCGCGGTGTAGTCCCCGGGGTAGCCGTCCGTCTTGCCGTCGATGGCCTTCACCGCGGTCTGCGCGTCGGCCCAGTTCTCCGAAGAAGCGCTGGCAGTCGCCGTACCCGCAAGGTTCGTCCCGGTCGGAACGGTCGGAGGCGTGGACGTCTCGTCGTTCGTGTGGCTCCTCACCAGCCAATCGCCGGAGCTGCCGTAGGCGCACTCGGCGGCGCTCGTGCACGAGCCGGGGTCGTACGGCGCATAGGCGAAGAACGCGTTCTGCTTCGCAGTGAGGTCGTCACCGGACACGTTCGGCGGCAATGCCGTCGCTGGGTAGCCGAGATAGGCGGAGAACGCAACCGCGGGAACGACAGCGGCGCGAGCAGCGGAGGCCAGCCGGGCGACCGCGTGGTGGTCGCTGTGGTCCCCGTCGCCGTACGCGCCGTGGTCATCCAGCGTGCGCACGACGGTGGGCGACGCCGACGACATGATCCCGGCCAGCACCGCGACCAGCTCGCTGCGCGTGTACGTCTGCGTCGGGCTGTCGAGGGTGCTGATGGAGCTGGTGCTGCCCAGCTCAAGCTGCTCGAGGCTCCGGTAGTCGGACCGGGGGCTCCCGGAGCCGTCCATGAAACCGTCTGGGAGGCGGAGGAAGTAGAGGGAGACTGCCGGGGACCCAGCGAGCACCGACCGCGTGACGGACTTCCCGGACACGGTCACCTGTGAGGTGGTCCAGGCGTTGGTGGTCCCGGCCATGGTGGCGTAGGCGGCGCGGACCCCGTTCTCACGGCTCAGGTAGTAGGAGTCCTGGCCGCCGGCATCACCCGAGGTCACGTAGACCGTCGTGGCGCATCCACCCGATGCGAGCTCGCGGAGGATGGCCGGGTTGATGAAGAACAGGTCGTCGTCCGGGTGGGCAACCACGTTCACCGAGGAGGTCGAGCACGACGCTGCATGGGCGACGCCGCCTCCCAGGCCGAGCACGACCATGGCGAAGGCGAGCACGCCCGCCAGCGACCGGCCGTGTCCACGCACCGAACTGCGGCGATCTGTGGTCCGTCCCTGCGCACGTCGTGTGCGGCTCATCTGTCCCTCTTCCAACGGGTCCTGATGTACACGACCGAGCAACTCCGCGGCGGCGTGCGGTGGATGATGACGTGCGCATCGGCATTGTCGAGCGGAACGTACAACCCGACGGCAGCCTTGAAGGTGCAGCTCAGCGCGCTATGACCCTGAGTGGTCGATCATGCACTCGACCGGGTGATCAGTAGGCACCGGATCCATGCATGACGGCTCGTGCGGTTCGCCAGAGAATGGAGAAGTCCCTGCCCAGGGACCAGTTCTCGACGTACCGGACGTCGAGCTCCACGGACTCGTCCCACGACAGGTCGGACCGCCCGCTGACCTGCCAGAGCCCAGTCACCCCTGGCTTGACGAGCAATCTGCGCTGCATGTCGTCCCCGTACTGCGCGACCTCCGTGGCCAGAGCCGGCCGGGGTCCGACGAGCGACATCTCACCGCGCAGGACGTTCAGCAACTGGGGCAGCTCGTCCAGCGAGAAGCGGCGCAGCACTCGACCGACCCCGGTCACCCGCGGGTCAACTCGCATCTTGAACAGGACACCGTTCCCGTCGTCCGCCTGCTCCAGAGCTGTGAGGACCGCGTCCGCCCCGACCACCATGCTCCGGAACTTCAGCAGCCCAAATTCGCGACCACGCTTCCCGACCCTGCGCTGCCGGTAGAAGACAGGACCCCGACTGTCCACCTTGACCGCGACAGCGATGACCACCAGCAGTGGGGCCAGGAGCATGAGCACCAGCAACGCAACAGTGCGGTCGATCGCCGACTTGACGACCCGCCGCATTCCCCAGAAGTCGGGTTCGTCGATCTGGATCAGCGGGACGCTGACCGTCGGGCGGACGTGCAGACGATCAGGGGCGACCTCGATCAGACCGGGCACGACGAGGAGGTCGATGTTGGTCCCCTCGAGCTTCCAGGCCAGCTCGCGCAGGTAGGCCGCCGCGGTCTCGCTCGTGGAGGCGACGATCACAGCGTCGGCACGGACGTTGCCCAGGACGGTCTCGACGTGGTCCAGACCGCCGAGGACGTGCACACCTTCCCTGCCCAGCCCACCAGCACTGGCGGGGTCGGGGACGCAGGCCCCGATGACCTGCCAGCCTGCGGCAGCATCTCGACGCAGCCTCGTCACGAGGTCGACGAGCGCCACCTCTCTGCCGACCACGACCACGCGCTTCGCCATGTGGCCCTGGCGCCGCGCCCGGTGGAGACGGCGCCGCTGCAGGTTGCGGCCGAGGATGCTGAGCACTGTCACCGCAGGCATCGCGACCAGGACCAGGTCCCCCAGCGAGACGTCGGGATTGGCAGCGAGGAGCATCCCCAGAGCTGCGGTGCCGGCCATCCCGCCCAGGAGCACCCGGTGGTACTCGGACGCGCCCGTCCCGAGGCGACGCTCGCCGTAGGCCCCGGCGAGCGCGAGGGCGGCCACCCAGGCCGTTGCCACCAGAACACCCGACGCGGTGGACAACCACTGGCGGTCCCCCACGCTGGCCATCCCGAGCAGGACGAGACCAGCGACCGCAGCGTCCCCGACCACCAAGCTGGCGGTGTAGTTGACCAGCCACTCCGGGGTCCGACGACGGCGCGCGGAGTAGGGGTCGTACGCGGGCCCGACCGCGACGTACGCGAGGCCGCGGTCGGTGGCGCGACGGTTCTGACCGGCCACCAGCCGCGGCCCGCCGAGGGAACGCCGCGACGGGACCGGTCGCTGCTGCCTGATGGGGCGGACCGAGCTGTGGGCCAACAGCGCGTCGCTGTCGATGCCGGAGATCGCGGCTTGGGCGGCCACCTCAGCAGCACGGTCCAGCTCGCGCTGCTTCGTGGCACGAGCACTCACGGCGAGAGCGCTCGGGTCCATCGGTCCGACCGGACGGTCGTCGAAACGGCGGCCGGGACGGTCGCCCCCGTCGGCCGCAGGCGACGCCGACTTGCTCGTGGCCACGTGTCACTCCCCAGGTCCAGGCCGATGCTGCGAGTCCACCCGAGCAACCAACTCGCAGGACCCCACGCAGTGCAACGACAACCCTGGGGATTTCGTGACGCACCGTCAACGACTTCGGTCGCGAGACCACCCGGACGAGCTACGAAACTGCTGTGAATCGAGTCACCGACGTGGGTGGACCACGTTCTGCGCCGCCTCGAGGCCCTTCTCCAGCAGCAGCTCGACGGCGTCGGCGGCCTCGCCCACCAGCAGGTCGAGGGTCTTGCGCTCGGTGGCGGAGAAGTCCTTGAGCACGAAGTCGGCCGGGTCCTGCCGGCCGGGCGGCCGGCCGATGCCGACCCGCACGCGCAGGTAGTCACGGGTGCCGGTGGACCGGGAGATGGAGCGCAGGCCGTTGTGGCCGCCCTCGCCGCCGCCGCGCTTGAGCCGGACCACCTCGAAGTCCAGGTCGAGCTCGTCGTGCACGACGACCAGGCAGGTGGGGTCGATCGAGTGGTAGTCGAGCAGGCCCTTCACCGGGCTGCCGGACTCGTTCATGTACGTGCCCGGCTGGGCCAGCACGACCCGCCGTCCGGCGAGCCGGCCGTCCCCGGAGGCCGACCGCGCCCGCGGGCCCTTGCCGGGGGACAGCTTCACGCCGGCGCGGGCGGCCAGCTCGGCCAGGACCATCGCGCCGACGTTGTGCCGGTTGCCGGCGTAGCCGGGACCGGGGTTGCCCAGCCCCACGACCAGGAAGGGTCCGGCGGGGGGCTCCGGGGACGCCGCAGGGGCGCCGGCGGTGCCGGCGCCCCTGCGGGTCGTGCTCTCGGTCAACGGACCGCTCAGGCGTCCGCGGAGTTCCCGGCGGCTTCCATCGACTCGCCGCTGCCCTGGTCGGAGGGCTCGGGGACGACGTCGCCGTCGGCGTCGGACTCCTCGCGCTCGATGCCGGCCTCGGCCTCGGCGGCCTCCAGCTCGGCCTCGAGGGCCTCGGCGGTCGGGGCGGCCAGGAAGCCGATGACCTGGGCCTCGGGGTCGGTGAGCAGGGTGGCGCCCTCGGGCAGGGTGACCTCGCCCGCGGTGATGCCCTGCCCGGCCGCGCGGCCCTCGACGTCGACCTCGACGTTCTCGGGGATGTTCGTGGCCGGGACCTCGATCGAGATCGTGTTGAGCTCGAAGTTGGTGATGGTCTCGGGCGCGACGTCGCCGGTGACGGTGACCGGGACGTCGACGGTGACCTTCTCGCCGCGGCGGACGACCAGCAGGTCGACGTGCTCGTGGACGCGGGTCAGCGGGTCGCGCTGCACGGCCTTGGTCAGCGCGAGCTGCTCCTTGCCGTCCAGGACGACGGTCAGCAGGACGTTGCTGCCGCCGTTGCGCAGCGCCGCGGCGAACTCGCGGGCCGGCAGCGACAGGTGGACGACGTCCTGGCCGTGCCCGTACAGGACGGCGGGGATCCGGCCGGCACGCCGGGTGCGCCGGGCGCTGCCCTTGCCGAACTCGGTGCGGGTCTCGGCCTCGAGACGGAAATCAGCCACGGTGGTGTGCTCCTCGCAGATCAGCTGGTGGGTGCCGGCGCACGACGGGCGCACCACTCGCTGGGAGGCACACGCACGTCGATCACGGAGCGGACGCTCCCTCGCCGGGCAACAGCCGCAGAGACTACCCCAGGGTCACGAGGCGCCGTCGAACAGGCTGGTCACCGAGCCGTCCTCGAAGACCTCCTTGATCGCCCGGGCGAGCAGCGGGGCGATGGAGAGCACCGTGAGCTTGTCGAACTGCCGCTCCGGCGGGACCGGCAGCGTGTTGGTGATCAGCACCTCGGCCGCCCGGCTGTTCTTCAGCCGGTCGACGGCCGGGCCGGACAGCACGCCGTGGGTGGCGGCGATGACGACGTCGGCGGCCCCCTCGTTGAACAGGGTCTCGGCGGCCTTGGTGATCGTGCCGCCGGTGTCGATCATGTCGTCGACCAGGATGCAGACCCGGCCCCGGACCTCGCCGACCACGCGGTTGGCGACGACCTCGTTGGGCCGGGTGATGTCGCGGGTCTTGTGGATGAAGGCCAGCGGGGTGCCGCCGAGCTTGTCCGACCAGCGCTCGGAGACCCGGACCCGGCCGGAGTCCGGCGAGACCACGGTCAGGTCGCGGTCGCCCCACTTGCGCTTGACCTCGTCGATCAGCAGGTCCATGGCGAACAGGTGGTCGACCGGGCCGTCGAAGAACCCCTGCACCTGCGCGGTGTGCAGGTCGACCGACATCAGGCGGTCGGCGCCGGCGGTCTTGAACAGGTCGGCCACCAGCCGGGCAGAGATGGGCTCGCGGCCGCGGTGCTTCTTGTCCTGGCGGGCGTAGGGGAAGAACGGGGCGACGACGGTGATGCGCTTGGCCGAGGCGCGCTTGGCCGCGTCGACCATGAGCAGCGACTCCATCAGCCAGGTGTTCACCGGCGAGGTGTGGCTCTGCACGATGAAGGCGTCCGACCCGCGGACGGACTCCTCGAACCGCACGTAGAGCTCGCCGTTGGCGAACTCGTAGCTCGACGTCGGCGTCGGCGCCACGCCCAGGTGGCCGCCGATCTCGTCGGCGAGCTCGGGGAAGGCCCGGCCGCTGAAGAGCATCAGGCTCTTGGTCGGCGTCTGCGTGATCGCGCTCATGACTGGGTCCCCTGGGCGTCGTCGGAGGTCCTGCCGGTGGCCGCCTCGGCCGCCGCGGCGGCCGCCGTCCCCGGCCGGCGGCGGCCCACCCAGCCTGCCACATTCCGCTGGGTGGCCCGGGCCACACCCATCGCCCCCGGCGGGACGTCGGAGGTGATCACCGACCCGGCGGCGGTGTAGGCGCCATCCCCCACGGTGACCGGCGCGACGAACATGTTGTCGGCACCGGTTCGGGCGTGCGAGCCGATCGTGGTGTGGTGCTTGGCCACGCCGTCGTAGTTGACGAAGACGGTGGCCGCCCCGATGTTGGTGCCCTCGCCGATGGTGGCGTCGCCGACGTAGGACAGGTGCGGGATCTTCGACCCCTCGCCCACCTGGGCGTTCTTGGTCTCCACGAACGTGCCCACCTTGGCGCCCCGGGCCAGCCGGGTGCCCGGCCGCAGGTAGGCGAAGGGCCCCACGGACACCTCGGGCCCGACGACGGCGAGCTCGGCGTGGGCGCGCACCACCCGCGCGCCCTCCCCCACCTCGGTGTCGGTGAGCGTGCTGTCCGGCCCGACCTCGGCCCCGGCGGCGACCACGGTGGCCCCCAGCAGCTGCACGCCCGGGTGCAGCACGGCGTCCTGCCCCACCTCGACGGTGACGTCGACCCAGGTGGTGGCCGGGTCGACCACGGTGACGCCGGAGCGCATCAGCTCGTCGAGCACCCGGTCGTTCAGCGTGCGCCGGCGGGCAGCGAGCTCGCGGCGGTCGTTGCAGCCGAGGGTGTCCTCGGCGTCCTCGGCGCGGTGGCCCCCGACCTGCGCGCCGTCGCCGACCAGCAGGCCGAGGACGTCGGTGAGGTACTGCTCGCCCTGGTCGTTGGCCGCGCCGACCCGGGCCAGCGCGGCCCGGACGGCGGCGCCGTCGCCGACGTACACCCCGGCGTTGACCTCGGTGATCCGGCGCTGCTCGGGACCGGCGTCGCGCTCCTCCACGATCGCGGTCACCTGGCCGGTGCCGTCGCGCACGATGCGGCCGAGCCCGGTCGGGTCGGGGACGTCGGCGGTGAGCACGGTGAGCACGTCGCCGGCCCCGTGGTGCGCCTCCACCAGCGCCGCGATCGTCGAGGCCCGCAGGAGCGGGGCGTCGCCGTTGACGATCAGCACGGCGCCGCTGAGCCCGGTGAGGGTGTCCAGGGCCAGCGCCGCGGCGTGGCCCGAGCCGTTCTGCTGCTCCTGCACCACGGTCCGCGCGTGCGGGGCGACGTCGGCCAGGTGCGCCTCGACCTGGTCGCGCCCGGAGCCGACCACGACGACGGTGGCGCCCGCCCCCAGCGGCTGGGCCGCGGCCAGCACGTGGCCGAGCATGCTGCGCCCGCCGAGGGCGTGCAGCACCTTCGGTGTGCGGGAACGCATCCGCGTCCCCTGTCCGGCCGCCAGCACGACGACGGCGGCGACGGTCTGGGCGGGCTGTGCCAACGGATCTCCCCTGGACGACTCGGCGGACCAGCTGGGGGACTCGGACTCGAACCGAGACTGCACAGCTCCAAAGGCCGGCGGGCTGCCGATTACCCCATCCCCCACGACCCCGGGTGGGCCCGGGGACTGCCCGAGCCTAGGGCGCGGCGGGGCGCGGGGCGACCACGGCCCGGGCGCTCAGCCGGCCAGCCGGGCGCCGGGCACCGGGCCGTGCACCGCCCGGACGGCGCGGAACACCCCGCCG
>NZ_JAMXRZ010000015.1 GCF_024124375.1 Klenkia sp. PcliD-1-E
GGCGGCGCGGTCGCGCGGGGCGGCCGCCACGGCGACCAGCGCCACCGCGGCCGCCAGCGCCGCCACGGCGACCGCCCGGATGCCGAGCACGGCCAGCTGCTGGTCGTGCCCGGCCAGGTCGGCCACCCAGCGGAACAGCGCCACCTGCAGCGGGCCGTAGGGGGTCGGCGTCTGCCGCCACATGGGGTCGACCGCGGCGCCGAAGGCGTCGTGCAGCACGGTCGGGTAGGTGCGGTAGGGGTCCAGTCCCAGGGAGGCCAGCCGGCCGATCGCGGCGTAGCTGCCGACGTCCAGGCTGCCGGTCGGTCCGCCCACCAGGAACGGCACCGACGCCCAGGCGCCGAGCGCCCCGACGACGGCGACGTCCCGTCCGCCGGGTGCGGTGCGCGCACGCAGCAGCCGGCGGACCAGCACGGCCCAGCTGGCCAGCCACCCGGCGGTGGCCAGCACGGCGAGGACCCGCCAGCCCAGCTCGCCACCGGGGAGCCGGACCGGCCAGCTGCCCCACCAGTCGGCCAGCCGGACCAGCTGGGTCACCCCGGCCTGGGCGGTGGCCAGCGCCACGACGCCGGGCAGCACCACGCACCCGGTGACCACGAGCACGCCGGCCCGGTCGACCGGGACGGCGGTGCCGACGGCGGCCTGGGTGCGGGAGGCGGACCCGGGCACGGTCCTGGTCAGGCTGCGCCGTCCAGCTCGAGGCGGGGCAGGCAGCTGCGCGGCGCCGACCCCGGCCGGACCCGCACGGACCCGCGGCGGGCGGCCCGGCGCAGCTGGGCGCCGCGCTCGGTGATCCCCCAGCGGGTCACCCGGACCAGCGACTCGCCCACGACGGCGCCGCTCATCTTCGACGTGCCGCTGGTCCGCTCCACGAAGGTGATCGGCACCTCGACGACGTGCCGGCCCGCCCGCAGGGCCCGCCACGCCAGGTCGATCTGGAAGCAGTAGCCGTGCGAGGCCACCCGGGACAGGTCCAGGTCCTCCAGCACGTGCCGGCGGTAGGCGCGGTACCCGCCGGTGGCGTCGCGCAGCCGCAGGCCCAGCGCCCAGCGGGTGTACGCGCTGCCGCCCCGGGAGAGCAGGTGGCGGTGCAGGGGCCAGTTGCGGACCTCGCCGCCGGCCACCCACCGCGACCCGAGGACGACGTCGGCACCGGCGAGGGCGTGCAGCAGGCGGGGCAGCTCCTCGGGCTGGTGGGAGCCGTCGGCGTCCATCTCGACCAGCACGTCGTACCCGCGCTCCAGGCCCCAGGCGAACCCGGCCAGGTAGGCCGCCCCCAGCCCCTCCTTGCCGCGCCGGTGCAGCACGTGCACCTGCGGGTCGGACCGGGCCAGCCCGTCGGCGACGTCCCCGGTGCCGTCGGGGCTCGCGTCGTCGACCACGAGGACCTCGGCGCCCGGGACGGCCGAGCGGACCCGGCGCACGGTGCGCGGGAGGTTCTCCCGCTCGTCGTAGGTGGGGATGAGCACCAGGACGCGGTCGTCGTCCACAGCTGCCTTCCGGTCCGGGGGTCAGGGGGCAGCGAAGTGCAGCAGTGCCACCTGGACGGACGGTGTCGGGGAGCTGTGGGTTGGGCGAACGCCGGCGGTGGGCGGGGTGGTCCCGCCCGCCGCCGGCCCGGTCAGGAGCGCTGGTAGTCGGCGAACCGGGTGCGCAGGTCCTTCTTGGAGAACTTGCCGACGCTGGTCTTGGGCACCTCGTCGATGAACTCCACCGCCTCGGGCAGCCACCACTTGGCCACCATGGGCGTGATGTGGGAGATGACCTCGTCGGCGGTGAGCTCCTCGCCGTCGGCGACGACGACGCAGGCCAGCGGCCGCTCGTCCCACTTGGGGTCGGGGATGCCGATGACGGCGGCCTCCTTGACCTTGGGGTGGCTCATGATCGCGTTCTCCAGGTCCACCGAGCTGATCCACTCGCCGCCGGACTTGATGAGGTCCTTGGTGCGGTCGGCGATGCGCACCGAGCCGTGCTCGTCGACGGCCGCGACGTCCCCGGTCTTCATCCAGCCGTCGGGGGTGGCCAGCTCGACACCCTCGTCGGGGTTGTAGTAGTCCAGCGCGGTCGTGGAGCCGCGGACCTGCAGCTCACCGGTGGCCACGTCGTCCCAGGGCAGCTCGTCGGTGGTGCCGGCCTCGACGATGCGCACCTCGACGCCCATGAAGGGGATGCCGGCCCGGGCGCGGTAGGCCGCCTTGTCCTCGTCGGACCCGTCGAACAGCCGACGGGGGAGCCGGGCGGAGGTGGCCACCGGGTGGGTCTCGGTCATGCCCCACGCCTGCAGGATGGGCAGGCCGACCCGCTCCCGGTAGGCCTCCGACAGCGCCTTGGGCACGGCGGACCCGCCGCAGCCGATGTCGCGCAGCTTGTGCTCGCGGCCGGCGAGCTCGGGCAGCACGCCCTGCCAGATGGTGGGGACGCCGGCGGTGAAGGTGACGCCCTCGTCGACGATGAGGTCGGCCAGCGCCTTGGGCTGCATCATCGGGCCGGGGAAGACCATCGAGGCGCCCACGGACGGGGCGGCCTGCGCCAGGCCCCAGGCGTTGGCGTGGAACATCGGCACGACCGGCATGACGACGTCGGTCTCGCCCATGCCGAAGACGTTGGGCTGGACCACGGCCATGGTGTGCAGCACCGTCGAGCGGTGGCTGTAGAGCACGCCCTTCGGGTTGCCGGTGGTGCCCGAGGTGTAGCACATGCTCGCCGCGGTGTTCTCGTCCTCGACCCGGAAGTCGACCGGCTCCGCGGCGGCGATGTGGTCCTCGTAGAGCGAGACCCGCGGGTCGTCGGGGATCTCGTTGTCCCCGCCGTCGTCCATCACCACGACGTGGCGCACCGTCGTCATCGTGTCGATCAGCGGCCACAGCAGGGGCAGCACGGTGCGGTCGACGAAGACGGCCTCGTCCTCGGCGTGGTTGGCGATGTAGGTCAGCTGCTCGGGGAACAGCCGGATGTTGAGCGTGTGCAGCACCCGCCCGGTGCTCGGGACGGCGAAGTACAGCTCGAGGTGGCGGGCGGAGTTCCAGGCGAAGGTGCCCACCCGGCCGTCGGCGGAGATGCCGAGGGTGTCCAGCACCCCGGCGAGCTTGCGGGTGCGCACCGCCCAGTCGGCGTACGTCGTCCGCACCGGCCCGGTGGGGGAGTTCGTCACGATCGTCTTGTCACCGTGGTGGCGCTCCGTGTACCGGAAGATCGAGTCGATCGTCAGGGGCGTCTGCTGCATGAGGCCGCGCATGCGCCGCATCCAACCAGTGACCGCCGCCACCTTCTACCCGTGGGTAGCTACCGCAGCAACGTCAGCGGCAGCCCGGCCAGGCCGCGGATCACGAACTCGGGACGGCGGCGGGCATCCCCGGCCAGCTCGAGCACCGACGTGCGGGCCAGCAGCGCGCCGAAGGAGGCCTGCAGCTCCACCCGGGCCAGCGGCGCCCCGATGCAGAAGTGCACGCCGGCGCCGAAGGAGATGTGCGGGTTGTCGGTGCGGCCGACGTCGAGGGTGTCGGGGGCGTCGAACACCGCCGGGTCGTGGTTGCCCGACCCGAGCAGCGCGGCGATCTTCTGCCCCTCCTGCACGGTCACCCCGCCGAGCTCGACGTCGGCGGTGGCGGTGCGCTCGAACAGCTGCAGCGGCGAGTCGAAGCGCATCAGCTCCTCGATCGCGGTCGGCAGCAGCGAGCGGTCCGCGCGCAGCCGGGCCAGCTGGTCGGGGTGCTGCAGCAGCGCGAGCAGGCCGTTGCCGGTCACGTTGACGGTGGCCTCGTGGCCGGCGTTGAGCAGCAGGATGCAGGTGGTGACCAGCTCGTCCTCGGTCAGCCGGTCGCCGTCGGCGTCCCGCGCGGTGACCAGGTGGGTGAGCAGGTCCTCCCCGGGCGCCTGCCGGCGCTGGGCGGCCAGCTCCCGCAGGTAGGCCACGAACTCCGCCGCGGCGGTCTCGGCGGCGTCCTCGGTCTGCGTCGTCCGGCCGTACTCGTACATCTTCACGATCGCGTTGGACCACGGCCGAAGCAGCGGCCGGTCGGCCTGCGGCACGCCCAGCAGCTCGGCGATGACCTCGACCGGCAGCTGCTCGGCCATCCCGGTGAACAGGTCCACCGGCTCCCCGGCGCTCGACCGCTCGACCATGCCGTCGACCAGCGACGCGGCCAGCTCCTCGACCCACGGGCGCAAGCGCTCCACGTGTCCGCGGGCGAAGGCGGCGCTGATCAGCCGGCGCAGCCGGGTGTGGTCCGGCGGCTCCATCTCCAGGATCGCGTTGCGGTGGATGAGGTTGAACTGGCCGAACCGCTCCGCCGGCTCGCGGTCGGTCCAGATCCGGCCCAGCGCCCGGGTGCGCAGCACGGCGTTGGCCTCGGCGTGCCCGTAGGCCAGCCACATGCCCAGGCCCTCGTCCCACTGCACCGGCGCCTGGGCCCGGGCAGCGGCGAAGGCGGGGTAGGGGTCCTCGACGAACGACGGGTCGGTCAGGTCCAGCACCCGACGAGTGTGCACCGTCCCCGCATAGGGTCGGGTGCATGGCCCGCACGCAGTCCCAGCGCCGTCCCGCCCCCGCCGCCGCCGACGGGGCGCCCAACCCCAAGGCGCCGTGCCCGTGCGGCTCGGGCCGCAAGTACAAGCACTGCCACGGCTCGGCCTACGCCCCGGTGGTCACCCGGCCGTTCGAGGGCCTGCCCGGCGAGACCCACTGGGTCGCCCTGCGCGAGCTGGTGCCGGCGGCCACCGCGGTGCTGACCACGACCGACGGCCGGACGGCGACCCTGGCCAGCGTCCTGCCCGGCGGCGCCCCGGCGCTGGTGCGGGCCAGCGGCGAGGTGCTCCTCGGCGTCCAGCTGGCCACCTCCTCCGACGACGTCAGCCGCGACCTGGGCACCGCGCTGGCCGCGGCCCTGGAGGCGCCGGCCGGCAACCCCGTCGACCCGGGCCCGATCGGCGCCGAGGGCTCGGCCGGCCCGCGCCTGCAGGAGCTGCTGGACCCCGCGGCCGACCTCGAGGTCACCGTGCACGAGGACTTCGGCTTCTGGCTGGAGGGCACCGGCGCCGGCCCGGCCGCGATGGCGGGCCTGGAGCAGGCCAACGAGGCGATCATCCCGACCGTGCTGCTCGACGGCCTCGGCGCCGCCTACTGGTGCCGGCCGGCCACCGACCGGGCGCACCTGCGCTGGGTGCGGCCCGAGCCCGAGGAGCAGCTGCTGGACGCCCTGGCCCGCCTCGGTGCGGCCGAGGAGCTCACCCTGGGTGCCGGGACCAGGTACGCCGGCGCCTTCCGCGCGCACGGCCTCGTCGTCCCGGTGTGGGACGTGCCGGCCGACGTCCCGGCGACGGACTGGGCCGGCCCGGCGACCGAGCTGGACCAGCGGCTGACCGCCGCGCTGGCGCGGGACGAGCCGCTGACCGCCGACGAGCGCCGCTCGCGGGCGGGGCTGCTGTCCCGGCAGGTCACCCTCCGCTGACCGGCGCGCTCCCCGCCGAGCAGGCCTGGTCGCGGCCGCGGCGCTTGGCCACGTAGAGCGCCCGGTCCGCGGCAGCGTAGAGGGCGCGGGCGTCGGTGGCGTGCGCCGGCACCTGGGCGACCCCGACGCTGATGGTCAGCGGCAGCTCGGTGCCGTCCTCCAGCAGCAGCGGGTGCGCGCGGACGGCGGAGACCAGGTCGGCCGCGCGGCGCTCGGCGACCTCGGTCGGGCAGCCAGTGAGCAGCACCGCGAGCTCGTCGCCGCCCAGCCGGCCGACCACCGCGTCCCCGTCGCGCACGGCGTCGCGCAGCACCCGGCCGAGGTGGCGCAGCGTGTCGTCGCCGACCGGGTGGCCGTAGCGGTCGTTGACGGCCTTGAACCTGTCGACGTCGACCAGCACCATCGCCGTGCCGCGGACCGGCACCCCTGACAGCTCGCGGGCCACCGCGGCGTCGAGCACGGGCCGGGTCACCAGGCCGGTCAGCGGGTCGACGGCGGCCTGCTCCCGCAGCCGGGCGACCAGTCGTTCCTGGCGGTTGCCGGCGTGCACGAGCAGGGCGGTGGCCAGCACCAGGGTGGCGGCCACGAAGACCGCGTCGGGGACCGCGCGGTCCAGCGGCTCCAGGTGCAGCACGAGCACGGCGTTGGCGACCCCGGAGAAGCCGGCGACCACCCAGGCGGCGGGCGGGCGCAGCTGCGAGGCCGCCCACAGCACGGGCAGGACGGCGAAGACCTGGGCGGCCGCCGAGGTGTCCGCGGTGATCCAGTTCAGGACGTTCAGCGCGACGGCGCCCAGCAGCGGCACGAGCGCGAGCAACCCGCGCTCGTCCCAGCGGCGGGGGTCGGTGCGCAGCAGGACGGCGCTGGCGGACACCAGCAGCACGACCATCGTCCAGGAGCCGACGTCGGCGACCCGGGACTGGTCGGCCAGCAAGGCGTACCCGGTCTGGACGGCGGCCGCGGGCAGCATGACCGCGACCGCCAGCCGGGTGGCCGACCGCGGGTCGCGCGTGCCGGCCCACCGGGCGGCGCGACCGGGGCGGGCCGAGCCGGTGGCCCGGTCGTCGACGGGCGCGGGGAGGGCGCTCACGGGTCTCCGGTCTGCGGTGGTCCGGGCGCGGGGTGCTCCCCGGTCGGTGGACGTGCTGTGCGGTACGGGTCGGCAGCCCGGCGCGCCCGGTTGAGCACCGCGTGCCCGGGGCCACCCGGACGGGTGGGGCGACCGGGACGGGCGGGGGCCCGCTTGGGCCCGGATGGCTGCTGCTGTGACCGGCATCGCCGCAGGTCGCGGCCAACGGGGCCGGAACGGGTTGCCGGAGGGCGTCGCCAACGTTACGAGAACGTGACCGCCGGTTGCGCACAACCTCTTGACGGGAGGCTGTTGTTAGCGTTCACAATGTGAGCGCTCGCACAGCTGCGGGCCTGAGCGCCGAGATGTGTCCGGCGGCAGACGTCTCGTGAAGGAGAACACGTGAGCAAGAAGCTCAGGCTGGCCGCCATCGGCGCGGTCGCGGCCGTCGGCCTCACCGCCTGTGGTGGTGGCGGCGCCGGCAGCGGTGGCGGCAACGACACCGCCAACGCCAACCCCGAGGACCTCACCATCGGTGTGGCCATGCCCACCCAGACCTCCGAGCGCTGGATCGCCGACGGCAACAACGTCAAGTCCCAGCTCGAGGACGCCGGCTACCAGGTCGACCTGCAGTACGCCAACGACGACATCCCCACCCAGTCGCAGCAGATCGACCAGATGATCACCGAGGGTGCCGACCTCCTGATCATCGCCGCCATCGACGGCACCGCCCTCTCGGGCCAGCTGCAGGCCGCCGCCGACGCCAACATCCCGGTCATCTCCTACGACCGCCTGATCCGCGACAGCGAGAACGTCGACTTCTACGTCACGTTCGACAACTTCGCGGTCGGCCAGGCGCAGGCCACCGCACTGCTGACCGGCCTGGGCGTGCTCGACGCCGACGGCAACCGCACCGACGCCGCCGGTCCGTTCAACATCGAGCTGTTCGCCGGCTCGCTGGACGACAACAACGCGTTCTTCTTCTTCAACGGCGCCATGGACGTGCTCCAGCCGCTGATCGACGACGGCACGCTGGTCGTCCCCTCGGGCCAGACCGACATCGAGCAGGCCGCGACGCTGCGCTGGCAGCAGGAGACCGCCCAGTCGCGCATGGAGACGCTGCTGACCGGTTCCTACAACAACGGCACCGTGCTCAACGGTGTGCTGTCGCCCTACGACGGCATCTCCCGCGGCATCATCACCGCCCTGCAGAACGCCGGCTACGGCCCGGCCCTGGCCTCGACCCCGCGCCCGCTGCCGGTCGTGACCGGTCAGGACGCCGAGATCGCCTCGGTCAAGCTGATCCAGGACGGCGTGCAGAGCTCGACCATCTTCAAGGACACCCGCAACCTGGCCGAGCAGGCCGTCACGGCTGCCAAGGCGTTCCTGGAGGGTGACGAGCCCGAGGCCAACGACACCGAGACCTACGACAACGGCGTGAAGGTCGTGCCGTCGTACCTGCTCCCGGTGCAGACGGTCTACGCCGCCGACATCCAGTCGGTGCTGATCGATTCCGGGTACTACACCCAGGAAGAGGTCGACGCGGGTCAGACCAACTGACCTGCCCCTGAACCCGGCCGGGTCCGGCAGCTCAGCTGTCGGGCCCGGCCGGCTCCACGCTCCACCTGCTCCACCCGCACGGCTCCACCCGCACGGCACACAGAACGACGACGAGACGACGGAGTCCGATGTCCGACCCCATCCTCGAGATGCGCTCCATCACCAAGACCTTCCCCGGCGTCAAGGCGCTGCAGGACGTGACGCTGTCCGTCCAGCGCGGCGAGGTGCACGCGATCTGCGGCGAGAACGGCGCCGGCAAGTCGACCCTCATGAAGGTGCTCTCCGGGGTCTACCCGGCCGGTGACTACGAGGGCGAGATCGTCTTCGAGGGCCAGGTCGTGTCCTTCGGCGGCATCCGCGACTCCGAGCACGCCGGGATCGTGATCATCCACCAGGAGCTCGCCCTGGTGCCCTACCTCTCGATCGCCGAGAACATCTTCCTGGGCAGCGAGAAGCGCGGGAAGTTCGGCCTCATCGACTGGAACCTGGCCAACGCCGAGGCGACCAAGCTGCTGCAGTCGGTGGGCCTGCACGAGAACCCCACCACCCCGGTCGGCCAGCTCGGCGTGGGCAAGCAGCAGCTGGTCGAGATCGCCAAGGCGCTGTCCAAGGACGTGAAGCTGCTCATCCTGGACGAGCCCACCGCTGCGCTCAACGACACCGACTCCGCGCACCTGCTGGGCCTGATCCGCGGTCTGCGCGACCAGGGCATCACCTCGATCATCATCTCGCACAAGCTGAACGAGATCGACGCGATCGCCGACCACACCACGATCATCCGCGACGGCCAGACCGTCGAGACGCTGGACATGAGCGACGAGTCGGTGACCGTCGACCGGATCATCCGCGGCATGGTCGGCCGCGCCCTGGACTCCTACTACCCCGAGCGCGAGTCGCACCCGGGCGAGGAGGTCCTGCGGGTCGAGGGCTGGACGGTCAAGCACCCCACCCAGGACCGCCTGGTGGTCGACCACGCCAGCTTCGACGTCCGGGCCGGCGAGGTCGTGGGCATCGCCGGGCTGATGGGCGCCGGTCGCACCGAGCTGGCGATGAGCATCTTCGGCCGCTCCTACGGCACCTTCGTCGAGGGCAAGCTGTTCATGCACGGCAGGGAGGTCAAGGCGCGCAGCGTCGCCGAGGCCATCTCCAACGGCATCGCCTACGCCACCGAGGACCGCAAGCGGTACGGGCTGAACCTCATCGACGACATCTCGCGCAACAACTCCGCGGCCGCGCTGGACAAGCTCTCCAGCCGGGGGTTCGTCAACGCCAACGAGGAGACCAAGGCGGCCGAGGAGGGTCGCCGGGCGATGAACATCAAGGCCCCGACGGTGAAGTCGATCGTGGGCAAGCTGTCCGGTGGCAACCAGCAGAAGGTCGTGCTGAGCAAGTGGCTGCTCACCGACCCCGACGTGCTGATCCTCGACGAGCCCACCCGCGGCATCGACGTCGGTGCCAAGTACGAGATCTACACGATCATCAACAAGCTGGTGGCGGCCGGGAAGGCCGTCGTCGTCATCAGCTCCGAGCTGCCCGAGCTGCTGGGCATCTGCGACCGCGTCTACACCCTCTCGGCCGGCCGGATCACCGGGCAGCTGCCCGTCGCCGACGCCGACCAGGAACGTCTCATGACCCTCATGACCCAGGAGAAGGAGCTCGTCGGATGACCCAGACCGTCGGCCCGACGTCGGAGCCCGAGGCCGAGTCGGCCACCGCGCAGAAGGACAACGCGACCGCCGGTGCCCTCGGCACCAGCGACGTGCGCACGCTGCTGACCCGCAACCTGCGCACCAGCGGCATCTACATCGCCTTCGTGGTGGTCGTGGCGCTGTTCGCGATCCTGACCGGGGGCACCTCGCTGTCGCCGGGCAACATCACCAACATCATCCTGCAGTACTCCTACATCCTGATCCTGGCGATCGGGATGGTCATCGTGATCATCGCCGGCCACATCGACCTGTCGGTGGGGTCCGTGGTCGCGGTGACCGGCGCGGTGTCCGCGGTCGTCGTCATCCGGCACGACCAGCCGTGGTGGGTCGGCGTCCTCGCCGCCCTCGGCGTGGGCCTGGCCATCGGTGCCTGGCACGGGTTCTGGGTCGCCTACGTCGGCATCCCCGCCTTCATCGTGACCCTGGCCGGCATGCTGCTGTTCCGCGGCCTGACCCTGCAGGTGCTGGACAACATCTCGCTGTCGCCGTTCACCGCGGAGTACAGCCGGATCGCATCCGGGTTCAGCAACGGGCTCATCGGCGGCAACGGCTACGACGCCTTCACCCTGCTGGTGTTCGCGATCGCGGTGGTCGCCTACGCCTTCGGCCAGTTCCGCACCCGGCAGACCAACATCCGCTACGGCCAGCAGGTCGAGTCCTTCCCGCTGTTCGTCGTCAAGATCGTCGTGGTCGCGGCCGTCGTCATGGCCTTCGCCTGGCAGCTGGCGAACGCGCGCGGCCTGCCCTACGTGCTGGTCATCCTGGCCGTGCTGATCCTGGTCTACGGCGTGGTCACCAAGCGCACGGTGTTCGGCCGGCAGGTCTACGCCATCGGCGGCAACCTGGCCGCGGCGACGCTGTCGGGCGTCAAGGTGAAGGTCGTCAACTTCTGGATCTTCGTCAACATGGGCTTCCTGGCCGCCGTGGCCGGTGTGGTCTTCTCCTCCCGGTCCAACGGCGCCCAGCCCGGCGCCGGCAACAGCTTCGAGCTGGACGCCATCGCCGCGGCCTTCATCGGTGGCGCGGCTGTCACCGGTGGCGTCGGCACGGTCGTCGGCGCCATGGTCGGTGGTCTGCTCGTCGGCGTCATGAGCAACGGCATGCAGCTCATGGGTGTCGACCAGTCCGTCCAGTCGATGGTCAAGGGCCTGGTGCTGCTGCTGGCCGTGGCCTTCGACGTCTACAACAAGCGCCGGGCCGGCTCCAGCCGCTGAGGCCGGGGACGAGGGCCGGGGAGGAGCCAGCGGTGTCGACCGACACGCACGGATCCGCCCCGGCCCGCCCGCTCGTGATGAGCGACGTGGCCGCCCGGGCCGGCGTCTCGCACCAGACGGTGTCCCGGGTGGTCAACGGCCACCCCAACGTCGCCCCGCGCACCCGGGAGCGGGTGCAGCAGGCCATCGAGGAGCTGGGCTACCGGCCCAACGCCGCGGCCCGGGCCCTGGTCACCGGGTCCTCCCGGACGATCGGGCTGGTCACCATCGACGTCGACCAGTACGGCCCGGCGCAGACCATGATCGGCCTGGAGCAGGCGGCCCGGGCCGCGGGCTACTCGCTGTCGGTGGCCATCCTGGACCGGGCGGGCGGGCTGACCATCGCCGAGGCGGTCGACCGGTTCGTCGCCCAGTCGGTGGACGCCGTCGTGGTGCACACCGCCGAGGTGCAGGCGCTGGAGGCCCTCGAGCAGGTCGACCCCCCGGTGCCGTTGGTCGCCGTGCAGATGGGCGGCGAGGGCCTGGGCACCGCGATCACCGTCGGCCAGGAGGCCGGTGCCCAGCTGGCGGTCGACCACCTGCTCGAGCTCGGGCACACCACGGTGCACCACCTCGCCGGACCCTCCTACTCGGTCGAGGCGCGCCGGCGCATCCAGGGCTGGCGCACCGCCCTGGCCCGCGCCGGCGCCCCGCCGGGGGAGCTGTGGCTGGGTGACTGGTGGCCGTCGTCCGGGCACGCCGTGGGGACCGACCTGGCCCGCCGGATCCGGGCCGGGGAACCGATCACCGCGGTCTTCGCCGGCAACGACCAGATGGCCCTGGGCCTGATGGTCGCCCTGCACGAGCAGGGCATCACGGTCCCCGGCGACGTCAGCGTCGTCGGCTTCGACGACGTGCCCGAGGCGCCGTACTTCAGCCCGCCGCTGACCACCGTGCGGCAGGACTTCGCCGAGCTCGGCAGGCGCGGCGTCGGGCTGGTGCTCGCCCGCATCGCCGGGGAGGACGCGGGCTCCGACGAGGTCGACCCGCAGTTGCTCGTCCGGCGCTCCACCGGACCGGTCGCGGGCTGAGCCGCGGTCCCCCGGAGGTGTGTTCCGAACCACCATTGTTAGCGCTAACATGCTCGACGCGCGGTCGGCGACCGCAGGAGGAGACGGAATGAGCGAGCAGTACGTGGTGGGCGTCGACTACGGCACCCTGTCCGGCCGGGCGGTCGTCGTCCGGGTGTCCGACGGGGCCGAGCTGGCCAGTGCCACCCACCCCTACGCGCACGCCGTGGTCGACCGGCAGCTGCCCGGCACCGGCGAGCAGCTGCCGCCCGACTGGGCGCTGCAGGTGCCCTCGGACTACGTCGACGTGCTGCGCACCGCGGTGCCCGCCGCTGTCCGGGACGCGGGGGTCGACCCGGCCGACGTCGTCGGCATCGCCACCGACTTCACCGCCTGCACGATGGTGCCGACCACCGCCGACGGCACGCCGCTGTGCGAGCTGCCCGAGTTCGTCGGCCGCAAGCACGCCTACGTCAAGCTGTGGAAGCACCACGCCGCCCAGCCGCACGCCGACCGGATCAACGCCCTCGCCCACGAGCGCGGGGAGGCCTGGCTGCCCCGGTACGGCGGGCTGATCTCCAGCGAGTGGGAGTTCGCCAAGGGCCTGCAGCTGCTCGAGGAGGACCCCGAGGTCTACGCGGCCATGGGCCACTGGGTCGAGGCGGCCGACTGGATCGTCTGGCAGCTGTGCGGGGAGTACGTCCGCAACGCCTGCACGGCCGGCTACAAGGGCATCCGGCAGGACGGGGACTACCCCTCGCGCGACTACCTGGCCGCGCTGAACCCCGACTTCGCCGGCTTCGTCACCGACAAGCTCGACCACCGCATCGGCGAGCTGGGGGAGCGGGCCGGGGGGCTGACCCGGGAGGCCGCCGGCTGGACCGGCCTGCCCGAGGGCATCGCGGTCGCGGTCGGCAACGTCGACGCGCACGTCACCGCGCCCGCCGCGCAGGCCATCGAGCCCGGCCAGATGGTCGCCATCATGGGGACCTCGACCTGCCACGTGATGAACGGCGACACCCTGGCCGAGGTCCCCGGCATGTGCGGGGTCGTCGAGGGCGGCATCACCGCGGGCCGCTACGGCTACGAGGCCGGCCAGAGCGGCGTCGGCGACATCTTCGGCTGGTTCGTCGACACCTCGGTGCCGCCGTCCTACGTGCAGGCCGCCGGGGAGCGCGGGGTCAGCGTGCACCAGCTGCTCACCGAGCTGGCCGCCCAGCAGGAGGTCGGCGAGCACGGCCTGGTCGCGCTGGACTGGCACAACGGCAATCGGTCGGTGCTGGTGGACGCCGAGCTGTCCGGGGTCGTGCTCGGCCAGACCCTGGCCACCCGCCCGGAGGACACCTACCGGGCGCTGCTGGAGGCCACCGCCTTCGGCACCCGCACCATCATCGAGGCCTTCGAGGGGTCGGGCGTGCCGGTCACCGAGCTGGTCGTGGCCGGCGGGCTGCTGAAGAACACCTTCCTCATGCAGCTGTACTCCGACGTCTGCCGCCGGCCGCTGTCGGTCATCGACTCCGACCAGGGCCCCGCGCTGGGCTCGGCCATCCACGCCGCCGTCGCCGCCGGCGCGCACCCCGACGTCCCGGCCGCCTCGGCCGCGATGGGCAAGGTGCGCCGGGCGGTCTACACCCCCGACGACGAGCGTGCCGACCGCTACGACGTGCTGTTCGCCGAGTACCGCCGGCTGCACGACTTCTTCGGCCGGGGCGAGGACCAGCCCGGCGGCGGCAACGACGTGCTGCACCGGCTGCGCGCCCTCCGCCGGGACGCCGCCGCCCGCCGCGCCGGCGGCCCGGGCGCCGGAGCCACCACCGCCACCCCCGTCGCGCCCGAGGTCGAGGCGCCCGCGATCGAGGAGACCCCCGATGTGCTCGGCGTGTGACGGCCCGACGTCGGCCCGGCTGACCGTCCGCGCCGCGGCCGGCGAGGAGCGCGGCACCCACCGCGAGCAGCGCGAGCACGTCGCCGCGCTGCACGGGCTGCTGGTCAGCAACGGCCTGGTCACCTGGACGGCGGGCAACATCAGCGAGCGGGTGCCCGGCGAGGACCTGTTCGTGATCAAGGGCAGCGGCGTCGACTACGCGGGGCTCACCTGGGAGGGCATCACCGTCTGCGACCTGGACGGCGTGGCCGTGGACGGCGTCCGCGGGCCCTCGAGCGACACCGACGCGCACGCCTACGTCTACCGGCACATGCCGGAGGTGAACGGCCAGGTGCACACGCACAGCACCTACGCCGCAGCCTGGGCCGCCCGCGCCGAGCCGGTGCCGTGCGTGCTGACGGCGATGGCCGACGAGTTCGGCGGTCCGATCCCGATCGGCCCCTTCGCGCTGATCGGGGACGACTCGATCGGCCGCGGCATCGTCGACACCCTGTCCGGCCACCGGTCCCCGGCGGTCTTCATGCAGAACCACGGGGTCTTCACCATCGGGCGCTCGGCCCGGGCCGCGGTCAAGGCCGCGGTCATGGCCGAGGACGTGGCCCGGACCGTGCACATCGCCCTGCAGCTCGGTACCCCGGTCCCCATCCCCCAGGCCGACGTCGACGCCCTGTACGAGCGCTACCAGAACGTCTACGGACAGAAGTGAGCAGCCAGATGAACAGCCCGTTCCCGGACCAGGAGATCTGGTTCCTCACCGGCAGCCAGGACCTCTACGGCGAGGAGACGCTGCAGCAGGTCGCCGAGCAGTCCCAGCGGGTCGCCGCGGCCCTCGACGGCGCCGCCGCCGTCCCCGTGCGGGTCGTCTGGAAGCCCGTGCTCAAGGAGCCGGCCGCGATCCGGCGGGTCATGGGCGAGGCGAACGAGTCCGCGGCCTGCGTCGGCGTCATCACCTGGATGCACACCTTCTCCCCGGCCAAGATGTGGATCGCCGGGCTGGACGCGCTGCGCAAGCCCCTGCTGCACCTGCACACCCAGGCCGACGCCGCCCTGCCGTGGGCGACGATCGACATGGACTTCATGAACCTCAACCAGGCCGCCCACGGCGACCGGGAGTACGGCTACGCGCTGACCCGGCTGCGGGTGCCCCGCACCACCGTCGCCGGGCACGCCGACAACCCCGCCGTGCAGGCCCGGGTCGGCGGCTGGGCGCGTGCCGCCGTCGCCGCCGCCGAGGCCCGCTCGCTCAAGCTGGCCCGGTTCGGCGACAACATGCGCAACGTCGCGGTCACCGAGGGCGACAAGGTCGAGGCGCAGCTGCGCTTCGGCGTCTCGGTGAACACCTACGGCGTCAACGACCTGGTCGCCGTCGTCGAGGCCGTCGCCGACGCCGAGGTCGACGGGGTGGTCGCCGAGTACCTGGACCTGTACGCGGTCGCCGAGGACCTGCGCCCGGGCGGCGACCGGCACGACTCGGTGCGCTACCAGGCCCGACTCGAGGTGGCGCTGCGCCGGTTCCTGACCGACGGCGGGTTCGGTGCCTTCACCACCAACTTCGAGGACCTGGGCGCGCTGCGCCAGCTGCCGGGCCTGGCCGTGCAGCGGCTGATGGCCGACGGCTACGGCTTCGGCGGCGAGGGCGACTGGAAGACCTCGGCCCTGCTGCGGGTGCTCAAGACCGCGGGCCGCGGCCTGCCCGGGGGCACCTCGTTCATGGAGGACTACACCTACGACCTGTCCGCCGACACCCCGAAGATCCTCGGCGCGCACATGCTCGAGGTCTGCCCCACCATCGCCGGCGAGCAGCCCTCCCTCGAGGTGCACCCGCTGGGCATCGGCGGCAAGGAGGACCCGGCGCGCCTGGTGTTCTCCGCCGCCCCCGCGGAGGGCGTCGTCGTCGGCTGGGCGGACCTGGGCGAGCGGTTCCGCTGGGTGGCCAACGAGATCGACGTCGTCGAGCCCTCGCAGCCGCTGCCCAACCTGCCGGTCGCGCGTGCCGTGTGGGAGCCCCGCCCGGACTTCGCGACGTCCACCGAGGGCTGGCTGACCGCGGGCGGTCCGCACCACACGGTGCTGACCACGCAGCTGACGACGGCCGAGCTCACCGACCTGGCCGACGTGTTCCGCACCGAGCTGGTGGTCATCGACGCCGACACCACCCGGCGCAGCCTGGCCAAGGAGCTGCGCTGGTCGGCGGCCTACCACCGGCTGGCCCAGGGGCTGTGAGACCTCGGGGCGGGCCGCCGTGCGCGGCCCGCCCCGGGTGAGGTCAGCTGTACTGCATCCAGACCCGGCGACGGCCGGCCTTGGTGCGCTCGTGGCTCATGGCCTCGACCCGAGCAGCCTGCTCGGGGGTGGCCCGGTGCTCGGCGACGGCGATCTCCGCCGCCCGGATCTCGGCCTCGGCCCGGCGCTCCTCGGGGGTGCGGGCCGGCAGCTCGGGCTCCTCGGTCAGCGGCTCGACCCCGGCCTCGAGGTTGGCCCGGTAGGGGTTGTCGGACGGCAGGTTGCCGCTGACCCGGCCGTAGAGACCCACGGTGAGCAGCAGCAGGCCGACCACGATCGAGAAGATCACGTTCGACATCTGGAAGGCCAGCACGTTGAGGCTGGTGTTGAGCACGAACAGGTGCCAGAAGGCCGACAGCAGGAACGCGGTGCCCACGCCGGTCTCCACGATGCTGGCGACCCGTCCGCCCTTGGCCGCCCCGGCGACGAGCACGACGGCGGTGACCAGCGAGATGGTCGACAGCAGGCCGTTGGAGGACAGGCCGGCCACCTGGCCGCCGTCGGTGGAGAAGTAGTCCAGGCCCCCGACGAAGCCCAGGATGCCGAAGACCGCGAGGACGGCGGCCACGGTGAAGGCGCCGAGCCGGTGCACGGCTTTCACCCGGCGGGCGGTGGGGGTCTCGACGACGTCCTCGTGCAGACGCGGAGGGGTCCGGGTGGGGCGGGTCGGTGTCGTGGTCATGGGGGAGCCTCCTGGCGCTCGTGTCTGAACGACAGCCCGCCCACTACCCCGGGCCCGGCCCGCTGTAACCACGGTTTACGCCGGGTGAGGACCTAGGTCCCGGTCCTCACCAGCGCCGGCGCCGGCTCAGCAGCTCGGCCACGGCGTCCTCGGTCGCGGCTCGGGCGCCGCCCCCGCCCTCCACCAGGGCCGACAGCGCCGTGCCGTCGGCCAGCGCCACCAGCCGGGCCACGGGCACCTCGCGGTGACCGCCGCGCGCGAGCACCTGCGCCAGCAGCTGGTCCACCCGGGCCCGGGTGGCGGCCAGGACCGGCCGCAGCGCCGGGTGCCGGCCCGCCGCCAGGAAGCGTTCGTAGTGCGCCTGCAGCTGCTCGTCGGTCTGCCGCCCGGCGCCGAGCAGCACGTCGAGGACGACCACGGCGGTGTCGTGGGTGCTGCGGCGCCCGGTGGGGAGGGCCGCGACGGCCGCGGCCGCCGCGGTCGTCTCGGTCTCCCCGACCCGGGTCACCGCGGCCACCAGCAGGTCGCCGAGGGCGCGGAAGTAGTAGGTGGTCGCGGCCAGGGGCACCCCGGCCGCCGCCGCGACCGCCCGGTGCGAGACCGCATCGGGGCCGTGGTCGGCCACCAGCTGCGCCGCGGCGGCCACGATGGCATCCCGGCGGGCCTCCCCCTTGGGCGTGGTCACCTCAGTGCGCCGACGACGGGGCCAGGTTGAGGCCGACCACGCCGGCCACGATGAGCAGGATCGACAGGATCCGCACGGTGCCGACCGGGTCGCCGAGCAGCACCATGCCCACCACGGCGGTCCCCGCCGCACCGATGCCCGTCCACACCGCGTACGCGGTGCCCACCGGCAGGTCGCGCAGCGCGGTGGTCAGCAGGGTGAAGCTGATGCCGGCGCAGACGACGAAGGACAGCGTCCACCAGAGCCGGCTGAAGCCCTCGGAGTTCTTCAGCGACACCGCGAACGCCGTCTCGAACAGACCGGCCACGACCACCAGCACCCAGGCCACGACGGCCTCCTCCCACTCGGATCTGCACAACCGTACCGGAAAAACGGTACAGGCGTACAGGTTGGCCCGCTCGCCTACGGTGGGGACGTGGAACAGGACTGGGCCGGCACGCACACCTACACCGCACGGGTGCTCCGCCCGCGCAGCACCGACGAGCTCCAGCAGGTCGTCCGGGACGCCCCTAGGGTGCGCGCGCTGGGCACCCGGCACACCTTCAACGGGCTGGCGGACTCACCCGGCATCCTGGTCGACCTGACCGCGCTGCCGGACCGCGTGGACGTCCGCCCCGACGGCACGGTCGCGGTGACCGCCGGCACCACCTACGGGGCGCTCGCTCGCGAGCTGCACCGGCAGGGCCGGGCCCTGCACAACCTGGGATCGCTGCCGCACATCTCCGTCGGCGGGGCGGTGGCCACCGGCACGCACGGCTCCGGCGATCGCGCCGGCGCGCTGGCCACCGCGGTCCGGTCCCTCACCCGCATCGGGCCGGACGGCGAGGCCGTCGAGGTGACCGGGGACGACGTCGCCGCCCAGGCCGTGGCGCTCGGCTCGACCGGGGTGGTCACCGAGCTCGTGCTGGCCACCGAACCCACCTACGACGTGCGCCAGGACGTCTACCGCGGTGTCCCGCTCGCCGAGGTGACCGGGGGGCTCGGCGCCGGTGACAGCGTGAGCGCGTTCACCCGCTGGGACGGTGCCGCCGACCTCTGGGTCAAGACCCGGCTGCCCGCCGACGCCCCCGACGAACTGCTCGGCGTGCCGCGCGACCCGGACAGCCGGGACCGGATCACCGACGAGATCGTCGGGAACGTGACCCCGCAGGGCGGCGTCCCCGGCCCGTGGCACGAGCGGCTGCCGCACTTCCGGCACGACGCCACCCCCAGCAACGGCGACGAGGTGCAGTCGGAGTTCTTCCTCGACCGGGCCGACGCCGCGGCCGCCGTCGAGGCGGTGGCCGGGGTCGGCGACCGCATCCGCGAGCACCTGGTGGTCAGCGAGCTGCGCACGGTGGCCGCCGACGACCTGTGGCTGTCGATGGCGCACGGCCGGGACTCCCTGGCGGTGCACTTCACGTGGCGGCGGACCCCCGGCACCCTCGCCGAGGCGGTGCCCCTGGTCGCCGAGGTGCTGGCGCCCTTCGGTGCCCGGCCGCACTGGGGCAAGGTGCACCCGCTGCGCGCGGCCGGGCTGGCCGGCGTCGTGCCCTGCCTGGACCGGGCCCGGGAGCTGTTCGACTCCCTCGACCCCGAGGGCGTGTTCGCCTCGCCGGCCGTGGTCGCGCTGGGGGTCCGCTCAGGCCGGTGAGGCGTCGCGGACCACCGGGCAGCTCATGCACCGGGGCCCGCCGCGGCCGCTCCCCAGCTGGTCGCCGGCGATCGGCACCACCTCGATGCCGGCGTCCTCCAGCGCCTTGTTGGTCACCGTGTTGCGCTCGTAGGCCACCGCCAGGCGGGGCCCGATGCAGAGGGTGTTGTTGCCGTCGTCCCACTGCTCGCGCTCGGCGGTGACCGGGTCCAGGCCGGTGTCGATCAGCCGCAGCCGGTCGATGCCCATCGCGTCGGCGGCCGCGGCGAGGAACGGCCGGGGACCGCTCACCCGCAGGTCGCCCGCCTCGGGCTCCTCCCCGGCGCGCACCGTCCAGGCGACCAGGGTGTCGGCGACGGCGGGGTACATGACCATCGCGTCGACGTCGACCATCGTGGCGATGGTGTCCAGGTGCATGGTCGCCCGCTCCTGCGCGATCGGGACGACGAGCACCGTGTGCGCCAGGCCCCGGGTGAAGACCCGCCGGGCCAGCCGCTCGGCGCCGCCGGCGGTGGTCCGCTCGCCCACGCCGACCGCCAGGACGCCGGGCGCGAGCAGCAGCACGTCGCCGCCCTCGAGGTGCTCCAGCGTCGGGTCGTAGAGCCGCTGCGGACCGGCGAAGCGCGGGTGGTGGGCGTAGACCGCGCCGGTGATCGTGGACTCCCGGTGCCGGGCCGGCATCGCCAGCGAGGTGATGGCCACCTGGTCACCCACCCAGACGCTGGAGTCGCGGGTGAACAGCAGGTTCGGCAGCGGCCGCACCACGAAGTCCCCGGGTCCCATCAGCTCGAAGGCCAGGCCCCGGGCGCCGGGCAGCTCGTCGTGGGCCACCCCGCCGATGAGGGCCGCGGCCAGCTCGTCGGACGCCAGGTCCGACAGGTGCGCCACGCAGGTGTGCCGGAGCGTCTCGCCGATGCGGGGGTCGTCGACCGCAGCGGTGACCAGCTGATCGCGGGCGTCGGGGACGTCGAGCACCTCGGCCAGCAGCCGGTCCAGGTGCAGCACCTCCACACCCCGGCTCGACAGGGCCGCGGCGAACGCGTCGTGCTCGTCCTGGGCCCGCGCCACCCAGGGGACGCCGTCGAAGAGCAGCTCGTCGTTGTTGCGGGGGGTCAGCCGGCGCAGCTCGGCCCCGGGGCGGTGCAGCAGCACCGTGCGCAGTCGCCCGACCTCGCTGGTGACCAGGGGGGAAGTCATGGGCAGACTGTGCCCTGTGGCGGACGACGAGCGACAACCAGCCGTGCCCCAACCCGCCTGGTTCGTGGTGCTGCTGGGCCTGGGACTGGCGGTCCTCGTCGCCGCGCTGTGCTTCTTCGCGCTATCGGCGCTGGGCGCCCGCGAGGTCGGCAGCGGCTTCGCCGTCCTGGTCGGCGTCCTGTCGGCGGTCGTCGGCGGCTTCCTGGCCCGCTCGGTCGCGGCCAAGCTGCCGCCGGTGCGCCGCCCGCGCTGAGCCGGTCGAGCCCACCAGCACCCCGCCGACCACCAGGGCGCCGCAGGCGAGCTCGGTCGCGGAGGTGGCCTCGCCGAGCAGCAGCCAGGCCGCGCCGATGCCGACCACCGGCACCAGCATCGAGAACGGCGCCACCGAGGACGACGGGTTGCGGCTCATGAGCGTGGCCCACAGCCCCGAACCCAGGACGGTGCCCACCAGCACCGTGTAGGCCAGACCGCCGACGGCGAGCAGGCCCGTCGCCGTCCCGAGGCCGGTGAAGGAGCGGCCGATCTGCGCCGGGCCCTCCACCAGCAGCGAGACCGCCAGCATCGGCAGCGGCGGCACCACCGACATCCACAGCGTCAGCCGCAGCGGGTGCGGCGCGCGGGCCTGCCGGGTGGCCAGGTTGCCCAGCGCCCAGCCCAGCCCGCCGCAGAGGGTGAGCAGCACCGGCAGCAGCAGCGCCCCGCCGTCGACGTCCGCGCGGTGCACCGCGATGCCGCCCAGCCCGGCGATGGCCACGGCCACCCCGAGGGCCTGGCGCCCGGTGACCCGCTCGCGCAGCAGCACACCGGCCAGCAGCACGGTGAACGGGGCCGAGGACTGCAGCACCAGCGACGCCAACCCGGTGGGCATCCCGACGGCCATCGCCAGGTAGAGGAAGAGGAACTGCAGGACGCCGAAGCCGACGCCGTAGCCGAGCACCCACCGCCACGGGACGCCGGGGCGGGGCACCAGCAGCACCGTGGGCACCGCGAGCAGGGCGAAGCGCAGCGCGACCAGGAAGAACGGCGGGAACTGCGCCAGCGACAGGTGGATCGCGACGAAGTTCAGCCCCCAGCAGACGGCGACGAGGCAGGCCAGCAGGCGGTCCCGGGTGCTCACGTCGACCACTGTGCGGTCGCTTCCCGTGCAGCACCATCGAATGGTTCTGCGTCGTCGATGTAGCGTCGCTGCATGGACGTGCGCGCGCTGGAGACGCTGCGCGCGGTGCGCAGCCAGGGCGGGGTGACCGCCGCCGCGGCCGTGCTGCACCTCACGCCGTCCGCGGTGTCCCAGCAGCTGGCGGGGCTGGCCCGCGACACCGGGGTGCCGCTCACCGAGCGGGTCGGCCGCGGGCTGCGGCTCACCGCGGCCGGCGAGGCGCTGGCCGACGCCGCCGTCGACGTCGCGGTCGCCCTGGAGCGCGCACGTGCCGCGTGCGCGGCCTTCGCCGGCTCGCCGACCGGCTCGGTGCGGGTGTCGGCGTTCCAGAGCGCGGCGTGGATGCTGCTGCCCGGGTTGCTCACCCGGGTCGCCGCCCGGGGCGGGATCACGGTGGAGTGCGCCGACGAGGACGTCGCGCAGGACGCCTTCACCGCGCTCACCGACCGGCACGACGTGGTGGTGGCCCACCGCCCGGCCGAGGCCGACCCGGGCTGGGGACCCGACGTCCGCGTGGTCCCGCTGCTGCGCGAGCCGCTGGACGTCGCCGTCCCGGCCGGGTCACCCCTGGCCGGGCGCAGCGCCCTGGAGCCGGCCGACGTGGCCGGGGCGGACTGGATCGCCGTCCGGGAGGGGTTCCCGGTGGCCCGGGTGCTCACCGACGTCGGCGTCGCGACCGGCACCGCGCCCCGCGTCGTGCAGCGGATCAACGACTTCCACGTCGTGGAGGCGCTGGTCGCGGCCGGGCACGGCATCTCGCTGCTGCCGCGCTACAGCTCCGGGGGGCACCCCGGGGTCGTGCTGGTGCCGCTGGCCGGGGTGCGGGCCGGGCGGCAGGTGGACGCGCTGGTCCGCCCGGACACCGCCGAGCGCGCCGTGGTGGCGGTGGTGCTCGAGGAACTGCTGGCGGTCGCCGCCGAGATCAGGCGGGGATGACCGAGGCGGGCACCGACCGGAACACCCGGCTCAGGCCCGTCTGGTTCAGCAGCAGCCGCAGCGACGTGGGGGGCTCGACGACCTCGAGCTCGCCGCCGGCGCGCTTCTGCTTGCGGGCCAGGTGCACCAGCAGCTCCAGCCCGGCCGAGCTCATGAAGGTCACGCCGCGGACGTCGACCCGCGCGGGCCACTCGGCGGGGCGGACGGTCACCCGGAACTGCCGGACGACGTCCTTGTCGATCTCGCCCGTGAACACCAGCAGGGTGCCGTCGGCGGACAGCTCGACGGACCCGTGGTCGGGCGCTGTGGCTTCAACGTCCGTGGTCATGCAGCCCAGGGTGTCCCGGACCACGCACAGCCAAACCCGACACGCCGCTCAGGAGGGCAACAGCACCCCGGGGTTGCAGATGCCCTCGGGGTCCAGCGACGCCTTCACCGCCCGCAGCACGTCCACGCCGAGCGGCCCGACCTCCCGGTCCAGCCACGGGCGGTGGTCGGCGCCCACCGCGTGGTGGTGGGTGAGCGTGCCGCCGGCGGCCAGCACCGCGTCGGTGGCGGCCCGCTTGGCGCCCAGCCACTGCTGCAGGGGCAGGTCGTCGTCCCGGTCGGCCAGCACCGTGAGGTACAGCGAGGCGCCCGTGGCGTAGCCGTGCGACACGTGCGTCATGACCAGCGGCTGCTTGCCCGGGCCGGCCAGCGCCTCGCGCAGCGCCCGGCGCGCGGCGTCGTACACGGTGGGCAGCGCGCTCCAGGTGGCGGCGGTCTCCAGGGTCTCCACCAGCAGGCCGTGGTCGAGCAACCGGTCGCGCAGGTAGGGCCCCTCGAACCGGTGCCGCTCCCAGGTCTCGCCGACCCGGGAGCCCGCGCGCTTGCCGCCGTCCTCCCGCAGCAGCGACGTGGCCGCCCGCTGCCGGGCCCGCACCAGGGTGGGCAGTCCCTGCCAGCCCACCACCAGCAGGCAGCCCGACCCGTGCCCGCGGGTGCGCAGCGCACCGCGCAGCGCCCGGGCGCCGGCGCCCCCCGACAGCAGCAGGTTGGCGCGGGTCTCGTCTGGGTCGCTGAGCCGGACGACGTCGGGCAGCAGGTCGTGCCGGGCCAGCCGCTGCAGTGCCGCGAGCCCGGCCGCCCAGCTGCGGAAGGACCAGCCCTCGTACTCCTGGACCCGCGGACGGGGCCGCACCCGCACGGTCAGCTCGGTGATGACACCCAGCGCGCCCTCCGACCCCAGCGCCAGGCCCAGCAGGTCGGGGCCGGCCGCGGACGCCGGCGGGTGGCCCACCTCGAGCACCCCGGACGGCGTCGCCAGCACCAGCGAGGCCACCAGGTCCTCGAACCGGCCCACGCCGGTGGAGGCCTGGCCGGCGCTGCGGGTCGCGGCGTACCCGCCCAGGGTGGCGAACTCCCAGCTCTGCGGCAGGTGGCCGAGGGTGAGGTCGTGCTCGGCGAGGGCGTCCTCCAGGGCCGGCCCGCGCATGCCCGGGCCGACGGTGACCAGCGAGCTGGGGACGTCGACCGCGACCAGCCCGGACATCCGGGAGAGGTCGACGACCACGACCGGCCGGTCGTCGACGTCGGTGCCGGACAGGCCGCCGACCACGCTGGTGCCGCCGCCGAAGGGGACGACGACCACGCCGTGCCGGCTGCACAGCTGCAGAAGGGCGGCGGTCTCGGCGGTGTCGGCGGGGGTGAGGACGGCGTCGGGGGCGTCCGAGGCGTCGCCCGAGCGGCGGCGGAGCAGGTCCAGGTAGCTCTTGCCGCCGGTGCGCCGCAGCCGGGACTCCCGGTCGTCGCGCACGTTCTCCAGCCCGAGCAGGGTCACCAGCTCGGCGCGCACCGGCACCGGCAGGCGGCTGGGGGCCAGCTCGACGTCCGCCACCGGGACCGGCGGGGTGTGCCGCGGCGTCCAGCCCAGCTCGCGGGCCAGGTGCTTGCGGGCGGCCTTGGGCAGCGCCTTGGCCAGTGCCTGGTCGGCGGTCAGCTCCAGCGTGCCGCCCTCGGCCACGTGCGCGACGCGGGTGCCGGGGGGACCCCAGCCCTGGACGGTCAGTTCGGGTTGCTCGGCCACCGGGACAGTCTGCCCGCCGGGGTCTCCCCGGTATTGGAAGCTCTACCCGACCGTCGCGCCCCGATCGGCAGGGTGGAGCTTCCGATACCTGGGCGTTGGGGGAGGGTGGGGTCGTGATCGGCACCCGCCTCGACCCCGCCCGCCGCGCCCGCGATCTGGACCGGCTCGGGCGCGCGGTCGACGTCCTGGTGGTCGGGGGCGGGGTGACCGGCGCCGGGGTGGCCCTGGACGCGGCCTCCCGGGGCCTGTCGGTGCTGCTGTGCGAGCGCACCGACCTGGCGGCCGGGACGAGCCGGTGGTCCTCGAAGCTGGTGCACGGCGGGCTGCGCTACCTGGCGCACGGCGAGGTCGGGTTGGCCCGGGAGTCCGCCCGCGAGCGCGCCGTCCTCATGGGGGTGACGGCGCCGCACCTGGTCGCGCCGCTGCCATTCTGCGTGCCCGCGGTCGGCGGCACCGACGTCGCCGCCGTCGCCGGGGTGGGCGGGGTGCTCGGGGACGCCCTCCGCGCATCGGTGCGCGGCGGGCGCGGGTCGCTGCCCCGGGCCCGGCGGGTGGGGGCCGACCAGGTCGCGGCGTGGCTGCCGGCGGTGCGGCCGGGGCGCGGGGGCGTGGCCTTCTGGGACGGCCAGCTCGTCGACGACGCCCGGCTGGTCGTGGCGCTGGCCCGCACCGCCGCGGGGTACGGCGCGTCGGTGCTCACCGGGGCGTCGGTGCTCGGCGTCGACGGTCGGACCGCGGTCGTCGAGGTCGAGGGACGCCGGGTCGAGGTCGAGGCCGGGGTGGTGGTCAACGCGGCGGGTGTGTGGTCGGCCGGGCTGGACGACGGCGTCTCGCTGGTGCCCTCGCGCGGGTCGCACCTGGTCGTCCGCGCGGAGCGACTGGGCCACCCCACCGCGGCGCTGACCGTGCCGCTGCCCGGCTCCCGCTCCCGCTACGTCTTCGCGCTCCCGCAGGACACCGGGCTGGTGTTCCTCGGCATCACCGACGAGCCGGTCGAGGGCCCGGTGCCCGACGAGGACCCACAGCCCTCGGCGGCCGAGGTCGAGCAGCTGCTGGGCACGGTCAACCGGGTGCTCGCCGACCCGCTGACCACCGACGACGTGGTGGGCGCCTACGCCGGGCTGCGCCCGCTGGTGCTGCCCTCGGACGCCGTCGCCGGCGCCACCGCGGACCTCTCCCGCACGCACCTGCTGCACCGGTCGGGCTCGGTGCTGACCGTGGTGGGCGGGAAGCTGACCACCTACCGGGCGATGGCCGAGGAGACGGTGGACGCCGCCCTCGACGTGCTGGGCCGGGGTGCCCGCCGGTCGGTGACGGCCCGGCTCCCCCTGGTCGGGGCCGCGCCGCGCCGGGTGCTGGACGGCGTGGACGCCCCGGCCCGGCTGGTCGCCCGGTACGGCACGGAGGCGCCGGCGGTGCACGCGCTGGGGGGTGAGCCGCTGGTGGCCGGCCGGCCGGAGACGGTGGGGGAGCTGCGCTTCGCCGTCCGGGCGGAGGGCGCCCGCACGGTGGCCGACCTGCTCGACCGCCGGACGAGGGTGGGTCTGGTGCCGGCCGACCGGGAGGCGGCGGCCGCCCGCGCGCAGGAGACCCTGGCCGACGAGCTCAGCCGCCGCCCCGGGCGCTGATCATGGGGTTGGTGCCACGGACACGCCGGGGGCCGGCGCGGCGCGTGGCGACAACCCCATGATCACGGCTGAGGGGGCAGGGGAAGGGGGCAGGCGGTAGAGGCGTCTGGCGTTGTCCTCGAAGACCGCCTCCGCGTGCTCGCCGGCGGCCCGGGCCAGCAGGTCGAGGTCGGTGTCGGCGAAGGGACGGCGGGCGCGGGTGCTGGGCAGGTCGGTGCCGGCGACGAGGGCCTGCGGGTCGACGGCCAGCACCCGGGTCACCGCGTCGACGACGTCCAGCTCCACCCGGCCGAACCCGGTCGCCTTGACCACTGCGCCCGTCCCGACCAGCCGCAGCAGGTCGGGCAGGCCGCCGGCGTGCAGGCCCAGGTGGTCGACCACCACCTGCGGCAGCGGGTGCAGCACCGGCGCGAGGTCGGCGAGGTCGCGGCCGTCGACGTGGAGCTCGGTGTGCCAGCCGGCCAGCTCGTGCACCCGGCGGGCCAGCCGGTCGAGGTCGGCGAGCGGGGCCGACCCGCCGCGGCGCAGGTTGACCCGCACGGCGCGCACCCCGGCGGCGTCCAGCCGCAGCACCTCGGCGTCGGGCACGTCGGCCGGCAGCTGGGTCACCCCGACGAACCCGGGCCCGAGCTGGGCCAGCGCGGTGGCCAGGTAGGTCTGGTCGAAGGCCTGGAAGGACCCGGAGACGACGGCGCCGCCGACGACGTCCAGCCCCGCGACCCGGGCCCGGTAGTCGGCCACGGTGAAGGGCTCGGGCACGAACCCGTCGTTGGGCACCAGCGGGAACGCCGGGTCCACGACGTGCAGGTGCGCGTCGACCAGCCTCACAGGAACGCCCGCCTCACAGGAACGCCTCCCTCACAGGAAGGCCTTGCCCTCGCCGCGGTAGGTGGGCACCGACCCGACCAGCGCGTCGCCGCTGACCAGGTGCAGCTCGCCGACCCGCTCGGCCAGCTCGCCGGCCTTGGCGTGCCGGAACCAGACCCGGTCGCCCAATCGCAGGCCCGCGGCGGGCGGGCCGAGCAACGGGGTCTGCGCCTCGCCGGCGCCCTCGAGCGGGCTGAAGCGCAGGCCGGCCGGCCAGGCGATGGTGGGCTGCCGGTCGGGGCCGGGTGGGCCCGAGGCGATCCAGCCGCCGCCCAGTGCGGTGGCGACCGTCGTCGACGGCCGGCGCACGACCGGCTGCACGAAGTAGGCGGCGGGCCGCGGCCGGAACCGGCGGTACCCGTCGAACAACCCGGGTGCGTAGAGGCCGGACCCGGCGGCGACCTCGGTGACCGCGGGCTCGGCCGAGGTCTGCTCGACCGAGCCGGTGCCGCCGCCGTTGACGAACCGCAGCGGCGCCAGCTCCGACACCGCGGCCACCACCGCGGCCCGCCGGTCGGCGAGCTCCCGGGCCGACGCCCGCTGCATCGCCCGCACCGCCAGCTGCCGCAGCCGCGGGCCCGCGCCGTCCGCCGTCCCGGCGATCTGGCCCTCGTAGGCCATCAGGCCGTCCAGGTGCAGCCACGGCCGGTCCAGCACGGCGCGGGCCAGCGCGACGGCCTGCGCGGGAGTGCGCACCGGGGACCGCAGCGGACCCAGGTGCACCCGCCCGCCGAGCAGCTCCAGCGCGGCGTCCAGGTCCAGGCAGACCTTGATCGGCGCGGCGGGGGAGCGGCCGACCGCGGCCTCGACGACGTCCAGGGACTCGACCGAGTCGACCATCAGCGTGACCCGCGCGGCCAGCTCCGGGTCGGCGGCCAGGGTGGCCATCGCGGGGCCGTCGGTGCTGGGGTACCCGACGACGACGTCGGCGTGGTCGGCGGCCAGCCAGACCGCCTCGGGGAGGGTGAGGGCGAGGACGCCGGCGAACCCGGGGCGGGCCAGCGCCCGGTCGGTCAGCGGCCGGCAGCGCACGGACTTGCTGGCCAGCCGGATCGTGGTGCCGGGGGCGGCCCGGGAGACCAGGGCGTCGGCGTTGGCGTCGAATGCGTCCAGGTCGACGACGGCGAAGGGCGGCTGCAGGTCAGCGGTCGCCGCGCGCAGGGCGGCCGGGCGGTCGGTCACCGCCCGGCCGGGGCCAGCAGCGGGTCACGCCGCGCCGGGCGGCGTCGGGTGGCAGGCGGCACGGCGCGGATCGTGCCACGCCGAGCCGCACGCTCAGTGCTTGTCGTTCACTGAATGGGACAGCCTGTTCACATCGTGGGACGGCAGGTGCACGCTGACCCGGTGGACATCTACACCCACGGCCACGCCGACGCCGTCCTGCAGTCCCACCGCTGGCGCACCGCGGAGAACTCCGCCGGGTACCTGCTCCCGCACCTGCGGCCCGGCCTCGACCTCCTCGACGTGGGCTGCGGGCCGGGCACGATCACCGTCGACCTGGCCCGCCGGGTCGCCCCGGGCCGCGTCCTGGGCCTGGACGTCGTCGAGGACCCGCTGGGCGAGGCCCGCGCACTGGCCGACCGGGAGGGCGTGCCGGTCGGGTTCGCCGTCGGCGACGTCTACGCCCTCGACCTGCCCGACGACTCCTTCGACGTCGTGCACGCCCACCAGGTGCTGCAGCACCTGACCGACCCGGTCGCCGCGCTGCGCGAGATGGCCCGGGTGTGCCGACCGGGTGGGCTGCTCGCCGTCCGCGACGTCGACTACGCCGCCACCACCTGGTTCCCCGAGGACGACGGCCTCGCCCGCTGGCTGGACCTCTACCGCCGGGTGGCCCGGCGCAACGACGCCGAGCCCGACGCCGGCCGCCGGCTGCGGGCCTGGGCGCACGCGGCCGGCCTGCGCGAGGTGACCGCGTCGGCGTCCACCTACTGCTACGCCTCGGACGCCGAGCGCCGCTGGTGGGGCGACTCGTGGGCCGGCCGGGCGACCGCGTCGTCCTTCGCCGAGCAGGCGGTGGCCTACGGCCTGGCCACCGCCGACGAGCTCGCGGACGTCGCCGCGGCCTGGCAGCGCTGGGCGGCCGCGGACGACGGCTGGCTGGGCATGCTGCACGGCGAGCTGCTGGTCCGGGTCGGCCCCTCAAGCACCACCGGCTAGCCGCCGATCAGGGGTGTGGAGGCGCCACTGAGCCCGGTACCGGCCGGCTCAGTGGCGCGGCGCCGCCTCCAGCGCGTGCAGGGACCGCCGCACACCGACCGTGACCGCGCCGAGCGCGAAGAACCCCTCGTCGTCGGGCACCTCGGCGGCGCGCAGCAGCTGCACCAACCGGTCCAGCGCGGCCACCGCGGCGTCGATGGCGTCGTCGCGGGAGTCCCGCTCGGGGCCGTCGTGGTACGGGATGCGGACCACGCCGGCCAGCCCGGTGAGGGCGTCGGCGAGCACCCACCCGGTGCCGTCGTCCACCCGGTCCAGGCCGCGGCGGTGCGGCTGGAACTCCGCGACCAGGTCGGTCAGGTCGTCGACCAGCACGGCCACCCGGTCCAGCGCGCGGGACTGCTCGCGCACCCGCGCCGCGGTGCCCTGCCACCGCGGCGCCCGCGGGTTGGCCCGCCGGGCGCGCTCGACCTGCGTCTCGGCGGCGCGCATGCGGTCCAGGGCGGCGTCCAGCGCGCGGCCGCGGTGGGCCCAGTCCTCCGGGTCGGGGACGGTGCCGCCGCGGACGGCGTCGGCCATGTCCACCAGGTGCGCGGCCAGCAGGCCGCGGGTGACGGCGATCCGCTCCACGGCGACGGTGAGCATCATCGGCGGGAACAGCACGGTGGTGACGGCGACGCCGACCGCGGCCCCGAGCAGGGTCAGCCCGCCGTAGCGCAGGACGTAGGCCGCTGGGTCGTCGGTGCCGATGGTGAGCATCAGGACGGCGGCGAAGCTGACCCAGCTGGCCTGCTCGCGCAGCAGCCGCCACTGCTCCACCACGACGGCCGCGGCGACGATCAGCGCGATGGTGAACGCGTTGGGCACCCCGCGGGTGACCTCGTACAGCGCGACGGCCAGGCCGAAGCCCAGGAACATGGCCGCGACCGTCCGCCAGGCCGCACCGGCGGAGTCGGCCACCGTGGGGTGCACGGCGATGACCGCGCCCAGCGGGGCGTAGTAGGCGTAGTCGGCCAGCGTCGGCGGCAGCAGCACGGCGAGCTGCCAGGCCAGCCCGGCGGCGACGGCGGCCCGGATGCCGCGCTGCACCCACGGCCGGCGCAGCACCTCGACGAGCGCGATCACCGGGCCCAGGGTGCCCTACGCCCGGGCAGCCGCCGCGAGGCCCGCGTCGACGTACCCCCGCAGCGCGGCGGCGTCCAGGGTGGCCGGGTCGACCAGCACCCAGCCGGCCAGCTCCCGGCCCTGCATGACCATCCGGGCCACCCCGTCGCGGGTGACCAGCTCGTCGGCCAGCGCCGGGTCGCAGCGCACCATCAGCCCGCCGTTGCCGCTGACCGCCAGCGCCATGGACCCGCCGACCAGGAACGCCAGCCCGCCGAACATCCTCTTCTCGGCGAGGTCGGGGACGTCGGCCAGCGCCGTCCGCACCCGCTCCGCGAGCTCCAGGTCGTACGCCACGCGCGCAGGATGGCGGCCCCCACCCGCCGCGGGCAACACCGATCGGCAGGAGAGCCGGGGACGGCACAGGCAGGGGTCCACGACGACGGAGGGGTCCGAGGCGCGAGGTCCCCTCCACGAGGAGGGGACGGACGCGCTCAGCCCACCCGGGGGACGGCCGTCGGCCGCGGTGCGGCCCGGAGGGTCGCCGTGTGTACCGCCTCCAGGTCCAGGGCCGTCACCCAGCCCTGCACGGGCAGCGGGTGGCCGGTCAGCCAGCCCTGCACGGCGTCGCAGCCCAGCCGGAACAGCAGCTGCAGGTCCGCGGGGTCCTCGATGCCCTCGGCCAGCGCGGACAGACCGAGGTCGTGGGCGAGCCGGATGCTGTGCCCGACGATGACGGCGGCCGCCGCGTCGGAGGCGATGCCCGAGGTCAGCGAGCGGTCGAACTTCACCTCGTCGATGGGCAGCCGGTGCAGGTAGGCCAGCGAGCTGTAGCCGGTGCCGTAGTCGTCGACGGCGATGCGCAGCCCGATGGAGCGCAGCGCGGTGAGGGTCTGCAGGGCGCGGTCGGGGTCGAGCATGAGGGTGTCCTCGACGACCTCGACGGTGAGCGCCCGGGCGGGCAGGCCGTGCCGGTCGAGCGCGTCGGCGATCCGGTGCGGCAGCAGCGGGTCGTCGAGGTCGGTGGCGCTCAGGTTCACCGCGACGGGCACCTCGCGCTCGGCCCACCAGCCGGCGACGCCGCCGAGGGCGAGGTCGAGCACCCGCTCGGTGACGGCGTCGGAGAGGTGACCGTGCTCGGCCGCGCGCAGCACCTCGCCGGGGCCGAGGAGGCCGCGGACGGGGTGCGCCCAGCGCAGCAGGGCCTCGCAGCCGACGACCGTGGCGACGGTGCCGGTGCCGGTGGCCTCGATGCGGTGCTGGGGCTGGAAGTGCAGCAGCAGCTGGTCGTCGGCGTCCAGGGCGGCGTGCAGGTCGTCGACCCAGGCCAGCAGGCCGTCCTCCTGTGCCCGGCCGCAGCGGGCGGGGTCGTGCACGGCGACGCCGCTGGTGCTGGCCTGGGCCTCGGCGAGGGCCTGGTCGGCGCAGCGCAGCAGGTCCCCGGTGGTGGCCTGCTCGCCGGGCCGGCCGTCCAGGGCGTGGCTGGTCGCCGTCCCCACGTTGACGGTGAGGTGCAGCCGGTGGCCGTCCAGGTCGAAGGGCCGGCCGAGCGCACCGCGGACCTGGGCGGCCAGCAGTGCGGCGCGCGCGGCGTCCTGGCCGACGAAGGCGAGCGCGAAGTCGTCGCCGTCGATGCGGGCGACCACGGTGCCGGGCCCGGCCAGGGTGGACAGCTGGGCGGCGACCCGCTGCAGCACCCGGTCACCGGTCTCGTGGCCGGCCTCCTCGTTGATCCGGCGGAACCCGTCGAGGTCGAGGGCGAGCAGGGTGACCGCTTCGGGCCCGGCGAGCCAGCGGTCGACGCCGGCGCCCAGGCCGCGGCGGTTGAGCAGGCCGGTGAGCGGGTCGGTGAAGGCGTCCTCGAGCTGCTCGAGGGCGGCGCGGGCGACCCGGATGGTGAGCTGGAACCGGACCACGACCACCGCCAGGCACCCGGCGCCGGCCAGCACGAGCGGCAGCACCCAGCGGCCGGTCCCGGCGGAGTGGGCGGCGAGCAGGACGGCGAGCAGGTTCGCCCCGCACCCGGCGAAGGGCAGCACGTTGGACCAGCTGCGCAGCCGGTGGGTGGCGTCGAGCACGGCGCGGTCGGTGGTGCGCGCCGGCCGGGTGACGGCGTAGGCGAGGACCACGCAGGCGCCGACCATGAGCAGGAAGGACGGGCCGGGGGATGCCGGGCCCTCGTGGTGCAGCGAGTACCCGGAGGCCAGGTCCGCCGCGAGCACGAGGGCCGAGCCGGCGAGCAGGGGCGGGACGACGGAGTCCCGGCCGGGGCGCAGCACGGAGAACAGCGCGACGGCCCCGGAGACCAGGGTGACGTCGATGCCGGTGAGGACCAGGACGGCGCGGGTGGCGGCGTCGGTCCCGCCGTCGCCGATGCCGATGAGCACGACGGTGCCGGCGACGGCGGTGAGCCCGAGGGCGGTGCTGACCGAGTCCAGGCCGATGCCGGCGAGCACGAGGCGTCCGCGCAGGGGCAGCACCAGCGACAGCAGCAGGACCCCGATGCCGACCTGGCCGACCAGGTGCAGGCCGTCGAGCAGCCAGGCGAGGGCGCCGGACGGCACCGGGTGCAGGACGCGCGCGACCACCGCGCCGAGGGCGAAGGCGCCCAGGCCGATGCCGAGGGCGCGGCGGGCGACCGCGCCGGGGGAGCCGGGCAGGGGGTCGCGCAGCGCGACCAGGGCGGCCAGCCCGTGCACCCCGGCCAGGACGACGACGTCGAGGACCAACCGCCAGGCGCGGTCGGGTGAGCTGGCGCTCTGCACCAGCCCCCACCCGGCGAGCACGCCGGCGGTGACGAGCAGGGCGCGCGGCGAGGTGACCCGGTGCAACAGCGGTCGGGTGCCGGGCGGGTGGTGCATCGCGACGGTCTGCACGGTCGACATCACCCTTCCTGGTCGTCGTCGGACCCACGGGCGAGCAGCGGGGTCGCTGCTCGTCCGTGGGTTCTCGGCGACCGCGGGCGCGACGTTGACCAGGAGTGGAGCCGTCCCACCCCCGCGGGTGAGAACGGAGCCGTTCCGGTTTCAGCCCTGCCGGGCGGCGTTCGCCTGGCAGGCGGTGCTGACGTAGGCGGCCAGCCCCGGTGCGATCTGCTCGTAGTGGGCGGTGAACCGCTCGTCCTCGACGTACATCCGGCCCAGGCCGGCGTGGATCTCCGGCGGGCAGTCGTAGAAGCGCCGGGTGATGTGCTGCCGGTGCTCCTCGGCCAGGTCCATCGCCCGCTCGCCGTCGGCGGGTGCGCCGTCGGCCAGGGCGGCGGCGAACCGGCGCTCGAGGTCGTCGGTCTCGGCCTTGATCGCCAGCCAGTCGGCCTTGCCGTAACGGCTGGTGCGGGCCTGCGACTGCGCCCACGCCTCGGTGTCGCCCCAGCGCTGCTCGGCCTCGTCGGCGTACTCCTCGGGCAGCCAGTCGCCGAACACCGCGAGCTTCTCCTGCGGGGTCATCGGGTTCCCCATCTCCAGTGCCTCCATCTCCTTCTCCACGGCCGCCACCATCGCGTCGGTCCGGTCCCGCTGCTCCAGGAGCAGGCGGTGCTGCCGGCGCAGGTGCTCGCCCGCGTCGGCGTCCGGGTCGTCCAGCAGGGCGGCGATCTCCTCGAGGCCGAAGCCGAGCCCGCGGTAGACCAGCACCTGCTGCAGCCGGTCGACGTCGGCGAGCTCGTAGACCCGGTAGCCGGCCGCGGTGCGGCCGGACGGGGTCAGCAACCCGATCCGGTCGTAGTGGTGCAGCGTGCGCACCGTGACCCCGGCCAGCCTGGCCAGCTCGCCCACCGTGTGGCTCATCGCTCCGTCCTCCTCATGCCGACGATGGAAGCGCCTCACGTCGCGTCAGGGTCAAGTCCGGCGCAGGATCGGGCGATGGCGGCTTCCCCGCACGACCCCTTCCCGCGCTCCCGGGCGCGTGTCCGCGGCCACGAGATGGCCTACGTCGACGTCGGCGAGGGGGACGCGATCCTGCTGCTGCACGGCAACCCGACGTCGTCCTACCTCTGGCGCGGGGTCATCCCGCACCTGACCGGGCTGGGCCGGTGCATCGCACCGGACCTCATCGGCATGGGCGAGTCGGACAAGCTGCCCGACCCGCAGCGCGGCACCTACTCCTTCTCCGCGCACGCCGAGTTCCTGGCCGACCTGCTCGAGGAGGTGCAGCTCGGCGACCGGGTGACCCTGGTGCTGCACGACTGGGGCGGTCCGCTGGGCTTCGACTGGGCCCGGAAGAACCCCGACCGGGTCCGGGCCATCGCCTTCCTCGAGACGATCGTGACGCCGTTGCTGTGGGCCGACTGGCCGCAGGCGGCGAAGGGCGTGTTCCAGGGCATGCGGTCCGACCACGGCGAGGAGCTGGTGCTGGAGCGCAACACCTTCGTCGAGCGGATCCTGCCCGCCTCGACGCTGCAGGGGCTGGCTCCCGAGGTGCACGACCGGTACCGGGCGCCCTACCCGACGCCGGAGAGCCGCTGGCCCACCCTGGAGTGGCCGCGGAACATCCCCATCGAGCACGTGCCGCCGGACGTGCACGACGTCGTCGACGCCTACGGGGAGTGGCTGGCGTCCTCCGACGTCCCGAAGCTGTTCGTCGACGCCGACCCGGGGTCGATCCTGGTCGGCCGGCAGCGGAACCTGGTCCGGCGCTGGCCGGCGTTGACCGAGGTGCAGGTGCCGGGCAACCACTTCGTGCCGGAGGACAGCCCCGACGAGCTGGGGTCGGCCATCGCGGACTGGCTGCGCGGGCTCCCCTAGAGGACGGCCGGCTCCAGCACGGCGTCGCAGACGGCGAGCAGGCGGGCGCGCAGCTGCTGGCCGCGGGCGGCGAAGCCCCGCTGCGCCGCGGCGTACTCGGCCTTGCCCGTGGCGGTCTCGACCGGCACCGGGTCGTAGCCGTGGTCGGCGAGGTCGTAGGGGCTGGCCCGCATGTCCAGAACCCGGATGTCCACCGCGAGCTCGAAGCAGTCGGCCAGCAGCTCGCCGGGCACCGCCGGGGCGAGCTTGTAGGCCCACTTGTAGAGGTCCATCCCGGCGTGCAGGCAGCCCGGCTGCTCCAGCGCCACCTGGGTGCCGCGGGTGGGGGTGAGCGCGTTGCGCGGGGCAGCGGTCGGGGTGAAGAACCTGTAGGCGTCGACGTGCGTGCACTGCAGGCGGTGCGACTCGACGACGGCGTCGGTCCCGGCGGGGCCCAGTCGCAGCGGGACGGCGCCGTGCCGCGGGGCGGCCCGGTGCACCATCGCCCACTCGTGCAGGCCGAAGCACCCGAACTGGCCCGCCCGGCTGGCGGTGGCACCCAGCAACCCGGCGACCCAGCCGGCCGACGTCCCGCGCTTGGCGCGGTAGGCCGCGAGGTCCAGCCCGACCGACCCGTCGTCCAGCCGCGCGTACAGCGGCCAGCCCAGCCGCTCCTCCGCGAGGTCGCCGGTGACCGAGGCGCCGACGCCGGCGTGCCAGCGCAGCAGCCGGGCCGGCGGTTCGGAGTAGTAGGTGAACAGGAAGTCCAGCACCGGGTGCGCCTCGTGCCGCTGCCGCCGCTCCAGGTGCGGCCCGACCCAGGTCAGCAGCCGGTCCCGGTGTGCGGCGGCGCGGGCGGTCGCCTCCTCCGGGGTCAGCGCGGTCATGCGGGCCAGCGTAGATCGGCCTTGACAGTGGTCGAACGTTCAACGACCGTCAGGGCCAGGCCGTGACCGCGGTCACCCGGAACTCGTCGAGGAGTGCGCCCGTGCCCGTGGAGACCGACGTCCTGGTGGTGGGGACCGGCCCCGCCGGTGCCTCCGCCGCGCTGTTCCTGGCCACCTACGGCACCCGCGTCGTCGTCGTCACCAAGTACTCGCGGCTGTCCCAGGACCCGCGGGCGCACATCACCAACCAGCGGGCGCTGGAGACCATGCGCGACATGGGTGTCGAGGACACCCTCATGGCGCTGGCCACCCCCTGGGAGCTGATGGGGACGACGACCTTCTGCACCTCGCTGGCCGGCGAGGAGCTGGGCCGCATCCCGAGCTGGGGCACCGACCCCGCCCGGCACGCCGACTACCAGCTGGCCAGCCCCTGCACGATGCTCGACGCCCCGCAGACGATCACCGAGCCGGTGATGGTCAAGGCCGCCCAGGACCGCGGAGCGACGGTGCGCTTCGACACCGAGTACCTGCGGCACGTGCAGGACGACGAGGGCGTCACCACCACCGTCCGCGACCGGTTGAGCGGCCTGGAGTACGAGATCCGCTCGAAGTACCTGGTCGGCGCCGACGGCGCGCGGTCCAAGGTCGCCGCCGACCTCGAGCTGCCCTACGAGGGCCCCGGCGCGGTGGGCGGTGCGCTGGGCATCGTGTTCAAGGCCGACCTCACCCACCTGGTCGCGCACCGGCCCTCGGTCCTGTACTGGATGCTGCAGCCGGGCGCGGAGAAGGAGGGCGTCGGCCTCGGAGTCCTCCGGATGATCAAGCCCTGGACCGAGTGGATGCTCATGTGGGGCTACGCGGTCGCCGACGGGCCGCCGGAGCTGACCGACGAGTTCGTCCGCGAGCTGGCCGTCGGGCTGGTCGGCCGGGACGACTTCGAGATGGAGGTGCTGTCCGGCTCGCCGTGGACGGTCAACCACCACTTCGCCACCACGATCGCCCGGGGCAGGGTGTTCTGCGCCGGCGACGCGGTGCACCGGCACCCGCCGACCAACGGCCTGGGTTCCAACACCTCCATCCAGGACAGCTACAACCTGGCCTGGAAGCTGGCGCACGTGATCGACGGAGCCGCGGGTCCTGCCCTGCTGGAGTCCTACGACGCCGAGCGGGCTCCGATCGCGCGCCAGGTCGTCGAGCGGGCGAACCAGTCGATCGCCGACACCGGCCGGATCATGGCCGCCCTGGAGCTCACCGACACCACCGACACCGAGGCCCTCGAGCGCCAGCTCGCGCTGCGCCGGGCGCCGGGGCCCGAGGGGGACAAGGTGCGCGCCGCCGTGCGGGAGGCCATCGCCTACAAGGCCTACGAGTTCGACGCGCACGGCGTGGAGCACAACCAGCGCTACGCCTCGTCCGCCGTCGTCCCCGACGGCACCGACATGCCGCCCTACCGCCGCGACCACCAGCTCTACGCCCAGCCCACCACCTGGCCCGGCGCCAAGCTGCCGCACGCCTGGGTCACCCGCGGCGGCCGGGAGGTCTCCACCCTGGACCTGGTCGGGAAGGGCAGGTTCGCCGTCGTCACCGGGGTCGGCGGCGAGGCATGGCTGGACGCCGCCGCGTCGCTGGGCGCGGAGCGCGGCCTGGACATCACGCCGGTCGCCATCGGGCCGGGCCTGCCCTACGACGACCCCTACGGCACCTGGGCCGACCTCCGCGAGATCGCCGACGGCGGCTGCCTGCTGGTCCGGCCCGACTGCTACGTCGCCGCCCGGCACCTCGAGGCACCCGGGGACGGCGCGCAGGAGTGGCTGGCCGGTGCGCTGGACCAGGTGCTGGGGCGCCGCTGACCGGCGTGGATCAGGTGGGACGACGAATGTGCATCCTCAGCCACCGACGTCGGCGGCGGAGGATGCACGCTGGTCGTCCCACCTGATCCACGGTCGTCGCCCACGGTCTCGGGCGACGTCCAGGTGCTCATGTCGACGATCAGCGCGTCGTCGCCGGGACCCCGGACGGCGGTGGCGTCGCCGTCCTCGGTCTGCAGTCGCCGGACGAAGCCCGGGGCGGCGTCGCCGGCCGCGTCGACCGGCTCGAGCAGGTCGACGGGACCGGCCAACCGGGCCGAGGTCAGTGGATCGACGGGCAGCGCGATCGAGCTGGGCGAGGTGGTGACCGGTCACGGCGCGGACCCTGGCGCGCGGTGATCACCGTTCGGCAGGTTCTGCGACTACCTTCGACGGGCCCGCGCACTAGGAGGAGACCTGCACGTGTCGAGCACCGTCCCGAACCTCGCCGAGGAGCAGGAGCACGTCACCGGCCTCTACGCCCGGTTGGACGCTGCCCGCGAGCTGGCGGTCACCCGCCGGCAGCAGGCGATCTCGGCGCCGCTGGTGGACAACCCGCAGGCGATGGGGGAGAAGGAGGCCGCGGTCCGGTTCCACGGCACCCGGATCGTGCAGCTGGACGCCGCCGAGGCCGGGCTGGTGCTGGGCCGGCTGGACCGGGAGTCCTCCCCGCAGCCGCTCTACGTCGGGCGCACCGGCCTGCCCGCCGACGACGCCGGCGGTGACCCGGCCCTGGTGGACTGGCGCGCCCCGGCCAGCCGGCCCTTCTACACCGCCACCCCGTTCCGGCCCGAGGGCATCACCCGGCGCCGGCACATCCGCACCCTGGGCCGGACGGTCACCGGCATCGACGACGAGGTGCTGGTGCTGGCCGAGGGCGAGGAGGCCGACGACCGCGGGCTGACCGGCGAGGCGGCGCTGCTGCGCGCGCTGACCGCCGAGCGGACCGGCCGGATGACCGACATCGTGCGGACCATCCAGGCCGAGCAGGACGCGATCATCCGCTCGGACGCCCGCGGCATCCTGGTCGTGCAGGGCGGCCCGGGCACCGGCAAGACCGCGGTGGCGCTGCACCGGGCGGCCTACCTGCTCTACACCCACCGCGACCGGCTGGCCCGCAGCGGCCTGCTCGTCGTCGGCCCCACCCCGACCTTCCTGCGCTACATCGCCGACGTGCTGCCGGCCCTCGGCGAGACCGGCGTGGTCATGGCCGGCCTGGGCGACCTGCGGCCGGGGCTGTCGACCACGCTGGTCGACGAGCCGGCCGTCGCCGAGGTCAAGGGGCGCCTCGCCATGGCCGAGGTGGTCGCGACCGCCGTGAAGGACCGGCAGGGCGTGCTGCGCGGCACCCGCGAGCTGGTCGTCGACCGGGAGCGCATCCGGCTCCGCGCGGGTGACGTCGCGAAGGTGCGCACCCAGGCGCGGCGGGCGTCGCGGCTGCACAACCTGGCCCGCCCCGCCTTCTACCGGGGCCTGGTCGACCTGCTGGCCCAGCGGGTGGCCGACCGGCTGGGGTCCGACGTCCGTGGCGGGGAGAACCTGCTCGACGCCGAGGACCGCCGCGCGCTGCGCCGGGAGATCGCCGGGGAGCCGGCGGTGGTGGACCTGGTCGAGGAGCTGTGGCCGCTGCTCACGCCCGAGGACCTGCTGCGGGACCTGTTCGCCTCCCCGGAGCGGCTGGCCCGGGCCGCGAAGGGGCTGTCCGAGGCCGACCGCGCGCTGCTGGTGCGCGACGCCGACGCGCCGTGGACGGTGTCCGACGTCCCGCTGCTCGAGGAGGCCGACGAGCTGCTCGGGGTCGACGACTCCGCGGAGCGGGCCGCCGCGGCGCGCCGGCGGCAGGCGGGGCTGGACGAGGCGCAGCGGGTCCTGGACCTGCTGCACGGGTCCCGGTCGCACGACGCGGACGACGACGAGGAGTCCGAGGAGCTGATGGCCGGCGACCTGCTGGACGCCGAGGGCCTGGCCGCCCGCGCCGACGAGGCCGACTACCGCTCCACCGCCGAGCGGGCCGCCGCCGACCGCACCTGGACCTTCGGGCACGTGGTCGTGGACGAGGCGCAGGAGCTGTCGGCGATGGCCTGGCGGGTGCTGGCCCGCAAGTGCCCGACGCTGTCGATGACGGTGGTCGGGGACCTGGCGCAGACCGGGACGCTCGGCGGGGCGGACAGCTGGGCCGAGGTGCTCACCCCGCACGCCCGCACCCAGTGGCGCCAGGCGGTGCTCACGGTCAACTACCGGACGCCGACCGAGATCATGGAGGTCGCCGCCGACGTGCTCGCGGCGTCCGGGTCGTCGCTGGAGGCGCCCCGCTCGGTGCGCAGCAGCGGTGAGCCGCCGACCGCCGAGCGGGTGGCCTCGGCCGACCTGATGGACCGGGTCGCCGAGGTGACGGCGGACCTGGCCGGCAAGGGGGGGACGGCGGCGGTCGTCGTGCCGCCGTCGCTGTTCGACGCCGCCGTGGCCGCGCTGCCCGAAGCAACCGCGGGGGCGGACGCCGACTCCTCGGCCGGGCCGGTGCTGCTGCGCCCGGCGGAGGCCAAGGGGCTGGAGTTCGACTCGGTGGTGCTGGTGGAGCCGGCGGCGGTGCTGGCCGAGGGCGTGCGCGGGGACTCCGACCTCTACGTCGCGCTGACCCGCGCCACGCAACGGCTCGCCGTCCTGCACGCGCAGGAGCTGCCCGACAGCATGTCCCGCCTCACCGACTGAGCGCCCCCCGCCCCCCACCGCAGCGTTGATCAGGGAGGTTGATCGAACTCCGTCCTCCCGCGCGAGATCTGGTGCAGGAGGACGGACTCCGGTGCAGGAGGACGCCTCCGGTCAGCGGGCGGAGGCGCCGATGCCGGTGCGCACCTCGTAGAGCTCGGGGAAGAACGTGAGGTCCAGGGCGCGGCGGAGGAAGGCCGCACCCGAGGAGCCGCCGGTGCCGGTGGTGAAGCCGATGGTGCGCTGGACCGTGCGCAGGTGGCGGAAGCGCCAGAACTGGACGGCGTCCTCGATGTCGACGAGGTCCTCGCAGGTGGCGTAGGCGTCCCAGTGCGCGTCGGTGTCGTCGTAGACGCGGCGGACCACGGGGACCAGCTCGGGGGCGAACACCCAGGCCTTCGTGACCTCGCGGTGCAGCAGCTGCTCGGGGACGGCGTGGCCGTGCCGGGCGAGGTGGGCGAGGAAGGCGTCGTAGACGGTGGGCTCGGCGAGCAGGTCGGCCAGCACTGCGCGGGCCGTGGGGTCGGCGTCGAAGACCTCGAGCATGGCCGCGTTCTTGTTGCCGAGGATGAACTCGACGGCCCGGTACTGGTGGGACTGGAAGCCCGAGGAGCTGCCGAGCGAGCCGCGGAACTCGGCGTACTCGCTCGGGGTCAGGGTGGCCAGCACCGACCACTGCTCGGCCAGGGTCTTGAAGATGTGCTTGACCCGGGCCAGGCCCTTGCGCGCTCGAGCGGGGTCGTCGGCGTCGAGCTGGTCACGGACCGCGCGCAGCTCGTGCAGGACCAGCTTGAACCACAGCTCGGTGGTCTGGTGCTGGATGATGAACAGCAGCTCGTCGTGGTGCTCGGGCCGGCTGACCGGGTGCTGGGCGGACAGCAGGCGGTCCAGGTCGAGGTAGCCGCCGTAGGTCATGGTGTCGCGCAGGTCGGTGCGGATGCCTGCCTCGAGGGGGCGTTCGCCCGCGTGCTCGCTCATCCCCGCATCGTGCACCCTGCCTGGTCGCGGCCCTCAGAGGTCGAGCACCAGGGGCCGGTGGTCGGAGACGACCGGATCGGCGACCACCTCGAAGCGCCGGACCGCGTCGACGTCGGAGACGAGCGCGTAGCTCGCGTGCCGCACCGCCCTGGGGTAGAGGTGGGTGCGGGTGTCGGCCGTGCCGACGAGGTCGCGCAGGCCGGTGCCGGCCAGCACGGCGAAGGTCTCCGAGTCCGGCAGCAGGTTGAGGTCACCCACCAGGACGCCGAGGTCGCCGGGCCGGCGGACCCGCTCGACGACCTCGGCGATGCGCTGCGCCTGCGACCGTCGCAGGTCGGTGTCGCCCTTGCCGCTGCGCTCGCGGACGCCGTGGGTGTGCACCACGACGACGGGCCGGCCGCCGTCCGGGTCGACGACGCGCACGGCCTGCGCCAGGCGCGGCCGGCCCTCGGGCGGCCACTCGTCGTGCGCGGCGAACCCGCCGACGACGTGCTCCGCGTGGAGCCCGACCACCGGGAGCCCGTGGCGGACGAACACGGCCTGGCCGAACAGCTGACGGTGCCGGGTGCCGTCCTCGTCGACCACCGGCCCGGTGTCGAAGGTGACGAAGTGCGCCTCGTGGCCGGGCAGCACGGCGTGGACGTCGGCGAGCAGGTCGGAGCGCTGGCGCAGCGTGCGGTCGCCGTCGGCGTAGGTCACCCAGCCGTGGTGCGTCGCCGAGCTGGTGACCTCCTGCAGGCACAGCACGTCGGCCCCGACGGCGGGGAGCCAGGCGAGCAGGGCGTCCAGCTCGACCCCGCACCAGGCGTTGAGGCTGACGACGCGCACGGCCGCCGAACGTAGCGTCGCCCGCCGGCCCCAGGACGAGCGGGCCCCCGCGGGGACGTCAGCCGTCGATGCAAGGTGCCGCTCAGAACGGGGCGGGGTCCGCGACCGGGTCGTGCGGTGGCGGTGGCGGGTGCCCGAGGTCGAGGACGCGACCCTCGCCCGGTGGTCGGGTGACGACGGTGCCGCCGCCGGGCGTGGTGACGTGCAGGGTGCCGTCGGCGTCGAGGGCGAAGCGCCAGGCCCCGGCGAAGGTCTTCAGCCGGTGGTGCCGCCGGCAGAGCAGCACCAGGTTGCGCACGGAGGTGCGCCCGCCGGCCGCCGGGTCGCGGTGGTCGTAGGGGACGACGTGGTCGGCGTCGGTGCGCAAAGCGACCTGGCGGCAACCGGGGAAGCGGCAGTGCCGGTCGCGGGCGCGCAGGTACCGGTACTGGGCGGCCGTGGGGGTGTAGCCGACGGCCGGTGGTGGCGGCCCGACGCCGCGTCCGGCCCGTGCCGCGGCGAGCAGCTCCTCCGGGGTGGCGACGGCGAGCAGCCGCCCGTGCTCGCCGGTGATCGTGAACGCCAGCTCGCCGCCGCCGGGGTGGGTGAGACCGAGCGCGTCGATGCGCCGCAGCAGCTCCTGCACCGCGGCCGGCGACACCGGCAGCCCGCCCACGTCGCCGACCTGCGCGCCGCCGCCGGGCGCACCTGTCCCCACGGGCTCACCGGCGGGCGCGCCTGTCCCCATGGGCTCGCCGGCGGGCGCACCTGTCCCGTCGTCGGCCGGGGGCGGATCAGTGTCCCGCGCTCGTTCGGCTCCCTGGCCCGAGGCCTGGGCTGCCGCCTGCTCCGTGGCCCCGGCTACTCGGGTGTCTGCGGCTCGCGCCTCGGCGTCGGCGAGGAGGTCACCGATGCCGGGGACGAGCAGGTCGGCGAGGTCGGCGTTGATGGTCAGGTGCGCGATGGCCGGGTCGAGCTTCTCCCACGGCCGGGTCAGCAGGGTGACCACCAGGGCCGTGCGGATCTGGCCGGCCGGGCGGTCGTCCCCCTCGGCCTGGAGCTTCCGGACGAACGCGTCGAGCTGGGCCTTGACCAGCTGCGCGTCGGCGGCGTCCAGGTGGGTCGCGCGCAGGTCGGCCAACCCGTCGCCGGTGCCCTGCACCCGGACGTCGGCCTCCCGCTTGCGCAGCGCCCTGCGCCGATCGGCAGCCTCGGGGTCGGCGGCGACCAGGGCGGCGTCGACGCGTTCGCGCAGCGTGGTGGGCGGACAACCGGCGGCGGCCCACTCGACCCCGCGTGCCGCGACCCGGTCGACCACCGCGTGGTCGACCGGGCCGCCCCACGACGCGGCCTGGTAGCGCAGCGCCCGCACCAGCACCTTCGCCCGGGTCTCGTCGATGCGGCCGTCGGCCAGCGCGTGCCACACCACGGGCAGCTGCCGGACCAGCACCAGGTCGTCGTCGACCAGGTAGCGGGCCGAAGGCACCGACATCCGCAGCAGGACCGCGACCTCCTCGGGCAGGAAATCATCGGCGGCCTGCAGCGACGGGTCCTGTTCGTCGGCCTCGGGGCGGGTGTCGGTGCGGGTACCGGGTGCGAAGGGCAACGGGTGCTGCGCCCCGAGGGCGGCCTTGCGCTCCACGAGCCCGGCCCGGTAGGCCGCCAACGACGCCATCTGCCGGTGGACCGAGGCGAGCTCGGCGTCGAGGTCGGCGCCCTCCAGACCGGCGGACACGGCGAGGCCGGTCAACCGCGGCAGGACGGTCGGGCCCTCGGTGCGGTCCACGGCGAGGCGCGGGGTGATCTCCACCCAGAACCGCTGCGCCGTCGCCGTCATGGACCCATTCGACCAGAGGGGTACGACATTCCCGGGCTCGTCGACAGGCCGCTGAGCAGGCAATTCTTCGGAGTCGGGTCAGCGCGGAGCGTGACGTCAGGGGGCGGCGGGTCGAGAGGGGGTCGGCCACGACGGCGGGGACGTCAGCCAACGGCGGCGCCGGTGACGCGGAGGAAGTCCAGCTTCTCCGCCGCCGGCGACCCGGCGGCCACGGTCATGGCCACGATCTGCAGCTCCGAGCCGCTGACGGTGAACACGTCGCAGTCGACCTCCAGCGCGCCGACCGTCGGGTGCTCGAGCACCTTCCGCTGCGACAGGTGCTCCCCGACCACCCCGGTCGCCCACAGCCGCTCGAACTCCTCGCTGCTGGCCCGCAGCCGGCCGATCAGCGCACGCAGGCCCGGGTCGTCGTGGTGCCGGCCCTGCGCCCGGCGCAGCCCCGCGACCAACGACACCCGGAAGGCCGCACCGCCGTCGGCGTACACGGCCCGGCCGATGCGCTCCTCGGCGAAGAGGTCCTCGTGGAAGGTCTGCACGACCAGGTTCCGTTCCCAGGCGCTGCGCCCGGCCGGCTCGCCGAACAGCGCCGCCCAGGTCGGGCTCCACAGCAGGATGTCCCAGGACGCGGTGAAGACCGCGATCGGGACGTCGCCCATCCGGGTCACCATCCGCTGCACCCCGGCCGGCACGTGCGTGCTCACCAGTGCGTCCCCGGGCGGTCGCAGCCCGGCCAGGGTGTACAGGTGGTCCCGCTCGGCCCGGTCCAGCTGCAGCGCCCGGCCCAGCGCGGCCACCACCTGCGCGGACGGCGTCCGGGCGCGGCCCTGCTCCAGCCGGACGACGTAGTCCACGCTCACCCCCGCGAGCGCCGCCAGCTCCTCCCGCCGCAGCCCGGCCGCCCGGCGCACACCCCCGGTCGCCGTCCCCACGTCGGCGGGGGACAGCCGGTCCCGCCACGACCGCAGCAACGCCCCGAGCTCACCGTGGTCCGTCACGCACCCCAGTGTCGTCCGGTCCGCACGCCCCAGCCTGGTACCGGCACTCCACAGGCTGCGCCGGGCCACGCGCGACCACCCGCCGCGGGCGCAGGGTGGACACCATGACCACGACACTCATCACCGGCGGCAACAAGGGCCTGGGCCGCGAGACCGCCCGCCGCCTCCTGGCCGAGGGACACACCGTCTGGATCGGGGCCCGCGACGAGACCCGCGGCCGGCAGGCCGCCGACGAGCTCGGCGCGCGCTTCGTCCAGCTCGACGTCACCGACGACGCCTCCGTCGCCGCCGCAGCCGCCACCGTCGCCGAGCAGGGCGGGCTCGACGTCCTGGTGAACAACGCCGGCATCACCGGCACGCACGCCGACCCGGCCGAGCTCACCGGCGCCGACGCGCTCGCCGTCCTGGACACCAACGTGGCCGGTGCGGTCCGGACGACGACCGCCTTCCTGCCGCTGCTCCGGGACTCGGCCGCCCCGGCGATCATCAACGTGACCAGCGGTCTGGGCTCCTTCGCCGCGGTGCACGACACCGACCGCGTCGAGTCCACCGTCGTCGCGCCGCTGTACACCGCGTCGAAGTCCGCGCTGACCATGCTCACCGTGCAGTACGCCAAGGCCCTCCCCGGCATCCGGGTCAACGCCGCCGACCCCGGCTACACGGCCACCGACCTGAACGGGCACAGCGGACCGCAGACGGTCACCGAGGGCACCGACGCCGTCGTCGCGCTCGCCCTGCAGGGGGCCGGCGGCCCCACCGGCACGTTCACCGACCGCTCGGGCACCGCACCGTTCTGAGGTCGGCGTGGATCAGGTGGGACGACCAGCGTGCATCCTCCCGGGCCGACGTCGGGTGCGGAGGATGCACAGTCGTCGTCCCACCTGGTCCACGCTGCCGCCACCCGGCCGGGGGAGGGCGGCCGACGGCCGAGGCCGGGGCGCGCGACACTGATCACCATGGGGTTCACCTCGGTCTACCGGCACGGGTTCGCGCGCGTCGCCGCGTGCACGCAGCGCACCGCGCTGGCCGACCCGCCGGCCAACGCCGACGCCGTCCTCCGCCAGGCCCGGGGCTGCCACGAGGACGGCGTCGCGGTCGCGGTGTTCCCCGAGCTGACCCTGTCCGGCTACTCGATCGAGGACCTGCTGCTGCAGGACCCGCTGCTGGACGCCGTCGAGGCCGCGCTCACCCAGGTGGTCGAGGGCTCCCGCGACCTGCTGCCGGTGCTCGTCGTCGGCGCGCCGCTGCGGCACCGCAACCGCGTCTACAACTGCGCCGTCGTGGTGCACCGCGGCCGGGTCCTCGGCGTCGCGCCCAAGTCCTACCTGCCGACCTACCGCGAGTTCTACGAGCGCCGCCAGCTCGCCCCCGGCGACGACCAGGCCGGTGGCACGGTCCGCATCGGCGGCGACGACGTCCCCTTCGGCCCGGACCTGCTCTTCGCCGCCGCCGACGTCCCCGGTCTGGTGCTGCACGCCGAGGTCTGCGAGGACATGTGGGTGCCCGTCCCGCCCAGCGCCGAGGCCGCACTCGCCGGCGCCACGGTGCTGGTCAACCTGTCCGGTTCGCCGATCACCGTCGGCCGGGCCGAGGACCGCCGGCTGCTCGTGCGGTCGGCGTCGAGCCGGTGCCTGGCCGCCTACGTCTACGCCGCCGCCGGGGAGGGCGAGTCCACCACCGACCTGTCCTGGGACGGCCAGACCCTGGTCTACGAGAACGGCGTCCTGCTCGCCGAGACCGACCGCTTCCCCGACGGCGACCGTCGTGCCGTCGCCGACGTCGACCTCGACCTGCTGCGCCAGGAGCGCGCCCGGATGGGCACCTTCGACGACAACCGGCGGCACGTCGGGCCGTCCGTCCGCACCGTCGAGTTCACCCTCGACCCGCCGGAGGCGGACCTCGGCCTGCGCCGCGAGCTGGAGCGGTTCCCGTTCGTGCCCAGCGACGACGCCCGCCTCGAGCAGGACTGCTACGAGGCCTACAACATCCAGGTCGCCGGCCTGGCGCAGCGGCTGTCCGCCATCGGGGACCCGAAGGTGGTCATCGGGGTCAGCGGCGGGCTGGACTCCACCCACGCGCTCATCGTCGCGGCGCAGGTCATGGACAGAGCGGGGCGGCCCCGCAGCGACGTCCTGGCCTTCACCATGCCGGGGTTCGCCACCAGCGAGCACACCAAGGGCAACGCCTGGGCGCTCATGCGCTCCCTCGGCGTCACCGCCGCCGAGCTGGACATCCAGCCCACCGCCCGGCTGATGCTGCAGGAGATGGGCCACCCGGCCGGGGCCGGCGAGCCGGTCTACGACGTCACCTTCGAGAACGTGCAGGCGGGCCTGCGCACCGACTACCTGTTCCGGATCGCCAACCAGCGCGGCGGCATCGTGCTGGGCACCGGCGACCTGTCCGAGCTCGCGCTGGGCTGGGCCACCTACGGGGTCGGCGACCAGATGAGCCACTACAACGTCAACGGCGGCATCCCGAAGACCTTCATCCAGCACCTCATCCGCTGGGTGATCGCCACCGGCCAGTTCGACGACGAGGTCGGCGCCACCCTGCAGTCGATCGTGGACACCGAGATCAGCCCCGAACTGGTGCCCGGCGAGACCGCGCAGTCCACCGAGGCCAGCGTCGGCCCCTACGCGCTGCAGGACTTCACCCTCTTCCACGTGCTGCGCTACGGCTTCCGGCCCTCCAAGATCGCCTTCCTGGCCTGGCACGCCTGGCGGGACGCGGCCGCCGGGGACTGGCCGCACGCCTACCCCGAGGCCAAGCGGGTCGCCTACGACCTGCCCGAGATCAAGCGCTGGCTCGAGGTGTTCTGCCAGCGCTTCTTCGGGTTCAGCCAGTTCAAGCGCTCGGCCCTGCCCAACGGGCCCAAGGTCAGCGCCGGCGGCTCGCTGTCCCCCCGCGGGGACTGGCGGGCACCGTCGGACGGCTCGGCCGCGCTCTGGTTGGCCGAGCTGCGCGCGGGCGTGCCCGGGTGAGCACCCGTCCGACGGCGGCCGAGCGGGCCGCCGTCCTGCCCGGGGACGACGTCGTCCCCGACGCCGCCATCGCCATGGACACCGCCTTCGACCTGCCCGCGCCCCCGGCCGCCGTCTGGCCGTGGTTCGTCCAGCTGGGCAAGCGGCGCGGTGGCTACTACCTCCCGCGCTGGTTCGAGGCGCTCACCCCGCGCACCCGCCGCGGTCTGCGCCACCTGGACCCCGCCCTGCTGGGCCTGCGGGTGGGCGACACCATCCCCGACTGGGGTGGCCGGCACGCCACCTTCACCGCGCACGAGATGACCCCGCCGCACGTGCTGGTGCACCGGTCGGTGCGCGACCACGTCCGGCTCACCTGGGCGATCGTGCTGCGGGAGCAGGACGGCGGCACCCGGGTGCAGCTGCGGCTGCGGCTCGGCGGCGTCCGGCACGAGCGGGTGGCCCGCGTGCTGGGCGGCGCGGCCGATCGGCTGACCGTCACGGGCCTCGCCGTCGGGATGCGGGAGCGGCTCACCAGCGCAAGCGCCGCTGCCGATGCGGAACCGGTCCGGCCGCGGAACGATCGGTCGGTGGCCACCACCTCCCGGTACGTCGACGCCCCGCCCACCGCCGTCTGGGACGTCCTCGCCGACGGCTGGGCCTACAGCAACTGGGTGGTCAGCACCGCCACCGTCCGCGCGGTGGACGCCGCGTGGCCGGCGGCCGGCGCCGTGCTGCACCACAGCCAGGGCACCTGGCCGGTGACGCTGGACGACGAGGCCGTCGTCGAGGTGTCGGAGCCGGCCAGCCGCCTCGTGCTGCTGGCCCAGGGCCGGCCCTTCGGCGCGGCCCGGGTGCAGCTCGAGCTGGCGGCCGAGGACGGCGGCACCCGGGTCACGATGACCGAGGAGCCGGTCAGCGGGCCCGGGGCATGGGTGCACAACCCGGTGTCGGAGGCGCTGCTGCGCCGCCGCAACGTCGAGGCGCTGCACCGGCTGGCCGCGATGGTCGAGCGGCGCACGCAGCCCTAGAGGGCGCGCACGGTCTCCACGACGGCGATCACCGCGAAGACCAGGAACAGGCCCGCGGCGACGCGGCGGATCAGCGGGATCGGCAGCCGGTCGGCCAGCTTCGTGCCCAAGAACACCGCCAGGCCCGAGACGACCAGCAGCGCGGCCCAGGAGCCGAGGAACACCGACAGCGGGGCGTCGTAGCGGGCGGCCAGGCCCGCGGTGGCCAGCTGGGACAGGTCACCCCACTCGGCGGCGAACAGCACGCCGAAGCTGATCGCGGCGGCGCGCAGGAAGGGCACCTGCTCGCGCTGCTCGGCGGCCTCCCCGCCGTCCTCGGGTCCCTCGGTCGCGCTGCGCCACAGCAGCACGGCGCCCACGAGGAACAGCACCGCGACGACGCCGCTGACCACGGCGGCCGGGAGCAGCGACAGCAGCGAGCCGGCGGTGACCGCGATCGCCGACTGCACGGCGAAGGCGGTGCCCACGCCGACGAACACCGGCAGCGGGGCGAACCGGGTGGCCAGGACGAGCGTGGCGAACAGCGTCTTGTCCGGCAGCTCGACCGGGAGGACGAGGATGAACGCGGCAACGATGACCGACAGGACCAACGGGGGGACCCTCCTCTGGGCGCGCGGTGACCGTACCGGGAGCGCGCCGGGGCCAGGACCCGGCGCGCTCCCGACCCTCACTGGTTGACCCTGGTGGCGCGGGAGGTTGGTTGACAGCCTGTCGTGGCACCCCGGTGCCGTCGGTGCATCGCCATGCTGACCGAGCTCTTCGAGGGCCTGCCTGAGAAGTGCGAGCCCGACG
>NZ_JAMXRZ010000160.1 GCF_024124375.1 Klenkia sp. PcliD-1-E
GCGCACGACGTCGCCGCCGCACTCGGGGCGGTCCCGCTGCGCACCCGGGTCGAGGCGCTGGCCCGGCGCGGCCGCCTGGACCTGGGGGTGGGCCAGGCGCGGCCGGCGGGCCCCGCCACCGTGTTCACCCCGCGGGAGGCCGAGGTGCTCGCCCGGGTGGCCCGGGGGTTGACGAACCGACAGATCGGCGCCGAGCTGTTCATCAGCGAGAAGACGGTGTCGGTGCACCTGTCCCGGGTGCTGGCCAAGCTCGGTGCCTCCGGGCGCACCGAGGCGGTCGCGGTGGCCGCCGAGCGGGGTCTGCTGCGGTGAGCCGGGTGCTGACCGCGCCGCTGTGGTGGCTGGTCGAGCGGGCCGAGGCCGGGCCGTACCTGCGCCGGGACGCGCAGCGGTTCGTCGCGTGCCTGCCCCGGCCGGCCTGGGCGGCGCTGTCGCCGCGGGCCCGGTTCGGCCGGCTGGTGGTGCACCACCCCGAGTTCCGCTCGGTGGTGCACTACCGGCTCACCCCGCTGCCGCGGGCACTGCGCTGGTTGCTGCGCCGCGCCTACCCGCCGCTGGCCTCGCTGCACATCGGCTCACCGCACGTCGGTCCCGGGCTCTTCGTCGAGCACGGCTGGTCCACCGTGCTCACCGCCGGGTCGGTGGGCGAGGACTGCTGGGTCAACCAAGGCGTCACGGTCGGGCACACCGGCCGGGGCCAGCCGGTGATCGGCGACCGCGTGCGGCTGGGTGCCGGTGCGGTCGTGGTGGGCCCGGTGCGGATCGGCGACGGGGCCGTGGTGGGCGCCGGGGCCGTGGTGCGCACCGACGTCCCGCCCGGTGCGGTCGTGGTGCCCCCGGAGGCGGTCCGGCTCGACGGGCGGGGGTCGGCAGGGGCAGGGTGACGGCGTGACCGACGACGTCGTCCGCACGCCCAGCGGGGTCCTCGTGCCCGCCTCGATCGACCCCTTCCACCGGGTGCTGCACCACGTGGCGCCGTGCGGACTGGTCGGCGACACCGCGCAGACGTCGGGCATGCGCCGCCGGGAGGCGATCAGCGGCGCCACGGTGGGTGCCCGGAACCTCTGGATGGGCCAGACCCACGTGCCGGGGTCGACGAACTCCGGCAACCACCACCACGGCGCCTCGGAGACCGCGATCTACGTCGTGTCGGGTACCCCGCGGTTCGTGTTCCTGGACGTGGAGGGCGACGAACCGGTCGAGCGGGTGGTGCAGACCGCGCCCGGCGACTACGTCTTCGTGCCGCCGTGGGTGCCGCACCGCGAGGAGAACCCGGACCCCGACACCGAGGCGGTCGTGGTGATCGCCCGGACCACCCAGGAGGCCGTCGTCGTCAACCTCGAGGGCCTGGACTGGTCCGCGGTCCGCATCCCCGGCTGAGTGCATGCATTCTGCAGGCACGAGCGGTAGCCTCGTGGTGTGCCGGTGAACATGTCGATCCGCAACGTGCCCGACGAGGTCCGCGACGTGCTCGCCGCCCGCGCAGCAGCAGCCGGGCAGTCGTTGCAGGAGTACGTGCTGGGTCAACTGGCCGCGCTGGCGTCGAAGCCGACGGACGACGAGCTGTGGGAGCGGATCAGGGCGAGGGTGCAGCGATCGGGCGTGACGATCTCCGCCGAGGAGATCCTGGCGCACCGGGACGCAGACCGGCCGTGACCGTCATCGATTCCTCCGCGGTGGTCGCCCTGCTCACCGACGCCGGAGGTCAGGGGAGCTGGGTGGGCGAGCAGCTGCGAGGCAGACCGAAGCTGGCCCCGGCGGTGATGCGGTTCGAGGTGGCGAATGTGCTCCGTCGCCTGGTGGTGTCGGGTCAGCTCACGAGTGACGACGGGGTGCAGGCACACCGTGACCTCGTCGACCTGCAGGTGACGGAGTGGTCGTTCGAACGGGTCTCCGAGCGGACCACCGAGCTGTGGCCGAACGTGACGGCCTACGACGCGGCGTACGTGGCCATGGCTGAAGCGCTGGACGTACCGTTGCTCACGCTCGACGAACGCCTGTCCCGGGCGGCAGGGCCGCAGTGTGCTTTCCTGCTCCCGCCGAGCTGATCAGAGCATTGTGCGCAGGCGCTCCCGGCGCATGCGCAGGACGTCGACCGAGGCGCTCGCCGACGGCGGCCCGGGCACGGACTGCCGCAGCTGGGTGTGCACCACCGCGTGCGGGGTGGAGGTCTTGGCCGACACCCGGGACACCAGGCGGTTGATCTCGCGGCGGAGCTCGGCGGCGTCGCGCCAGCCGTTGGTCTCGTGCTCGTCGGGGTGGTCCTCGACCAGCATGGGGTCACCGTCGTCGTGCTTGTGGCTGGCCGCGATCCGCAGCCGCAGGTCGTCGTCCCGCTTGGCCAGCAGCTCGGCGGTCTGCTCGGGGGTGAGCAGGCCGGGAATGCCGACGAACTCCTCGTCCTCGGCGGCCAGCGCCGGCCGGTTGCCGGCGCCGGTGTGCGCGGTGCCGCCGTGCAGGACGTGGGCGAACCGGGCGTCGGCCTCGAGCATCTCGTGCTGGGACAGCGCGCCCTCCCGCGGCTCGCGGGGCGGCAGGTCGAGCTCCTCGAGGTCCTCCTCCGTCCTCCGCGGCGGCGGCATGACGTGGTTGCGCTGCTCCTCCATCGACGCGGCCAGCGCGAGCAGCGGCCGGACGGCGGGCAGGAAGACGGTCGCGGACTCCTGCGGGTCGCGGGCGCGCACCACGCGGCCGACGGCCTGGGCGAAGAACAGCGGGGTCCGGTAGGAGGTCATCCAGGCCAGGACGGCGGCGCGGGGGATGTCGACGCCCTCGGAGACCATGCGCACGCAGACCGCGATGCGGGCCGAGCCGGTGGCGAACCGCTCGATCTTCTTCGACGCCTTCGGGTCGTCGGAGAGGATCAGCTCGGGGGCCTTGCCGGTGATCCGGCGGACGATGCGGGCGTAGGCGCGGGCGTCGTCCTGGTCGGAGGCGAGCACCAGGCCGGCGGCGTCGGGCATGCCGTGCTCGCGCAGGTGGGTGATCCGCTCGTCCATCGCGGCGATCACGTGCGGCACCCACTGGCCCTTGGGGTCCAGCACGGTGCGCCAGGCAGCCATCTCCACGCTCTTGGTGCCGGCCTCGGTGAGGGAGGCGGCGACCACCTCGCCGGCGGAGTTCCGCCAGCGCGCCGTGCCGGTGTAGGCGGCGAACACCACGGGCCGGACGACGCTGTCGGCCAGCGCCTCCTTGTAGCCGTAGGTGTAGTCCGCCCGCGACGCCAGGCCGGTGAGGCGCTCACCCTGTCCTTCCCCCGGGAAGTCCACCTCGAAGGTGTCCTCCTCGTACCGCACGAAGGGGATGCGCTCGTCGACCTTGGTGCGGAACGGGGTCCCGGTGAGGCACAGCCGACGGGCGACCATGCCGAACGCGTCGGCCACCGCCTCGCCCCAGGACAGGCCGTCGCCGGCGTGGTGGATCTCGTCGAGGATGACCAGCGACTTCACCGCGGTGGCCCGCGCGGCGTGCAGCATCGGCTTGCCGGCGACCTGGGCGTAGGTGGTCACGTAGCCCTGGGTGCCGGCGCGGACCGGGCCGACGGCGTTGGTCAGGCCGGGGTCGAGCACGATGCCGGCGCGGTCGGCGGCGTCGGCCCACTGCAGCCGCAGGTGGTCGGTAGGGGCGACGACGACGACGCGGGCGACCTCGCGGCGGGCCAGCAGCCGGGCGGCCAGGGTGAGGGCGAAGGTGGTCTTGCCGGCACCCGGGGTCGCGGTGACCAGGAAGTCCTTGGGGGAGGTCTCCTCGTAGTGCTCCAGCGCCTCCTGCTGCCACGCGCGGAGGGGGCGTGCGCCGGCGGCGTACATCGGTGCGGGGGAGGCCATGGCGTCGTCCATCGTCGCCCACGCGGAGGCGACACGCCCAGCCCGGGTCCCCCTTCGCGTGCCGCCGTATGTCGTGTAGTGGACCTGTACGCACCGCCCTGACCTGCGGCGATGCTGTTGATCTCCGCGCAGGTGTGGCTCAGGTCTCGCCCACGCCGGACCGTTCCGTCCCACCCGCCCCGCGTGCCGTCAGTCGGTGGCGTCGTCCACCCAGTCGGGGCCGCCCACCTCGCCGCGACCGGCGAGGTCGGCGGCGTCGACGATCGTGTACGCGTAGCCCTGCTCGGCGAGGAAGCGCTGCCGGTGGGCGGCGTACTCGCTGTCGAGGGTGTCGCGGCTGACCACGGTGTAGAAGTGCGCCTGCCGGCCGTCGGCCTTGGGCCGCAGCACCCGGCCCAGCCGCTGCGCCTCCTCCTGCCGCGACCCGAAGGTCCCCGACACCTGGACGGCGACCGCGGCCTCGGGCAGGTCGATGGAGAAGTTGGCGACCTTCGAGACCACCAGCGTGCGGATCTCCCCGGACCGGAACGCGTCGAACAGCTTCTCCCGCTCCCGGTTGGTGGTCGACCCCTGGATGACCGGGGCGTCCAGCGCCCGGCCGAGCTCCTCGAGCTGGTCGAGGTAGGCCCCGATCACCAGCTTCTGCTCCTCGGGGTGGCGGTCGAGCACCCGGCGGATGACCGGCAGCTTCGACGACGCCGTCGCGGCGATCCGGTAGCGCTCCTCGGGCTCGGCGACCGCGTAGGTCATCCGCTCCTCGTCGTCCAGGGACACCCGGACCTCGATGCACTCGGCGGGGGCGATGTAGCCCTGGGCCTCGATGTCGCGCCACGGGGCGTCGTAGCGCTTGGGCCCGATGAGGGAGAAGACGTCGTCCTCGCGGCCGTCCTCGCGCACCAGGGTGGCGGTGAGGCCCAGCCGGCGGCGGGACTGCAGGTCGGCGGTCAGCCGGAAGATGGGCGCGGGCAGCAGGTGCACCTCGTCGTAGACGATCAGGCCCCAGTCCTGGGCGTCGAAGAGGTCCAGGTGCCGGTACTCGCCCTTCCGGCGGGTGGTGATCACCTGGTAGGTGGCAATGGTGACCGGGCGGATCTCCTTGCGCTCCCCGGAGTACTCGCCGATCTCGTCCTCGGTCAGCGTGGTGCGGGCGATGAGCTCCCGCTTCCACTGCCGGCCGGCGACGGTGTTGGTGACCAGGATCAGCGTGGTGGCCTTGGCCTCGGCCATCGCGGCGGCGCCGACCAGGGTCTTGCCGGCCCCGCAGGGCAGCACGACCACGCCGGACCCGCCGGCCCAGAACCCGTCGACGGCGGCCTGCTGGTAGTCGCGCAGGTGCCAGTCGGCCTGGTCGAGCTCGATCGGGTGCGCCTGGCCGTCGACGTAGCCGGCGAGGTCCTCGGCGGGCCAGCCCACCTTCAGCAGCGCCTGCTTGAGCCGGCCGCGCTCGGAGGGGTGCACCACGACGGTGTCCTCGTCGATCTGCGCACCCAGCATCGGGGCGACCTTCTTGCTGCGCGAGACCTCGGTCAGCACGGCCCGGTCGGTCGTGGTGAGCACCAGGCCGTGCACCGGGTTGTTCGACAGGGTGAGCCGGCCGAAGCGGTCCATCGTGTCGGCGACGTCGACCAGCAGGGCGTGCGGCACCGGGTAGCGGCTGTAGCGCACCAGGGCGTCGACGACCTGCTCGGCGTCGTGGCCGGCGGCCCGGGCGTTCCACAGCGCGAGCGGGGTGACCCGGTAGGTGTGCACGTGCTCGGGGCTGCGCTCGAGCTCCGCGAACGGGGCGATCGCGGCCCGGCACTCCTTGCTCTGCGGGTGGTCGACCTCCAGCAGCAGGGTCTTGTCGGACTGCACGATCAGGGGGCCGTCGCTCACGTCACTCCTCCGCGTCGGGTCGTCCAGAAGGTAACGACGGGCACCGACAGGATGCTTCCCGCCGCCGGTCAGACCCAGCCGGTGCGGCGCAGCGGGGGCTGCTCGCCACCGGGCTTGACCGCCAGGACCTGGTCCACACCCATCGCGCCGGACTCGAAGGCCAGCGCGCAGGCGGCCATGTACAGCCGCCACACCCGGGCCCGTCCCTCGGTGCTGGCCGCGACGGCGTCGTCCCAGTGCGCCTCGAGGTTGCGCACCCAGGCGCGCAGGGTGAGCGCGTAGTGCCGGCGCAGCGCCTCGACGTCGACGACCTCCAGCCCGCCGGCCTCGATCGCGGCGACCATCGAGCCCAGGGGCAGCAACTCGCCGTCGGGGAAGACGTAGCGGGCGATGAAGGTGTCCTCGTCCCAGCTGGTGTCCCCTGCGTTCCAGGCGATCGCGTGGTTGAGCAACCGCCCGCCCGGGCGCAGCAGGCCCACCAGCTGGTCGACGTAGGTGCCCAGCCGGGCCCGGCCCACGTGCTCGGCCATGCCGATGGAGCTGATCGCGTCGAAGGGGCCGTCGGCCACCTCGCGGTAGTCCTGCACCCGGATCTCGACCTTGTCGGTGAGCCCGGCCTCGGCCACCCGCTTGCGGGCCAGCGTGGCCTGCTCCTCGGAGATGGTGATGCCCACGACGTCGGCGCCGTGGCGGGATGCCGCGTGGATGGCCATCGAGCCCCAGCCGCAGCCGACGTCCAGCAGCCGGGACCCCTCGGTGAGCCCGAGCTTGCGGCAGACCAGGTCGAGCTTGGCCTCCTGCGCGGCGTCCAGGCCGGTCTCGGGGGAGTCCCACACCGCGCAGCTGTAGACCATGGTCGGCCCGAGGACCATCTCGTAGAACTCGTTGCCGACGTCGTAGTGGTGCGCGATCGCCGCGGCGTCGCGGCGGCGGGTGTGCCGCAGGCCGTGCCGGCCCAGGTCGGCCTCCTCGGCCGGCGGCTCCGGGTCGGTGCCGATCCCGCCGAGGCCCGCGACGACGCGCAGCAGGGCCAGCCGCTCGGTGCCCGACAGCGGCCGCATCGGGCCGGTCTCGGCCAGCCGACCGACCGAGCTCAGCGCGGCGAAGGTGTCGAAGACGTCGTCCTCGATGTCGATGTCCCCGGAGACGTAGGCCCGGCCCAGGCCCAGCTGGCCGGGCGACCAGAGCAGCCGGCGCAGTGCGCGGCGGTTGCGCACCGCCACCACCGGCGCCGCAGGCGGGCCGGCCACCGAGCCGTCCCACCCGCGCAGGCGCACCGGCAACCGGTCGCTGCCGAGCACCGTCCCCAGCACCGTCGCCAACCGGTCCGCGACCGTCCGTCCTCGTGCCATGACCCACCGCCATCATTCGTTGCCTCGACCAACTACCTGCTCAAGCCGGTCGCTGCCCCGCTTGTTCCAGGGTGGACCCGGCCGAGGCCGCCGGCCACCGTCCGGCCGTGCTCCGGACCCGGTCCCGCGCCGCACCTGCCTGGACCGTCGGCGGCCACGGCCAACGGGGTGGCCGCACATCCCCGACGGTGGCCGCAGGTAGCGCTCTGCGCAGACCGTCAGGGGTGTCGGGCGACCTGGGTCGGCCCACCCGGTGCGGGCGGGGGGTCAGGCCTCGTCGACCAGGTCGACGGAGGTGATGCGGTGGACGGCGAAGGTGCGCTGCTCGCCCTTGCCCTCGTCGAACCCGGACAGGAAGCCCCCTCCCAGGGTCAGCGGCTGCACCGTGCGCCGGCTGCCCGAGCCCTGGGCGTCGACGTAGCCCAGCCAGACCGGCAGCTGCTCGCGCACCGCCCGCGACAGCAGCTCCAGCGTGCTCGCCGTCGTCACGCCCGGGACCTGCCGGGCCGGGTCGGTGCGCCGGGCGGCCAGCGCGGCGTCCCCGGCGCGGATCTCCCGCACGGTGGCCTCGACCTCCTCGGGGCCCAGCGGACGCGGCCCGGCCGGGGGCCGGCTGCCCGGGCGCGCGGTGGCCCGG
>NZ_JAMXRZ010000161.1 GCF_024124375.1 Klenkia sp. PcliD-1-E
CCGGCGGGCCGCGGCGGTCCGGCCGGGGCCGGGTCGGCGCTGCTGGTCTCCGGTCCTGCGGGTGGCCACGGGGGTCCTCCTCGGGTGCAGCCGGCGCGCAGCCGTGACCGCATCGTGATCGTGTCGGGTCGTGCCCATGTGTGACGTCCAGCACACGCGGGCATTACCGTGACGTGAACGGGGCAGGCGGTCGTGAGCCCCACCACAGCCAGACCGCAGCATCCTGCGGTGCGGCACGACCCGGGAGGTGCCGGTGACGACGTCCGCGTCGACCCCAGCGTGGCACGGCACCCCCGCCGTCGTGGCGAGCGGCGCGTCCGGCGTGGTCCGCGCCGCGCGCACCGTGCGCCAGCTGTGCACCCCCTCGACGCTGGCCGGCGGGCTGACCGAGCTGGCCTGGGTGAGCGCGCACGCCCTGCTCTGGCCGCTGGGCACGCGCCCGGAGACCCCGGTCGTCGACGACCGGGTCCGCCCCGAGTGGCGGCCGCCCGCCGTGCGGGCCTTCTTCGCCGGCGACCCGCTGGCCGCCCGCGTCCCCGTCGTGCTGGTGCACGGGATGGTCGACAACCGCTCGGTGTTCACCGTGATGTCGCGGGCGCTGCGCCGGCGCGGCTTCACCTGCGTCAGCACCTGGAACTACAGCCCGCTGGTGCAGGACGTCCGGGTCGCGGCCCGCCAGCTCGAGGAGCACCTGGCCCGGGTCTGCGAGGAGAGCGGCCACGACCGCGTCCACGTGGTGGGCCACAGCCTGGGCGGCATCGTCGCCCGGTGGCTGCTGCAGTGCGGCGGCAGCGCGCGGTTCGCCTCCCTGACCACCTTGGGGTCCCCGCACGGCGGCACCCTGTGGGCGCACGCCGTGCCCACGCCGCTGATCCGCCAGCTGCGGGCCGGCTCCGACCTGCTGGCCGAGCTGGGCCGCCCGGCTCCGGGGTTCGACGTCCCGCTGACCGCGATCTGGAGCGACCTGGACCAGCTGGTGCTCCCGGTGTCCTCGGGCCGCTGCGACCACCCCGACCTGCACGCCCGCAACGTCGGCGTCCACGGGATCGGGCACATGTCGCTGCCGATCCACCGCGGGGTGGTCGACGAGGTCGCCGCCACCCTGGCCGGCCACCGGTCCGGGACCGGCATGCACGACGTCGCCGTCGCCTGAGCGGACCACCGCCGCCTCACGGTCGGTGAGCAGAAGTCGACTCAGCGACACGCCGCACTGCCTCCCCGCCCCGCGCGGTGACGCGTGGTCACATTCCGGTCACGCGGTCGGCACCCCGCCGGCGCTCGTCACTCCTCTGGCGAACCGGAAGGCGGTACCCGTTGTCCCGCTCCCGCCACGTGGTCGGACCCCCGCGGCCCGGCCGCCCGGTGCGGGACCGGTCGGTCCTGGAGGCCCCCGCACTCGACCTGACCGCGCTGGAGGACCTCGACGCGCTGCCCGCGGCGCGGTTCCCCGCCGACGACGCGCTCGCCCCGCCCGCGGGCCGGGTGGAGGTGCTCGCCGGCGGGCCGGTCGCCCGTCCCACCGGGCGGCACCGGCTGCCCCGGCCCCCGCGTCGCCGCGGCGGTCTGCTGCTGGCCGCACTCGCCGTCGGCGGCCTGCTCGCCGCCGTCCTGGGCAGCGGCGCGGCTCCCCGGCCGGACGCCGTCGCCGGCGACTACGGCCTGTCGGCGACCGAGTCGAACTTCTCCGGCGGCATGGACGACGCCGACGCCCGCCGCGAGATCACCGCCGCCGAGGCCCAGGCCCGGCTGGACGACCTCGCCGCGTCGCGCGCCGCCCGCGAGCCCAGCTTCGTGCTGCCCACCGACGGGGTCATGACGACCTGCTTCTGCCAGCGCTGGGGCCAGATGCACTGGGGCATCGACCTGGCCGCGCCCCTGGGCACCCCGATCGTGGCCGCCGCCGACGGCGTCGTGCTGCGGGCGGGGCCGGCCAGCGGGTACGGCAACGCGATCTACGTCCAGGACGCCGACGGCAACGTCGAGATCTACGGCCACATGCGCTACCTCTACGTCGAGGCAGGGGACGTCGTCTCCGCCGGGGACCTCATCGCCAAGGTGGGCAGCGAGGGCCAGTCGACCGGTCCGCACCTGCACTTCGAGATCCACGTCGGCTCGATGACCGGCCGCCCCACCGACCCCGAGGTCTGGCTCAACGACCGCGGCATCTCCGTCCCCGGCGCCTGAGGCCCCACCGCCACCCCGCCTGCACGCCGGCTACCCGGCCCATGTTGATCATGCAGAACCGCAACGGGGACGCGCCGTCCGTCCGCGTGTCCCTGTTGCCGTTCTGCAAGATCAACGCGCGGCACGCCACCGCACCCAGCTCAGCTCAGCCGGGGGACGGCTCCTGGCCGCGGTGCGATCCGGAGGATCGCCAGGTCACAGCTTGACGACCGGGGCGTAGCGGAGGACCAGGCGCTTGGTGCCGCCGGAGCCGAAGTCGACGGTGGCCTGGGCCTTGTCGCCCACGCCGTTGACCTCGACGACCGTGCCCAGGCCGAAGGCGTCGTGGCTGACCCGGTCCCCGACGTCGACGCTGATGACCTGCCGGTTGCCCACCCCGCCGCGCAGGCCGCCGGTGGACAGCCCGGTGGCGGCCACCCGGCGCTGCGCCGACCCGTAGGAGGCCGAGGGCTTGGGGTCCACGCCGGTCCAGTGCACGGCGTCGGCGGGCAGCTCGTCGAGGAAGCGCGAGGGCGGGTTGTAGGCCGGCTGCCCCCACGAGGTGCGCACGGTGGCCCGGGACAGGAACAGCCGCTGCTGGGCACGGGTGATGCCGACGTAGGCCAGCCGGCGCTCCTCCTCCAGCTCCTTGGTGTCGCCCAGCGCGCGCAGGTGCGGGAAGACGCCGTCCTCGAGGGCGGTCAGGAACACGACCGGGAACTCCAGGCCCTTGGCGGTGTGCAGGGTCATCATCGTGACCACCCCGGAGTCGTCGCCGCTGACCGGGATCTGGTCGGCATCGGCGACCAGGGAGACCTGCTCCAGGAAGTCGGTGACGGTGCCCTCGGGGTTCACCGCCTCGAACTCCGCCGCCACGCTGACCAGTTCGTGCAGGTTGTCCACCCGGCCCTCGTCCTGCGGGTCGGTGGAGGCCTCGAGCTCCGACAGCAGACCGCTGCGCTCCAGGATCGACTCCAGCAGCGCGGAGGGCCCCGAGCCGGTGGCGAGCAGGTGCTCGAACTCCTCCAGCAGCGCGACGAACTCCTGGATGTTCTTCAGCGACCGGGTGGCCAGGCCCGGTGCCTCCTCGGCCCGGCGCAGCGCGGTGGCGAACGCGATGCGCTCCCGGTCGGCGAGGGTCTCCACCGCCGCCTCGGCCCTGTCGCCGATACCGCGCTTGGGCGTGTTCAGCACCCGCCGGAGGCTGACGACGTCGGTGGGGTTGCTGACCACCTTGAGGTAGGCCAGCGCGTCGCGGACCTCCTTGCGCTCGTAGAAGCGCACCCCGCCGACGACCTTGTAGGGCATGCCGACCCGGATGAACACCTCCTCGAAGACGCGGGAGGCGTTGTTGGTGCGGTAGAAGACCGCGATGTCCTTGGGCTTGGCCACGCCGTCGTCGACCAGCCGGTCGATCTGCTCGGCGACCCAGGCGGCCTCGTCGTGCTCGTTCTCCCCGACGTAGCCCTCGATGAGCTCGCCGTCGCCGGCGTCGGACCACAGGTTCTTCGGCCGGCGGGCGGTGTTGCGGGCGATGACCTGGTTGGCCGCGCGCAGGATCCGCTGCGTGGAGCGGTAGTTCTGCTCCAGCACGATCGTGGTGGCCTCGGGGTAGTCGCGCTCGAACTCGTCGATGTTGCGGATGGTGGCGCCGCGGAAGGCGTAGATGGACTGGTCGGCGTCGCCCACCACGCACAGCTCGGCCGGGGGCACCGGCCCGCCGGGGAACCCCACCAGCTCACGGACCAGGGCGTACTGCGCGTGGTTGGTGTCCTGGTACTCGTCGACCAGCACGTGCCGGAACCGCCGGCGGTAGTGCTCGGCGACGTCGGGGAAGGCCTGCAGCAGGTTGACCGTGGTCATGATGAGGTCGTCGAAGTCCATGGCGTGCGCCTCGCGCAGCCGGCGCTGGTAGAGCGCGTACACGTCGCGCAGCACCTTCTCCGGTGGGGTCTGCGGGACGTAGGACTCCTCGTCGACCAGCTCGTTCTTCAGGTTGGAGATCTGCGCGGCCAGGCTGCGGCCGGGGTAGCGCTTGGCGTCGAGGTCCAGGTCGCGGGCCACCATCGTCATGAGCCGGACGGAGTCGCCCTGGTCGTAGATGGTGAAGGAGCTCTTCATGCCGAGCTTGCCGGCCTCGGCACGCAGGATGCGCACGCACATCGAGTGGAACGTCGACACCCACATCGCGCGGGCGCGGGGCCCGACCAGCTGGGCCACCCGCTCCTTCATCTCCCCGGCGGCCTTGTTGGTGAAGGTGATGGCCATGATCTCGCCGGGGTGCGCGCCGCGGGCGCCGAGCAGGTAGGCGATGCGGTGGGTGAGCACCCGGGTCTTGCCCGAGCCGGCGCCGGCCACGATGAGCAGCGGGCCGCCCTCGTGGACCACCGCGTCGCGCTGCGGGCCGTTGAGCCCGGCGAGCATCCGCTCCAGCTCCCGGCCCACCTGGCCGGACGTCTGGCGGGGCAGGGCGGCGGTTCCGGGGAGGGAGATCTGCGGGCTCGTCATGACCCCTGCGAGCTTAGGCGGCGGCGCCGACACTCCCCCGGGGCCGCGAGGTGTGGCAGACTGCGCCCCGTGCTGAGCGCGCAGCAGTTTTCCTACGGCCACCGGGTACCGGTCGCCGTCCCTCAGCGCTAGCCACTGACAGACGAACCCCGGGCCCACGAGCCCGGGGTTCCTTCGTCTCCGGGGTCCGACGGCCCTCCCACCCAGGAGGAACCCATGACCGCGACCGCCGACACCGCCACCGACGCCGCCGCCCGCATCACCGAGCTGCGCGGCGAGATCGACGCCTGCGACGCCGAGATCATCCGGCTCGTGCAGCAGCGCCTGGCCATCTCCCAGGAGATCGGCGCGCTCCGCCGCTCCACCGGCGGCACCCGGTTGTCCCTGGCCCGCGAGCAGCAGGTGCTCGCGACGTTCCAGCAGGCGCTGGGCACCGACGGCGCCGCGCTGGGCATGATGCTGCTCCGCCAGGGCCGCGGCCGGCTCTGAGCTCCACCGGCTCCACGGAACACCGGGACGCCCGGGCTGCTTCACTCCCCTCGTGAGCTCCCCGCAGCGTCCCCCCGCCGAGCACGTCGAGCGCGCCCTGTGCGTGCTCGCCCACCCCGACGACGTCGACTTCGGCAGCGCCGGCACGGTCGCCACCTGGACCGCCGCCGGCACCGAGGTGACCTACCTGATCGTCACCGACGGCGACGCGGGCGGGTTCGACGACACCCCGCGCGAGCAGATGCCGCTGCTGCGGCAGTCCGAGCAGCGCGCCGCGGCCGCCGCCGTGGGCGTCTCCGACGTCCGGTTCCTCGGCTACCCCGACGGCCGGGTGGAGCTGACGCTGGACCTGCGCCGCGACATCAGCCGGGTCATCCGGCAGGTCCGCCCGCAGCGGGTGCTGACCTCCTCCCCCGAGCGCATGTACGACCGGATCGGCGCCAGCCACCCCGACCACATGACGGTCGGCGAGTCCACCCTGCGCGCGGTCTACCCCGACGCCCGCAACCCCTTCGCCTTCCCGGAGCTGCTGGCCGACGAGGGCCTGGACGCCTGGACCGTGGCCGAGGTGTGGCTGGGCGCCAGCCCGCGTGCCGACCACGCGGTCGACGTCACCGACGTGGTGGACCGCAAGTTCGCCGCACTGGAGTCGCACGTCACCCAGGTCGCCCACCAGCCCGAGGGTCAGCTGCGGGAGTTCGTGACCGGCTGGATGCGGCAGACCGCCGCCCGACACGGTCTGCCCGAGGGCCGCCTCGCCGAGGCCTTCCACGTGGTGCACACCGCCTGACTCAGGCCAGCTTGCGGTCGACCGCCCACCGGGTGAGCTCGTTGCGGTTGGACAGCTGCAGCTTGCGCAGCACGCCCGAGGCGTGCGACTCCACCGTCTTGACCGAGATGAACAGCCGCTGGCCGATCTCGCGGTAGGTGTAGCCCCGGGCCAGCAGCTGCATGACCTCCCGCTCCCGCGCCGAGAGCAGGTCCAGCCCGGGGTCGACGTCCGGCTCGGGGACCGGCGCGGCCGGCCCGGCGGCGAACGCGTCGAGCACGAACCCGGCCAGCCGCGGGGAGAACACCGCATCACCCTCCGCGACCCGGGCCACCGCGTCGCGCAGGTCCGGACCGGAGATGGTCTTGGTGACGTAGCCGCGGGCGCCGGCCCGGATGACGGCGATGACGTCCTCGGCGGCGTCGGACACCGACAGCGCCAGCCACCGCACGTCGGGCAGCTCCGCGCGCAGGGTCTCCAGCACCGTGCGGCCCCCACCCCCGGGCAGGTGGACGTCGAGCAGGACGACGTCCGGGCGGGTGGCCCGCACCCCGGCGACGGCCCCGTCGACGTCGGCGGCCTCCCCGACCACCTCGACGGCGTCGCCCAGCTCGGCGCGCACCCCCGAGCGCACCATGGCGTGGTCGTCGACCAGGAACACCCTGGTCATCGGCGTGGTCACGTCGCCCTCCTCGGCAGCACCAGCTCGACCTCCGTGCCGGCACCGGGCGCGGTGTGCACCGTCGCGGTGCCACCGACCCGCTGCAGCCGGCCCACCACCGAGTCCCGCAGCCCGCGCCGGTCCTCGGGCACCCGGTCGGGGTCGAAGCCGGTGCCGCGGTCGCGGACGTAGACGGTGACGGCGTCGGCGGTCACCTCGGTGTAGAGGTCGACGGAGGCGACGCCGGCGTGCTTGGCCGCGTTGACCACGGCCTCGCGGGTGGCCCGGGCCAGGGCCTCCACGGCGTCGTCGAGGTCCAGGTCGCCCACGACGACCGGGTCGACGGCGACCTCGTGGTCGGCCTCCACCTCGGCGACCAGCTGCGACACCCGCCCGGCCCAGGTGCCGCCCTCGACGGTGCGCGGGGCGTACAGCCAGCTGCGCAGCTCGCGCTCCTGGCCGCGGGCCAGCCGGATCACCTGCGCGGGGTCGCCGGCGTGCTTCTGCACGAGGGCGAGGGTCTGCAGCACCGAGTCGTGCAGGTGCGCGGCCACCGCGGCGCGCTCCTCCGAGCGGATGCGGGCGGCCCGCTCGTCGGCCCGGGAGTCCAGCAGCCGTCGCCACACTGGTGCGGTGGCCAGGACGATGCCGACGAGCACGACGACGGTGGCGACGAAGCCGTTGCGCGCGTTGGCCAGCTGACCGGTGGTGGCCAGCAGCAGCACCAGCCCGCCACCGGCCAGCAGGACGCCGACCACCAGACCCCAGCGGGCCGACCGCACGTCGGTGCGCTCGGTGTCCAGCTGGTACCAGATGACCGCGAGACCCGCGCCGGCCAGCACCAGGGGGACGACGACGTCGCCGCGGGTGAAGGCGTCCAGCCGGCTGGACAGGCCCAGCGCCAGCACGCCGAGCACGACCAGCCCGAGCAGCTGCCGGCCGCTGGCCCGCGGCGGGCGGCCGGGGCGCTCGTACCCGGCCGGCGCGGCCTTCATGGTGAACCAGAGCAGCGCGTAGGCGACCACCCCGACGCCGGAGAGCCCGAGCAGCACGAAGGCGACCCGGACGACGACCGGGTCCAGGCGCAGGTGGTCGGCGGT
>NZ_JAMXRZ010000162.1 GCF_024124375.1 Klenkia sp. PcliD-1-E
CCGCCCGCGGGCGGCTTCCGCGGGGGCGGCGGCGGTCGTGGTCGCGGTCGCGGTGGCTCCGGTGCGGGCACCGCGGGTGCCTTCGGGCGCCCGGGTGGTCGCGGTCCGGTCCGCGGGCGCAAGAGCAAGAAGCAGCGCAGGCAGGAGTTCGACTCCATGGCCGCGCCGTCGATGGGTGGCGTCAGCCTGCCCCGCGGCAACGGCCAGACCGTGCGCCTGCCGCGCGGTGCGTCGCTGACCGACCTGGCCGAGCGCATCGGCGCCCAGCCGGCGGCGCTGGTGACCGCCCTGTTCCACTTGGGCGAGATGGTCACCGCCACGCAGTCGGTGAACGACGAGACGCTGCAGCTGCTCGGTGCCGAGATCGACTGGGACATCCAGGTCGTCAGCCCCGAGGACGAGGACCGCGAGCTGCTGGAGACCTTCGACCTCACCTTCGGCGACGAGGAGGGCGACGAGGACGACTGGAGCGCCCGCCCGCCGGTGGTCACGGTCATGGGCCACGTCGACCACGGGAAGACGAAGCTGCTGGACGCCCTGCGGCACACCAACGTGGTGGCCAAGGAGGCCGGTGGCATCACCCAGCACATCGGCGCCTACCAGATCGTCACCGAGCTCGAGGGCGAGGAGCGGCCGATCACCTTCATCGACACCCCGGGTCACGAGTCGTTCACCGCGATGCGAGCCCGCGGGGCGAAGGTGACCGACATCGTCGTCCTGGTCGTCGCGGCCGACGACGGCGTCATGCCGCAGACGGTGGAGGCGCTCAACCACGCCCAGGCGGCCGAGGTGCCGATCGTGGTCGCGGTGAACAAGGTCGACAAGGAGGGGGCCAACCCCGCCAAGATCCGCCAGCAGCTCACCGAGTACGGCCTGGTCGCCGAGGAGTACGGCGGCGAGACGATGTTCGTCGACGTCTCGGCCACCACGCGCCAGGGCCTCGAGGAGCTCGAGGCCGCGGTGCTGCTGACCGCCGACGCGAGCCTGGACCTGCGCGCCAACACCGAGCAGGACCCCCAGGGTGTGGTCATCGAGGGCAAGCTGGACAAGGGTCGGGGCCCGGTGGCGACGGTGCTGGTCCAGCGCGGCACGCTGCGCCAGGGCGACTCGATCGTGGCCGGCGACGCCTACGGGCGCGTCCGGTCGCTGCTCGACGAGCACGGCAACAAGCTGAAGGAGGCCCTGCCGGCCCGTCCGGTGCAGGTCGTGGGTCTGACGTCGGTGCCCCGCGCCGGCGACACCTTCCTCGTCGTCGAGGAGGACCGCACCGCCCGGCAGATCGCCGACCGCCGCCAGGCCCGCATCCGCAACGCGCAGAACGCGCAGGCGCGCAAGCGGATCAGCCTGGAGGACCTCGACGCCGCCCTGAAGGAGAGCCGCGAGCTCAACCTGATCATCAAGGGCGACAACTCCGGCACCGTCGAGGCGCTGGAGGAGGCCCTGATGAAGATCGAGGTGAGCGACGACCTGTCGCTGCGGGTCATCCACCGCGGCGTCGGCGGCATCACCAAGAGCGACATCGACCTGGCGCTGGCCGACGACGTCATCGTCCTGGGCTTCAACGTCCGGGCCGAGGGCCAGGCCACCGAGCTCGCCAACCGCGAGGGCGTCGACGTGCGCTACTACTCGGTGATCTACCAGGCCATCGAGGAGATCGAGGCCGCGCTCAAGGGCATGCTCAAGCCCGAGTTCGAAGAGGTGCAGCTGGGCACGGCGGAGGTCCGCGAGGTCTTCCGGGTGCCCCGCATCGGGAACGTCGCCGGTTCGCTGGTGCGCAGCGGCACGATCGTGCGCAACAGCAAGGCCCGGCTCATCCGCGACGGTGCCGTGGTGGCCGACAACCTGTCGGTGGACTCGCTGCGCCGCTTCAAGGACGACGCGACCGAGGTCCGCGAGGGCTACGAGTGCGGCATCGGCCTGGGGTCGTTCAACGACATCAAGGTCGACGACGTGATCGAGACCTTCGAGCTGCGCGAGAAGCCCCGCGCCTGACCGCTCGAGCAGGTCGGCGGATGATGGGTCCGTGTTCACGGGCTCCCTCACCGCCGACCTGCTCCTGGGCGACGTGCACTCCCTCAAGGAGAAGCGCTCGCTCGTGCGGCCCGTCGTGGCCGAGCTGCGGCGTCGCTACGCGGTCGCCGCCGCCGAGGTCGGCGACACCGACCTGCACCGCCGCGTGCAGGTCGGCGTCGCCACCGTCGCCGGGGACGCCGCCCAGGTGGGCGAGGTCCTCGACGCCTGCGAGCGGTTGCTCGCCGAGCGCCCGGAGCTGACGCTGCTGTCGACCCACCGCCAGCTCATCAGCTCCGACGATTCCTGACCCGACGAACCGCAGGGGGACCCGATGGCCGACGCAGCCCGCGCCCGACGCCTGGCGGTGCGCATCCGCCAGATCGTCTCCGCCACGATCGAGATGCAGATCAAGGACCCCCGGCTGGGGATGGTGACCATCACCGACTCGCGGGTGACCAGCGACCTGCGCGAGGCCACGCTCTACTACACCGTCTACGGCGACGCCGAGGCCGCGGCCGACTCCGCGGCCGCGCTGGCCAGCGCCACCGGTGTGCTGCGCTCCACGGTGGGCAAGCAGACCGGGATCAAGTTCGTGCCGACGCTGACCTTCGTCGCCGACGCGGTGCCCGAGACCGCCCGCGAGCTCGACGAGGCCCTCGAGCGTGCCCGGCACGCCGACGAGGAGCTCGCCCGCGCCCGGGCCGGTGCCGCCTACGCCGGCGACGCCGACCCCTACCGCAAGCCCGCCGTCGACACCGACGAGCTGGACGACACCGCGGACGACACCGACGACCGGTTCGGCGAGGACGACGTGCTCGCCGAGGACCGGCAGGGGAGCACCCGATGAGCCAGCAACCCGGCACCGAGGCCGTCGACCCGGGCGAGGGCCCCGACGACACCGAGGTCCCCGCCGTCCTCGGCGGCCGCGTCGAGCCCGCGGGCGGCGACCCCACGGCCGGTGGCCGCACCGGGGCGGCCGGCGACGCCGACCCCGCAACCGACGCGAACGCGGCGTCCGTCGCCGCCGACCAGCCCTCCGACGGCGGCCCGGCCATCCCGGTGGCCGGTGGCTCGCCCGGCGAGGAGCCCGACGAGGTGCCGCACGCCGACCCCGGCCCCACCGACGCCTGAGCGGGTGGCTCCCGAGGGTGCCCTGGCCGCCGCCGTCGCCGTCCTGACCCGGGCGGCCGACGACGGCGGGGTCGTCGTCCTGTGCGCGCACGTGCAACCCGACGCCGACGCCCTCGGCAGCACGCTCGCGCTGGCCGAGGGCCTGCGCCGGCGTGGGGCGCAGGTGACCGCGACCTTCCCCGGCGCGTTCGTGCTCCCCGCGTCCCTGGCCTGGCTGCCCGGCACCGACCGGCTGGTGCCCGCCACGCAGCTGCCGGCCGACCCCGACCTGGTGGTCGGCCTGGACGCCGCCGACCTGCGCCGGCTCGGCGAGGTCGGGCCGCTGCTCACCGCCGCCCCCGCGTCCCTGGTCGTGGACCACCACGCCTCCAACCCCGGCTTCGGCGGCGTGCAGCTCGTCGACCCCGACGCGGCGGCCACCGTCGCCCTCGTGGCCGACCTGCTCGAGGGCCTCGGCGTCGACCTGGACACCGACCTGGCCACCTGCCTGTACGCCGGGCTCGCGGCCGACACCGGGTCCTTCCGCTTCGGCAACACCTCCCCGGCCACGCACCACCTCGCCGCCCGGCTGCTGGCCACCGGCATCGACCACGCGCGGATCAGCCAGCGGCTGTTCGACACCGCCCCTTTCGGCTGGCTGTCGCTGCTGTCCCTGGCCACGGGCCGCGCGCAGCTGGACCCCACCGGGCACGGGCTGGTCTGGACCTGGGCGACCGCCGCCGAGGCCGCCGCGCACGGCCTGCCCGTCGACCAGCTCGAGGCCCTGGTCGACGTGGTGCGGTCGGCGGAGGAGGCCGACGTCGCCTGCGTGCTGAAGGGCACCGCCGACGGCGCCTGGAACGTCTCGCTGCGCTCCCGGGGAGCCACCGACGTCGCCGCGGTCGCGACCGCGCTGGGCGGCGGCGGGCACCGGATGGCCGCCGGGTTCACCTCCTCCCTCGACCGGGACGGCACGCTGGCCGCGATCCGTGAGCGGTTGTGACCGCTGCGCGACCGGCCCGGTCGGTCCCGGCCCTGGCGCTGCCGGCGCTGGTGGTGCTGGCGGCCGAGCCGCTGTACCTGCTGGTCGACACCGCGGTCATCGGCCACCTGGGCACCGTCGAGCTCGGCGGGCTCGCCGTCGGTGGCGGCCTGCTCGCACCGGTCGCTGGGCTGCTGAACTTCCTCGCCTACGGGACGACGGCCCGGGCCGCCCGCCGGGCGGGAGCCGGGGACCGCACGGGTGCGGTGGGGGAGGGGGTGCAGGCCACCTGGCTGGCGCTGGGCCTCGGCCTGCTCGGCGTGCTGGGCTTCCAGCTCGCCGCCGGCCCGCTGACCCGGTTGCTCGCCGGGGGCGACGGCCCGGTGGCGCAGGCCGCCGAGGGCTGGCTGCGGGTGGCGTGCCTGGGGCTGCCGCTGCTGCTGGTCGCGCTGGCCGGCAACGGCTGGCTGCGCGGGGTCGCCGAGCTCGGCCGGCCGGTGCGGTTCGTCGTGGCCGGCAGCCTGGTCTCCCTCGTGCTCAACCCGCTGCTGGTCTACCCCGCCGGTCTGGGTCTGGAGGGCTCGGCGGTGGCCAACGTCTGCGGCCAAGCGCTGTCGGCCGCGCTGTTCCTGGCCGCGCTGCGCCGCGAGGGGGTCCCGCTGCGGCCGCGGCTGCCGGCCGTGCTCGCCCAGCTCACCATCGGCCGGGACCTGCTGCTGCGCGCCGCGGTCATGCAGGGCGCCTTCGCCGTCGCCGCCGCGGTCGTCGCCCGGTCCAGCACCGCCGAGCTCGGCGCGCACCAGATCGCGCTCCAGCTGTGGCTGTTCCTGGCCCTGGTGCTCGACGCCTACGCCGTGGCCGCGCAGACGCTCGTGGGGCAGGCCCTCGGCGCCGGACGGGTCGCCGACGCCCGCGCCGCCGCCGTCCGCGTGGTCTGGTGGGGGCTGGGCACCGGTGCGGTGGTCGCCGTCCTGCTGCTGCTGGCCCGGCCGGTCCTCGCCCCGCTGTTCACCGGCGACCCCTCGGTGCTGGCCCAGGCGGCCGTCGTGTGGTGGTTCCTGGCGCTCATGCAGCCCCTGGCCGGCGTGGTGTTCGCCCTCGACGGGGTGCTGATGGGCGCCGGGGACGTCGGCTACCTGCGCACGGTCACGATCGGGTCGGCGCTGGTCGGCTTCGTGCCGCTGTCGCTGCTGTCGGTGCCGCTCGGCTGGGGCCTGGCCGGGGTGTGGACCGGGCTGACGCTGTTCATCGCGCTGCGGCTGCTCGCCGTCCTGGCCCGGGTGGCCGGTGACCGGTGGACCCGTGCCACGGTGGTCCGGTGAGCCCCCGTCGCCCCGACGCCGACGTCCCGCCCGGCCTGCTGGTGGTCGACAAGCAGCCCGGCATGACCTCCCACGACGTGGTCGCCCGCGCCCGGCGGGCCCTGTCGGTCCGCAAGGTCGGCCACGCCGGCACCCTGGACCCGATGGCCACCGGTGTGCTGGTGCTCGGCGTCGGCACCGCCACCCGGCTGCTCGGCCACCTGGCGGGCAACGACAAGGCCTACGCGGCCACCGTCCGGTTCGGGCAGACCACGGTCACCGACGACCGCGAGGGCGAGGTGCTCACCACCACCCCGGCCGGTGGGCTGACCGACGAGCAGGTGCGGGCCGCGCTGGCGCGCCAGACCGGGCCGCTGCAGCAGGTGCCCTCGTCGGTCAGCGCGGTCAAGGTGGACGGCGTCCGGTCCTACGACCGGGTGCGGGCCGGGGAAGCCGTCGAGCTCGCCCCCCGCGCGGTGACCGTGCACTCGCTGGCGGTGCTCGACGTCCGCCGGCCCACCGCGGACCTCCTCGACGTCGACGTCGAGGTGGTCTGCTCCACCGGCACCTACATCCGGGCGATCGCCCGGGACGCCGGCGCCGACCTCGGTGTCGGCGGCCACCTCACCGCGCTGCGCCGCACCCGCTCGGGCCCCTTCGACCAGGCGGTCGCCCGCTCCGTCGAGGCCGCCGCGGCGGCGTTGCTGATCGGCGCCGGGCCCGGGTTCGTGCCGCTCACCGCCGCGGCCACCGCGGTCTTCCCCGAGCGCCGGGTGGACGCCGCGGAGGCCGTCGACCTGGGCCACGGCAAGCGGGTCGCCGCCACCGGCACCCCCGGCCTGCACGCCGCGGTCGACCCCGGCGGCCGGCTGGTCGCCCTGGTCGAGGACGCCGGCCGCACCGCGAAGGTGGCGGTGGGCTTCCCCGCCTGAGCTCAGGGCACCGGGGTCGGCGGCTCCTGCCCGGCCAGCACCGCGACGACGTTGCGCGCGGCCAGCACCGCCATCGCCTCCCGGGTCGGCACGGTCGCCGAGCCCAGGTGCGGGGTGAGCAGCACGTCGTCGCGGCCCACCAGCCCGGGGTGGACGGCCGGCTCGTCCTCGAACACGTCCAGCGCCGCGCCGCGGATCTCCCCGGTCTCCAGCGCCCCCACCAGGGCGGCCTCGTCGACCACCGGCCCGCGCGCGGTGTTCACCAGGTACGCGCTCGACCGCATCGACGACAGCGCTGCGGCGTCGACCAGGTGCCGGGTGCCCGGGGTCAGCGGGCAGTGCAGGGAGACCACGTCGGAGCCGGCCAGCAGGTCCGCCAGCGGCAGGTGCTCCGCGGCCGGGGCGCCGGCACCGGCGGGACGACGGGCGGCGTAGGCGACCTGCATCCCGAACGCGGCGGCCCGGCGGGCGACCGCCTGCCCGATCGCGCCGTACCCGACCAGGCCGAGGCGGGCCCCGCGCAACCCGGTGCCGAGCATGAAGTCCAGGTCCCAGCCCCAGGGCCGGCCCGCCCGGAGCAGCCGGTCGCCCTCGCCCACCCGCCGGGTGATGCCCAGCAGCAGCGCCATGGTCAGGTCGGCGGTGGCGTCGGTGAGCACCCCCGGGGTGTTGGTCACCCGCACGCCCCGGCGCCGGCAGGCCTCGACGTCGACGTTGTCGTGACCGACCGCGACGTTCGCCACCACCTGCAGCTGCGGGCCGGCGGCGTCCAGCAGCGCGTCGTCGACGCGGTCGAGCAGCAGGCAGACCAGCGCGTCGGCGCCGGCCACCGCCTCCCGCAGCTCGCCGGCCCCCAGCGGCCGGTCCACGTCGGGCTGCACGACGTCGGCGGCGCCGTCCAGCAGCCGCACCGCGGCGTCCGGCAGCCGGCGGCTGAGCACCACCCGGGGTCGGTCCACGCCCGGACCGTACGGCGTCAGCGGCTCCGGTGCCCCCGTGCCAGCAGCGCGACCCCGGCGACGGTGAGCACGAGCCCGACGGCCAGCACCGGCGCCCAGCCCGGCCGCAGCCGGTCACCGAGCAGCGCCAGCCCGACGAGCCCGGGCACCACCGCCTGGGTGGTCGCCAGCACCGGGGTCACCGTGCCCACCGCGCCCGTCCGCAGGGCATCGGCGGTCCACAGCGTGCCGGCCACCCGGAGCACGAGGACGGCGTAGGCCAGCGGCTCGGCGCCGAGCTCCACGACCAGGCTCCACCCGGACGACCGC
>NZ_JAMXRZ010000163.1 GCF_024124375.1 Klenkia sp. PcliD-1-E
CCGGCCGGCGACCGCCACGGTCGAGGCGACCGCGACGGCGACCGCGCAGCCGACCGCGCCGGCCAGCAGCCAGCCCGAGCCGAGGTCGGTGCCGGCGCCCAGGCCGTGCACGAAGGCCAGCGGCCACAGCGCGTAGGAGGTCCAGTGCACCCCGCGCCAGAGCCGCACGGGCAGCCGCCCGCGAACGAGGCTGGTCACCACGACCAGCGCGGTGAGGTCGATCGCCAGGGTGCCGAGGCCGACCCAGAAGCTCTCGTACCCGGCGACGAAGGGGACGACGGTGTCCAGCCAGCCGATGCTGACGTAGCTGTCCACCACCGCGCTGACCACGTGCACGACCAGCAGCACCGCCGAGACCAGCGAGACGTTGCGGTGCAGGCCGACCGTGCCGAAGCGCGGCAGGCCGGGCAGCCGCACCTGCCGCTGCACCAGCACCCCCAGCACGACGACCAGCGTCATCAGCAGCAGCGAGACCAGGCCGGTGGCCCGGTTGAGGTACCAGAGGAAGGCGCCGTCGGAGAGCACGCTCACGCCGGCCACCCCCCGCAGGTGACGACGTCGCCGTGCTCGGTGACCAGCCGGGCGGGCAGGCCCAGCTCGCGCAGCCACGGCAGGGCGGCGTGCCCGCGGACGACGGCGGCGGTGCTGACGGTGTTGGCGTCGGTGCAGCTGCCCGCCGCCACGCTCACGGTCCGCCAGACGGGGGCGGTGGGCCGGCCGGTGCGGGGGTCGACGAGGTGGTGCACCTCGACGCCGCCGCGCAGCCAGCGCCGGGCAGCCGTGCCGGAGGTGGCCAGCCCGCCGTCCACGACGGAGACGGTGGCCGAACCGGGCGGGGGCGGGGCGTCGGGGTCACCGGCGACGTCCTCGACCCGGATCCGCCAGCCGCCCTCGGGCGCGGGGCCGGCGACGGCGACGTCCCCGCCGATCGAGACCAGGGCACCGGCGCCGGTGCGGGCGGCCACCGCGGCCGCGGCCCGGTCGGCGGTCCAGGCCTTCGCGGTGGCGCCGAGGTCGAGCCGGGTGCCCCACGGGATGCGCACCCGGTCGCCGTCCAGCTCCACGGTCCACCAGCCGGCGGCCGGGACCAGCGCGGCCGGCACGGCACCGGGGTCGACGCGGTCGAGGTCCCGGTCGTAGCCCAGCGCCAGCAGGGCGCCGCCGACCGTGGGGTCGACGTCCCCGTCGGTGAGCCGCGCAGCCCGCAGCGCGACGGCCAGGGCCTCGGCGAGCAGCGGGCCGACCGGGGTCCAGTGGCCGGCGGCCGTGTCCACCGCGGCCAGCTCGCTGTCGGGCCGGAACCGGCTGCAGGCCCGGTCGACCGCGTCCAGCTCGGCGGCCACGAGGGCGCGGGCGGCGTCCAGGGCTGCGGGGTCGGTGACGGCAACCCGGACCCGGCAGGTCCAGGCGGTCCAGTCGGCAGTCGCGACTCCCGCTGTGGGGGCGTCGTCGCGGAGCGCGGTCACGACGACCCGCTCGAGGTGTGCGCCCGCCCGCCGTGGCCGCCGGAGACCCCGCCGGTGGGGCCGGTGGGGCCGACCGGCGCGGTGGGCCGGTCGTCGTCGCCGGGGACGGCGGTGCTGCCGCTCTCCGTGCCGGACGGTGCGGTGTCCTCGGCGGCGGCAGCGGCCGGGTGGGCCTGGGCGACGACGACGGCCAGCGCGCCGGTGCCGACCAGGGCTCCGCCGGCGACCGCGGCGGTCGCCAGGCGCACGCGGCGGGTGCCGGTGCTGCGGGGATCGGTGGGTTCCACGGGTCCTCCTCGGGGTGTCGAGGAGGACGGTGCCCGGCGACCTGATGGCCAGGCGGTGGGGATCGTGTGCGGAGTCTGTGCGACTCGGGGGTGGCCAGGGGCGGGGTCGAACCGCCGACCTCTCGCTTTTCAGGCGAGCGCTCGTACCGACTGAGCTACCTGGCCCCAGCCCGACATCCGTGGACATCGGTCGGCGACCCTGACGGGACTCGAACCCGCGACCTCCGCCGTGACAGGGCGGCGCGCTAACCAACTGCGCTACAGGGCCTTGCTGAACTTCCGGTGGTGCGTGCCCCCAACGGGGTTCGAACCCGTGCTACCGCCTTGAAAGGGCGGCGTCCTGGACCACTAGACGATGAGGGCTCGTGCTCGCTGGAGGCAGGGAGAACCATACATGCCCGCCGGGCCCCCTCGTGACAGGGGGCCCGGCGGGTCACCGGGACGGGTCAGTGCGCGGTGACCGACGACTGGTCCACCGGGTGGTCCACCGGGTCGCCGGCCGGCGAGGACCGGTACTGCTCGATGTACTCCTCGGGGTCCTTGTCGTAGGTGATGCCCTCGCCGGAGTCGTGTGCGTAGCGCCAGTCCAGCCAGCGCAGCGCCAGCTCGGTGCGCAGCTCCACGGAGGCGTTGCGCCGGAAGTCCGGGAGCGCGTCGTGCTCCTCCTCGGCGAGGTGGTCGTCGTTCTCCTCGCGGGCCTTGCGCACCGCGGCCCACCAGGCCTCGCTGCCCGGCTCCTCCTCGTTCGCCTTGGCGACGGCGTCGCGGATCTCGTTGTGGTCGCCCATGGCGTCGTCGGTCTCGTCGACGGCGTCGCCCTCGGAGGAGTCGTCGTCACCGGAGTCGCCGTACTTCAGCAGGTAGGGGTAGAACACCTCCTCCTCGCAGGCGGCGTGGACGTCGAGCATCCGGGCCAGGCCCTTCCAGACCATCCCCAGCGCCCGGGGGTCGTCCCAGACGTCGTCCAGCAGGGCGAACTGGCGGCGCATCGTGTGGTGGTCCTCGAGGACCAGGTCGCAGACGTCGAGCACGGGGGGCCTTCCGGTCGGGGATCTTCCGGGGGCAGCTCTCCCCGGTGCGGACGGCGGCCAAACGGCAGGGCACCCTCACCTGGGCCGGTGTGCGTGCCACCCTGGCCGCATGCGCTCCGGAACCCTCGCCCGCGGTCTGGCCGCCGTCCCGCTGTCCGCGCTGGTGCTGCTCACCGGGTGCGGGGACGGGGGGACCGACGAGGCGGCGTCGACCAGCACGTCCTCCAGCGCCCCCGCCGCCCCGACGACGACCGTGCCGCCGACGACCGTGCCGTCGACGACGACCGGCGCCGTCGACGAGGTCACCGACGCCGCACCGTTCCCGGCCGACACGTCCCCGTCCACCGCGGACGCCGTCGCCGGCGAGGGCCCGACGGTGGTCACCGACGTCCGGCAGGGTGCCCAGGACGGCTTCGACCGCGTCGTGCTCGAGCTGAGCGGCACGGCGGTCCCCGGGTGGGACGTCGGGTACGCCGAGGCGCCGACGCAGGCCGGCAGCGGCACGCCGGTGGAGCTCGCGGGGACGGCGTTCCTCCGGGTCACCCTCACCGGCACCACCAACCCGTACGAGGCGCCGGGGGTGACCGAGGTCGCCCGCGGCACCTACCAGGGCCCCGGCGAGGGCCCGGTGCTGGCGGTCTACTACGACTCGGTGTTCGAGGGCCAGGCGCTGGTCTACGTGGGCCTGGACACCCGGCGACCCTTCCGTGTGCAGGCGCTGACGAACCCGACGCGGGTCGTCGTCGACGTCGCGCGCTAGCCGAGCGAGGCGGTCAGCTCCACCCGGCCCTCCTCGACGCTGGTGCAGGTCAGCGAGAGGGGGCCGGCGCTGACGCTCTCACCCGTCGCGCAGGACACCTGGGCGTCCCCGACCGACAGGGTGGCCCGGCCGTCCTGCACGCCGCCGAGGACCACCGACGTCCCCAGGACGGAGGCCTCGGCGCCCTCGCCCTCGATCGTGGCGGTGCACGAGTTGCCGGAGCAGGAGACGTTGCTCGACGAGCAGCCGGCCACGGCGACCGCGGCGAGCAGGGGGACGGCGAACCGGACGGCGCGAGGGGGCGTCATGGCCGGGAAGCGTAGGGGTCAGCCGGTGGGCAGGGCGGGGACCGCCGCGCCGGTGACCGGCGCCGGGGCGGTGGTCGGCCCCTGGACGGGTGCGTCCGACGGCGCACCGGGCGCGTCCTCGTCGGCCACCGGCAGCGGGTCCGTGTAGGTCCGCTGGATGGTGACCTCCGACTGGCCGAGGCCACCGAGGGTGATCTCGTCGTAGGCGGTGAGCTCGCCGGTGGTGCGGTCCAGGTACAGCACCGTGCAGCTCAGCGGTGTGGGGTCCTCGCCCTGCAGGCCGCGCAGCCCGGCACCGCCGGTGGAGCCCTCCACCATGAGCCGGGTGCCCTCCTCCATCACCGACACGTCGCGCTCGTGGGTGTGCCCGGCCAGCACGAGGGGGACGACGCCGTCCAGCGGCTCGGCCTGGGGTGGCTCGTGCACCAGGGCGATCGCCGGCGGGCGGTCCAGCGTGGCGATGTAGTCGGCCAGCTCCTCCCCGGACTGCTCCAGGCTCTCGGCGTCCTGCGTGCCGGACTTGTCCGGGGTGAACCGCGGGTCGGCGGTGCCGGCGACGACGATGCCGTCGATCCTGGTGGAGGAGTCGTCGAGGACGGTGGCGTTGGGCTGGGCGGCCACCGCGGCGGCGGTCAGTGCGGAGTCGTGGTTGCCGCGCACGTAGACGTAGGGCACGCCGAGGGTGCCGATCCAGTTGAAGGTCTGGTTCTCCGCGGCGCTGCCCCAGTCGACGATGTCGCCGGTGTCCAGCACGCCGTCGATGCCGAACTGCTGCACGACCCGCTCGACCAGGTCCGCGCCGGCGGGGTTGAGGTGCAGGTCGGAGACGTGCAGGAGCGCCACGGTGCCGGCGGTGCGGCGGGGGTCGGGCAGGGTGGACACCGCGGAGTAGAGGGTGCTGACGTTGGTGACCAGGTCCTCGAGCGAGGCGCGGTAGGCGTCGTAGCGCGCCACGATGTCCTGCGCGGAGCCGATCAGGCTGTTGGCGTTGACCAGCAGGCCGGTGTAGGTCGGCTGCGAGAGGGCCTCCGGTCGCCAGGTGGCGGCCCCCAGTCCCGCGGTGCCGGCCAGGAGCGCGGCGGACAGCCCGAGGGCCACCAGCGGCTCCCGCCGCCGGCGGAGGACCACCAGCGACAGCACGACCGCCCCGCCCGCGCCCGCCGCGGCGGTGGTCCAGGCCAGCCGGACGACGGCCGCCCGCAGGTCGGCGCTGACCGTGTCGACGATGCCGTCGAGCTGGGTGGGGTCGGAGGCGAGGGACTGGACCCGGGCCTCGTCGACCCGGCGCAGCTGCACGTCCAGCCGCAGCGGGCCGTCGTAGGCGTCGACCGCCAGGGCGCCCAGCGGCGGGATCTCCACCTCCGCCCCGCCGGACGCGGCCGGGGTGAACGCGACGGTGGCGTCGAAGGGGCCGATGGGTGCCTCGACGCGGCCGAACAGCACCACCCCGAGCGTGGCCCCCACGACCGCGACGACCACCCGCTGCGTCCACCGCAGCGTGCGTCGCGTGGCCGGGTGCTCGCGCAGGTACCGGGCGCGGCTCTGCACCCCGGTGGGCGGGGGCGCGGGCTCGGTCACCGGACGACGGTAACGCGGTCCGGGACCGGCCGGATCAACCGCCGCGCAGGGTCCTGGTGGTGAACACCCATGCCCGCAGCGCGGCGAACCGGCACAGCCCGATGGCGCCGGTCACCGCGCCGATGAGCAGCACCTGCACCTCCCAGGAGGTGACCCCGGCCAGCTCGTCGAGCCCGGCCAGCGCCAGCGAGGTGGCCACCAGCCCGACCGCGGCCAGGCCGCCGCCCTCCCACTGCGCGGTGAACCAGCCGACCCGGCCTCCGGCGTGGAACGTCAGCCGGCGGTGCAGCTCGTTGGCCAGCAGCGTCGAGCCGACCGCGCCGACCAGGTTGGCCGGCTGGTCGCCGATGCCGTCGAGGGCCACGAACAGCACGGCGTACAGCAGGCTGGACACCGCGCCGACGGCCACGAAGCGCGCGAACTGGGAGCGGCCGTCCTCGCCGTCGCGCAGCCCGGCCAGCAGGGTGCCCAACCGCGACCGCTCGGACTCCTCCGCACGGGGGCGGTGGAGCAGGGTCGGGCAGGTCACGTCGGTCTCCGGTCGCTCGGGGCAGGTGGTCAGCACCTGCCCGCAGTCTTCGAGGTCAACCGGCGTCGCGGTTGTGCATTCCCGGTGGACGAGCCTAGACCGGTGATGGTTGTCACACGCAACTTGAACTCCGGTCCTAGGGTGCCGGTCCATGAGGGGTGCGCCGGTCGCCGTCGCCGCCCTCGCGCTGCTCCTGGCGGCGTGCTCCGCCGGCCACGCACCGACCGCGACGACCGCCACCCCGACCCCGGTCCCCGCCGCCTTCCCCGAGGTCCCCGGGATCTCCGGCGAGGTGGTGCGGCTGCGCACCGACGAGGCCCTCGGCGGCCAGGTGCAGGTGCGGCTCACCGACACCGGCGACGTGCCCGTCACCGTCACCGCCGTCGCCCTGGTCAGCGACGCGTTCGCCGAGCAGCCGCCCAGCGAGCAGACCGCCCGGTACGCCCCCGGCCGGACCATCGACCTGCCGGTGCCCTTCGGCGCGGTCGACTGCGCGGCCGACGTGCACCCGCTCGGCGCGCGGGTGCAGCTGGACCGCGGCGCCGGGCCCGAGGAGGTCGTCGTCCCGCTGGCCGGCGACGCGATGGACCTGGTGGCCGCGGAGCAGTGCGCGGCGCAGCGGCTGGCCGAGCACGTCGCGGTCACCGTCGACGGCTTCACCGAGGGCGGCTCCGGGGAGGACGGCGACGACGTGCGCGGGACCGTCGTCCTCACCCGGGTCGACGAGGGCGGGGAGGTGCGGGTCGAGGCGCTGGGCCGCAGCGTGCTGCTCGAACCGGTCGTGCCCGGCCTGCCCGCGACCCTGGGCACCGACGAGCAGGAGCTGTCCCTGCCGTTCACCGTCGGGCCGGCCAGCTGCGACCCCCACGTGCTGGCCGAGACGAAGAAGCCTTTCGTGTTCCCGCTGACGGTGGTGGCGGCGGGGGAGACCGCGGTGGTGGACCTGCCGCTGTCCGACGCCCAGCGCGGGCGGCTGCAGGCGCTCGTCGACCGGGTCTGCGGGTAGGGCCCGGCCCCGGACGCACCTCAGGGGGGAAGGGGCGTCCGGGGCCGGGGTGGAGCGCCCGCGACCGCGGTGGGGGGCCGCGGCGCAGGCATGGGGGGTGACCGGAGGGGGCCGGTCACCCCTGGTCAGGAGGTGTGCAGGGCGCGGGCCCAGCCGGCCGCCGTGCAGCCGACGCGCAGCCACAGGTCGACCTCGCCCGGGACGACCAGCGCCCCGGCGACGACGTCGGCCGGGGCCCGGTGCGGGAGCCGCCA
>NZ_JAMXRZ010000164.1 GCF_024124375.1 Klenkia sp. PcliD-1-E
CGCGGACCAGCGTGGGCAGGTCGACCGGCGGGGCGACCTCGGTGACCGGGTCGGCGCCCACGCCCGCCGCGCCGGCGTCGACCGCCTCGGCGAGCCCGCCGGCCGCCGTCCTCGCGCAGCCCTCGGCGCCGGCCGAGGGCGAGGGGCAGCCCACCGACCTGGTCGAGACCACCGCGCCGGCCACCTACACCGAGACCGGGGCCGGGACGGTCAGCGTGGTGGACGGGACGTCCGCGGTCTACGGCGCCGGACCGCTGCGGCGCTTCGTGGTCGAGGTCGAGGACGGGATCGGGGTGGACGGCCCCGGGTTCGCCGCGGCCGTCGAGGCGACGCTCGGCGACCCCCGGTCGTGGGGCCACGACGGCGCGATGAGCTTCCAGCGGGTCGGCGCCGCCGAGGCCGCCGCCGGTGACTACGACTTCCGGGTCAGCCTGGTGAGCCCCGGCAGCATGGAGATCTACTGCCCCGGCGTGGGCACCGGGGGCTACACCTCCTGCCGGTACGGCGAGCGGGCCGTGATCAACCTCGCCCGCTGGGAGACCGCCGTCCCCGACTACGCCGGCGACATCGCGACCTACCGGCAGTACGTGGTCAACCACGAGGTCGGGCACGCCCTGGGCAACGGCCACCAGAGCTGCCCGGGGCCGGGGCAGCTCGCCCCGGTCATGCAGCAGCAGACCCTGGGCCTGCAGGGCTGCGCGAAGAACGCCTGGCCCTACCCGTGACCGATCCGCTCCGGCTGGCCTTCACCGAGGTCCACCGGTCCCGACCGCGGGCGCTGGTGTCCTCGTTCGGCCGGGTCCACCGGCCCGGGCGCACGACGCTCCCCGCCGGGGAACGCAACGACCTCGGGCCCGCGCCGCCGGCGCCCTTCTGGGCGGTGACCGCTGACGTCGCGCGAATCGACCCGGGTGCCGGTCTGGCGCTCGGGGTGGCCGGACCCGGCGGGTCGGTACTGCTGCGCCGCCCCCCGGACGGCGATCGGTGGGTGGTCGAGGTGGCGGGCGTCCGGGTCCTGGAGGTGCCGCTGCCGTCGGCGACCGCCCAACGGGTGGCCATCGTGGCGAACGAGAACCAGGTGACGGTGCTGACCTCGCCTGCGGGGTCCGACGACGAGGGCAGCTGGGAGCCCTTGGCGACCGAGCGGGACGGCGTCCGCCGGGTGGCCGACCTCCGTCGCTCCGACGTCCTGGCGGGCCTGCGTTTCGTGGTCGAGGCCGACGGCGCGGGGGTTGTCGAGCTCGCGGACGTACTGGCCGGATCCTTCGGTGCGGCAGGGGTCCGCGACCCCCAGGTGGTCACCCGCACCGACGGCAGCCCGTACGTCCGCGACGGGCGGCTGCTGGTCACCATGACCTGCGCCGGGCTCGGTTTCTTCCAGCAGGCGCACTGGGGCGTGTGGGCGATGGACCCCGCTGACCCGGGTGGTCTCGAGCAGGTGGGGGAGTTGTTCTTCCGCCGCGACGGCCTCGTGCTCGGCGACCACGCCGGCCACGTCGTCGTCGACGAGGACCTCGGCGTGGCCACGGTGCTCGTCTCCTCCTGGGGCGACCACGACACCGAGCGCGGGGTGCACGTCCGCGCCACCCGCACAGCGGTCGACGTCCTCGCCGGGACGCACGTCCTGGAGAGCGAGCGGATCGACCTGCCCACCGAGGTCAGCGCGTGGGACCCGACGCTGGCCCGGGTCGGTGGCCGGTGGCACCTCGGTTTCGTGGAGTGCCCGTCCTTCGGCCCCCCGCGCTACGAGTTCCACCCCGCGCTCGCCGCCACCGACGACGCCGACCCGCTGAGCGGGCTGCGCCGCGTGGGCGCCGATCCGGCGCGGACCCAGACCGAGGGCACGGTGTGGCAGCGGTTCGGCGACGCTTGGTACCTCCTCGCCAGCGACGGCGACGCGCGGACCTACCCCGTCTACGACGCACAGTTGCGGGAACGCGGTCTGCTGCAGGCCCCGTACGGCTCCAACATCCCGCACCCCGCGGTCGTGCCCGCGAGGGGTGCGTGGTGGCTGGTCACTTTCGACGGGACGCCGTGGGGGGACGACGTCCTCGGCTACGGCACGCACGGCGACCTGGTCGTGATGCGCTCGGGCACGCCGGCGAGGAGGTCGCTCCGGGCCCGGGCGGGAGCGGTGCGCAGGAGGTTGACCGGCGGCGCCTGACGCGGGAAGAGGGACGCCTGGCACGCTGTTGGCGCTCGTGAGGACGACGTAACCGCAACGCGAGGAGCCCGACGTGTCGCTGCCACCCCTGGTGGAGCCCGCCGCCGACCTGTCGATCGACGAGGTCCGCCGCTACAGCCGCCACCTGATCATCCCCGACGTCGGGATGGACGGGCAGAAGCGTCTCAAGAACGCCAAGGTGCTCGCCGTCGGCGCCGGCGGCCTGGGATCGCCGACCCTGATGTACCTCGCCGCCGCCGGTGTGGGCACGCTCGGCATCGTCGAGTTCGACGTGGTCGACGAGTCCAACCTGCAGCGCCAGATCATCCACGGCCAGTCCGACGTCGGCCGGTCCAAGGCCGAGAGCGCCCGCGACTCCATCAAGGAGATCAACCCGCTGGTCGACGTCCGGCTGCACGAGGTGCGGCTGGACTCCTCCAACGTCGAGGAGATCTTCAGCCAGTACGACCTGATCGTCGACGGCACCGACAACTTCGCGACCCGCTACCTGGTCAACGACGCGTGCGTGCTGCTCGGCAAGCCCTACGTGTGGGGCTCGATCTACCGCTTCGACGGCCAGGTCTCGGTGTTCTGGGACGAGCACGGCCCCAACTACCGCGACCTGTACCCGGTGCCGCCGCCGCCCGGGATGGTGCCCTCGTGCGCCGAGGGCGGGGTGCTGGGTGTGCTGTGCGCGACCATCGGCGCGATCCAGGCCACCGAGGCGGTCAAGCTCATCACCGGCATCGGCGAGACGCTGCTGGGCCGGTTGATGGTCTACGACGCCCTGGAGATGACCTTCCGCACCATCAAGGTGCGCAAGGACCCCGAGGGCGAGCCCATCACCGGGCTCATCGACTACGAGGCGTTCTGCGGCGTGGTCAGCGAGGAGGCCCAGGAGGCCGCCGCGGGCTCGACGATCACCGTCGACGAGCTCAAGGACATGATGGACGCCGGCAAGGACTTCGAGCTGATCGACGTCCGCGAGCCCAACGAGTACGAGATCGTGTCCATCCCCGGGGCGAAGCTCATCCCCAAGGACGAGATCCTGTCCGGCCGGGCGCTGTCCTCGCTGCCCCAGGACAAGCCGATCGTGCTGCACTGCAAGACCGGGGTGCGCTCGGCCGAGGCGCTCGCCGCGGTGAAGGCGGCCGGCTTCAAGGACGCCGTGCACGTGCAGGGCGGCGTGACCGCGTGGGCCACCCGCATCGACAAGGCGCTGCCCACCTACTGACGCACGGTGCACCACCGACGGGACCGGGCCTGCGGGCCCGGTCCCGTCTGCGTTTGACTCAGGACGTGGACTCCGAGCACGCCCGGCTGCTGGCCCTGTTCCAGCGCGCCCAGGCCCAGGTCACCGACCTCGTCGACGCCGTCGAGCGCGAGCAGTGGGACGCAGTGGCCCTGCCGGGGTGGGACGTCGCCGACCTGGTCGCCCACCTGGTCGCCGGGCAGCGTGCCCTCCCCGGCCTGCTGGCCGGGCGTGGCGACGACGTCCCCTCCGGGACCGAGGACCTGCTCGCCGGTGACCCCCTGGGTTCGTGGGAGGACGCCGCAGACACCGCGCTGACCGCGCTCGCCCAGCCCGGGGTCCTCGACGGGGTGGTGCTGCAGCCCTCCGGCGTCGGCCCGGCCGCCGACCACCTCGCCGCGCTGACCACGGAGCTGACGGTGCACGCGTGGGACCTCGCGCGGGCGACCGGTGCGGACACCCGGCTGGACGCCGAGCTCGTCGACGCCGGGCTGGCCACGGTGCAGCGGCTGGGGACTGCCGCCCTCCCCGGCCCGGCCGGGCCGCCCGTCGACGTGCCCGGGGACGCCGACCCGCTGGTGCGGCTGCTCGCGCTGACCGGCCGTCGCGCGTGACCGTCCGTGACCGGGTCGTGATCATCCCGTCGGGCCGATGTGGTTGACCGGCCCTACGATCCGGTGCGGCAGAGTCCGCACGACATGGAGGTCCTCCCCATGAGCCAGCCGCCCCAGGGTCAGCCGCCCTACGGCAACCCGTCGCAGGGCGGGCAACCGCCGTACGGCCAGCAGTCGGGCGGCGAGCAGCCGACCGAGGTGTTCGGCCAGCAGGGGTCGGGCCAGCAGGGCGGCTGGGGGAGCCAGCAGCCCACCCAGCAGTTCGGGCAGCCCGGCCCCGGCCAGCCGGGCCAGGGGCCGCAGGGTCCCGGTCAGCAGGGTCCCGGTCAGCAGGGTCCCGGTCAGGGTGGGTGGGGCAGCCAGCAGCCGCCGACGCAGCAGTTCGGTCAGCCCGGCTACGGGCAGCCGGGGTACGGCCAGCCCGGCTACGGGCAGTCCGGCCCGGGCGGCCCCGGCTACGGCGGACCCGGTGGCCCGGGTGGACCCGGTGGCCCCGGCGGTCCCTACGGGGGGCAGCCCGGCGGCTCGGGCGGTAACAGGAAGGGCCTGGTCATCGGCGGCGTCGCCGCCCTGGTGATCATCATCGCCGTCGTCCTGGTCGTGGTGCTCACCCAGGGCGGGGACTCCGACAACACCGCCAGCACCAGCACGGCGGCGACGACGACCTCGTCCTCGTCGTCCTCCTCCTCGGAGGCGACGACCTCCTCCAGCGAGAGCACCACCTCCTCCAGCTCCAGCAGCGGCAGCGAGGACGACCTGCTGTCGATCCTGCCGACCGACTTCACCGACTGCGGCCCGATCGACCTGCCCAGCGACGGCGCGACGGCCGCCGCCGAGTGCGGGCCGGCGACCACCCAGCCCGGCCCGGACGCCGCTCGGTTCTACCTCTACGACGACCAGTCCACGCTGGACTCGGTGTTCGCCACCGACATCGGGGCGCTGGGCGTGCAGCCCATCCCCGACGGCCAGGACTGCAGCACGGCGGTCGGCAGCGGCACCTGGACCGCCGGCGGCGTACCCGGCGGGCAGGTCGGCTGCGGGATCTCGCCCGAGGGCTACGTGTTCATCGCGTGGACCGACGACGAGTACCTGACCGAGGGCATCGTCCGGCTCTCCGGCTCGACGCAGGCCGAGGTCGCCGCCCTCTACGACTGGTGGCTGACCAACAGCAACTACAACTGACCCACGGGGCCGGCCCGGTGCGGAGCGACCACCTCACCGGGGCGGCCCGCCCGGGCCCGGACCGCGCCCCCGCGGACGTCGACGAGGCGGTCTACGACGTCGTGGAGTCCATCCCGGCCGGGCGGGTCAGCACGTACGGCGCGGTCGGGCGGTTGGTCGGGGTGGGACCCCGGCGGGTCGCCCGCGCGCTGTCCCAGGGTGGCGCAGCGGTGCCCTGGTACCGCGTGGTGCGGGCCGACGGCAGCGCCGCCGAACCGGTCCGCGCCCGGCAGCTGGCCCTGCTGGCGGCCGAGGGGGTCCCGGTCCGCCGCCAGCGGGTGGACCTCGCCGCGGTGCTCTGGCCCGACGACTGAGGTCGGTGCACCGGTCCTGTCGGACCCCCGTGGTGTCATCGGGCCATGAGCGCAGCAGGCACGGGTGCGGTGGCCACCGCCGAACCGGAGTACCGGCTCGTCCTGCCGTCGGGGGCCGCGCCGGCACCCCCGGTCCTCGACGCGGCCCAGCGCACGGTCGTCGACCACCCGGGCGGTCCGCTGCTGGTCCTCGCCGGGCCCGGCACCGGCAAGACCACCACGATCGTGGAGGCGGTGGCGGCCCGCATCCAGGCCGGCCACGACCCCGAGCAGGTCCTGGTGCTCACCTTCAGCCGCAAGGCCGCCGCCGAGCTGCGCACCCGGATCACCGCGCGCATCGGCCGCACCGTCCGCGAGCCGGTCGCGCGCACCTTCCACTCCTACGCCTTCGGCGTGCTGCACCGCGCGGCGGCACTGCGCGGCGACCCGCCGCCCCGGCTGCTGACCGCCGCCGAGCAGGACCTCACGGTCAGCCGGCTGCTCGCCGGCGACGCCGAGGACGACGGCGTGCGGTGGCCGGCCGACCTGCACCCCGCGCTGGGCACCGCCGGGTTCCGCCGCGAGCTGCGCGAGCTGCTGCTGCGGGCCACCGAGCGGGGCCTGGCACCGCAGCGGCTGGCCGAGCTCGGCCGCGCGCACGACCGGCCGCACTGGGTCGCCGCCGCCCGCTTCGCCCGGCAGTACGCCGAGGTCACCGCCTTCGAGACGCTCTTCGGCGGCTCGGGCAGCGGGTTCGACCCCGCCGAGCTGGTCCGCGAGGCCATCGAGGAACTGCGTGCCGACGACGCGCTGCTGCGCGCCGAGCAGGCCCGCGCGGGCTGGCTGTTCGTCGACGAGTACCAGGACACCGACCCGGCGCAGGTGGAGCTGCTGCAGCTGCTGGCCGGCGGCGGGCGCGACCTGGTGGTCGTCGGCGACCCCGACCAGGCCATCTACGCCTTCCGGGGCTCCGAGCCCCGTGGGCTGCTGGAGTTCCCCGACCGCTTCCGGCACGTCGACGGCCGGCCCGCCGACCGGGTCGCGCTGGGCACCTGCCGCCGGTCGGGCGCGGACCTGCTGCGGGTCAGCCGCCGGGTCGCCGAGGGGTTGCCCGGCCCCTGGGAGCACCGCCGGCTGACCCCCGCGGAGGGCACCCCGGCCGGCTCGGTCGAGGTGCACGTCTTCGACACCCCCGCCGTCGAGGCCGCGCACGTGGCGGACACCCTGCGCCGGGCCCACCTGCTCGACGGGGTGCCGTGGTCGCGGATGGCCGTGGTCGTGCGGGGGTCGGCGGCGCTGGGGCCGGTGCGTCGCGCGCTGGCCCAGTCCGGGGTGCCGGTCGCGGTGTCCTCCGACGACGTCGCCCTGGCCCAGCAGCCGGCCGTCGAGCCGCTGCTCGCCGCGCTGCGGGCCGTGCTCCCGCCGCGCGCTGCGTCGGCCGAC
>NZ_JAMXRZ010000165.1 GCF_024124375.1 Klenkia sp. PcliD-1-E
GGGTCGCGGCCCGGGCGCCCGGCCCGTGGGTCGAGCCGCGCCGGGAGCGGGCGCGGGGCGTCCACGTCGTCCACGGGTGCTCCCTCGGTGTCGTCGGCGCCCGTGGGTGACGGGCAGGGTCGCCCGGCAACGATACGTGCCCGGCGCCTCGACCGACCGCAGCCGACGGCTCAAGGGCCCCCCGCAACCTGTCGATGGTGGAGGGGTGGGGGCGGTGCCCGCCCCGGAACCGAACCCCCCGGAGGAGATCCAGTGCGCCGTCTCGTCGGAGGCCTGCTCGCCTTCACCGCCTTCAGCGGCACCTTCCTCGTGCTCCCCGTCTACGCGGCCCCCGCCCCGGAGGCCGTCCCGGTCGAGACCTCCTCCGCCGAGGTCGAGATGGGCTCGGTGGCGGCACCGGCCGCCGAGGCGGACGTCGTCGCGGGCACGAGCGACCCGGTGCCCGGGGTGCCGCAGGACACCCCCGTGCTGACGGTCCAGCAGACCTCGACCGACCCGTTCTCCCTCGTGGGTGTCACCTGGGCCCCCGATCCGGGCGTCACCGACACCGTCGTCCGGATCAGGGTGCAGGACAGCGAGGGCGTCTGGGGCGGGTGGACCCAGGTGGGCGTGGAGGACGCGGACACCGACGGCGGCACCGACGGCGGGGGCGACCTGCGCGGCGGGACCGCGCCGCTGTGGACCGGCCCGAGCACGGGGGTCGAGGCCGAGCTGGTCACCCGGTCCGGCGCGCGGCCGACCGACGTGGTGCTGGACCTGGTCGACCCCGGCTCCAGCCCGGCCGACGACTCCCTGACCGCACCCGCGGCGCAGGCGACCGCGCACGCCGCGAGCGCGATGCCGGCCGTCTACTCCCGCGCCCAGTGGGGGGCCGACGAGTCGATCCGGACCTGGGACCCCGAGTACGCCTCCACCATCCGGGCCGCGACGCTGCACCACACGGCCGACACCAACGACTACACCGCCGACCAGGTCCCCGCGATGCTGAGGTCGATCTACCGCTACCACGCGGTCAGCCGCGGCTGGGGCGACATCGGCTACAACGTGCTCGTCGACAAGTACGGCCGGCTGTGGGAGGGCCGCTACGGGGGTCTGGCCAGCACCGTCGTCGGCGCCCACGCGGGCGGCTTCAACAGCGGCACCTTCGGCGTCTCGATGCTCGGCAACTACGACACCGCCCCCACGACCCCGGCCATGGTCGAGGCGGTCGCGCAGATCATCGCGTGGAAGTTCGAGCTCTACGGCGTGGACCCGCGGGGGACGACGACGCTGACGTCGGGGGGCGGCGGGACCTCCCGCTACGCTGCCGGCGTCCGGGTGACCCTGCCGACGATCTTCGGCCACCGCGACGTGGGCAGCACGTCCTGCCCCGGGCAGTACGGCTACGCGCAGCTCGGTCCGATCCGTTCCCGCGTGGCCGCGTTGGTGGACGCGGCGTCGGTGCCGACCATCGCCTCGCGGTACGCGGGGGACGCCGCGCTGCGCGCCTCGCTGGGGTCGGCCGTCGGCGGCCTGGTCACCGAGTCCGGGGTCACCTGGCAGGCCTACCAGCGCGGGCGGATGTTCAGCTCGCCGGCCGCGGGCGTGCACGTGCTGTGGGGCGCGATCCTCGACCGCTACCTGGCCGCAGGCGGGCCGGCGGCCCTCGGGGCACCGACCACGGACGAGACGCTGGCGCCGGACGGGGTCGGGCACTACAACCACTTCGACCGGGGCGGGTCGGTCTACTGGACGCCCGCGACGGGTGCGCAGGTGGTCTGGGGTGCCCTGCGCCAGGCCTGGGCCGAACGGCGGTGGGAGGCGGGGGTGCTGGGCTACCCGCTGGCCGGCGAGGTCTACCGGTCGGGCGGCATCACCCAGGAGTTCCAGGGCGGCACCCTGGTGTGGTCGGCGGCCGGCGGGGTGCACGCGGTGACCGCACCGGTGCGGGACCGCTGGCTGCTGCTGGGGGGCGCCGACGGGCCCTTCCTGCCCTCGACCGACGTGCTGACCGCACCCGACGGCGTCGGCCGGTACGTGCACTCGACCTCCGGCGCGTCGCTGTACTGGTCGCCGTCGACCGGTGCGCAGCTCGTGTGGGGCGGGGTCCGCGAGGCATGGGCCCGCAACCGCTGGGAGGCGGGCGCGCTCGGCTACCCGACCGCGGGGGAGACCGTGGCGGGTGGTGCGGTGCTGCAGCGGTTCCAGAACGGGGTCGTCGTGTGGACCCCGGAGCACGGCGGTCACCCGGTGACGGGGGCGGTGCTGCAGCTGTGGCAGGCCCGCGGTGCGGAGGCCTCCGCCCTGCGGCCGACCGCTGACCCGGTGTCGGCGGCGGACGGGTCCGTGGTGCAGCTGTTCACCGGGGGCGCGCTGGCCTGGTCACCGGCCGGTGGTGGCCACGCGGTCGTGGGCGGCAACCTCGACCGCTGGGTGGTCAGCGGCGGCGCGTCCGGCCCGCTCGGGCTGCCGGTCTCCGACGAGGCCTACGCCGGCGGCGCCTCGGTCCAGGAGTTCCGCGGCGGCACCGTCGTGTGGTCCCCCGGGGGTGGCTCCCAGGAGTTGCACGGCACGATCCGCGAGGCCTGGCTGGCCGCCGGGGGCGTGGCCGCCGGGTTGTTCCCGACGAGCAGCGAGACGCCAGCGGCCGACGGCGTCGGCCGGTACAACACCTTCAACGGTGGACGGGCGGTCTTCTGGTCCCCGTCGACCGGGGCGCACCTGCTGCTGGGCGGGATCCTCGACCGCTGGTGGGGCATGGGCGGGCCGTCGAGCCCGCTGGGCTACCCGACGTCCACCGAGTACGCGCTCCCGGGCAACCGGGGCACCGGCGTGGACTTCCAGGGCGGGGCGGTCTACTGGTCCCCGTCGACCGGGGCGCACGAGGTGCAGGGCAGCATCGGCGTGGCCTACCAGCGCGGCGGCGGGGTGTCCGGGCCGCTCGGGTTGCCGGTGTCGGGTGAGTACGACGTGCCCGGCGGCCGGCGCTCGGACTTCCAGCGGGGGAGCCTTACCTGGGTCCGGAGCACCGGCGCGGTCGTGCAGCGCTGAGCCGGCGGGCTCAGCCGCGCGCCCCGACCAGCACGTCGACCGGACCGAGCTCGGAGGGGACCGTGCCGACGGCCTGCAGCGGGACGTCCAGGGTCGGCGCCGGCTGGCCCGAGGCGACCACCACGACGACCGCGTCGGCGTCGGCCGGGTCGCCCACGCGGTCCGCGCCGAACAGGTCGGCCGAGTCCGCGGAGACCTGGATGGTCCAGCCCCCGGCGGCCAGCTCCCCGGCCACGCCGGTGGCGACCGGCCACAGCTCGTGAGTGGCGATCTCCACGTGCACGGTGCGTCCGTCGCCGTCCAGGGGCACCCGGCCGGCGAGGTCGGCGAGCACGCCGTGCACACCACCGGAGTCGGGCAGCCCCGGGACCGCGCGCACCAGCGACCAGCCGGCGCCGGCCACCGAGCCGGCCACCAGGAGGACCGTCGCCGCGGCCGCGACCCCGGCCAGGACCGTCCGGCGGTGCGGCTCACCGGCGGAGCGGGTGCGGACGAGTGCGTCCTCGGCCAGGACGACGGCCGACAGCACCGTCGCCGCGGGCAGCACCGCCACCCACACCACGAGGTACCAGTACACCTGACCGGTCACCGTGTGCACCGACGCGACCCCGGCGACCAGGGCCGCGCCGACCGCGACCGCCGACCACCCGGCCTCGGCGGACCGGACGCGCCGGGCGAGGCCGAGCAGGACGAGGACGGCGAGGACCTGCAGCACCAGGCCGCCGACGAGCGCCGGCGAGCGGTAGGACAGGTCCATCTCCAGCGGTCCGGTGCCCCAGCCGAAGGGCGCCATCCCCAGGACCCGTCCAACGGCGTCCAGCGACTGCCCCCAGGTGGGCGAAGTGCCCCCGCCCTCGCTGCTGGTGAAGAAGTCCGCCAGCTGGGCGAGGTTCCCGGTACCGGCCGCCGCGGTCAGCTGCTGCACGACCGGGGGCACCCACATCGCCACGAGGACGACGGCCGCGACCACGAGGCCGGCCCGCCCCGCGCGGTCGGCCACGGCGCGCCGCCGCCGGCCGGACAGGGTGGCGGCCACGGCCACCAGCCCGACCAGCCCGACCAGGGGCACGGTGCCGACGTGGGTCTGCACCAGGAAGCTGCCGACCACGGCCACCCAGACCAGCGTGCTCCACCGCCCGCGCGCGGCGCGGCCGGCGAGGGCGAGCAGCAGGACGGTGGACAGCAGCAGCGCGAAGGGGTTCCACACGTCGACGAAGAACGAGGCCGGCAGCCGGATGACCAGGACGGCGAGCACCGCCGCCGTCAGCGGCGCGCGCAGCAGCGAGCCCCGGCGGTGCACGACGAGCACGACGCCCGCGGCGAGGGCGGCGTGCACCGACAGGCTGGCCGCCACCAGGGCCGCGTCGTCCCGGCCCAGGCCCTCCCAGCCGGGCACCATCGCGTAGAACCACGACGGGCCGGGGTGCGCCCAGCCGTAGCGGGAGTAGGGCCCGAGGAACTGCGCGGCGCGCGAGGCCTCGTCGACGGCCAGCCCGATCAGCGCCTGGTCGCCGGCGAACTGCAGGTCGCCGCGGCCGGTGAGGACGCGGACCGCGGCGGCCACGAAGGGGAGGACGGCCGCCAGCACCGACAGGCCCAGCACCGCCCCCCCGCGCCGCCGGGGCGCCGGGACGGCGTCGGCGGGGCCGGCGTCGGGTTGCCTGACCTGCTCGGTGGCGGTCATCGGTCCTCCTGCGCGGCTGTCGTGGTGGGGTCAGGGCGTCCGGGCGACCACCGCGTAGTCCTGGGGCCCGAACAGGACCGTGTTCAGCTGCTCGAAGGCGGCGTTGACGTGGTCGGCGACCTGCCGCACGCCCGGCGCCTCCTCGTCCCCGGCGACCGGCACGGGTCGCAGGTGGTAGCCCTCGGCGGGCGAGAAGAAGCGTAGCCGCACGTCGCGGAAGCCTGCGTTCTCGCAGAGGAAGCTGAGCAGGCTGGGGTGCAGGGGGCGAACGTGGGTCGGGTCGAGCAGGTAGGAGTTGCCCAGCACGATCAGCGACGCCGGGTTCGGCGTCTCGCTGATGAACACCCCACCGGGCCGGAGCTTGGTGACCGCGAGCTCGAGCAGCTCGATCAGGTCGTCGAGCTCGAGGTGCTCGAGCACGTGGGTGGTGATGATCGAGCCCAGCGAGTGGTCCGCAGCCGCCCGCAGCCACGGCCCGGCGAGGTCCTCGTGCACCTCGATGCCGCGGGCCCGCGCCTCCGAGGCCATGCCCGGGTCGGGCTCGATGCCGATCACGTGCGCACCGCGCTCGGCGAGCCGGCCCAGCAGCTCCCCGCGGCCGCAGCCGATGTCCACGACGGGTTGGTGGTCCAGCAGCTCGTCGCCGTAGCGGTCGACCAGGGTGTCCAGGATGGCGTCGGGGTCGCCGCGGAAGCGGCGCTCGAAGCCGACGTAGTCGAACAGGGTGGAGCTCAGCTGCGCGGGCGTCTCGGCGGCCGGTCGCGGCGGCGCCGTGTCGGGGACCGCGGCGGCGGTCGGTGCCTGACCGGCCGCCGGCAGGGCACCGGGCAGCGACAGGTTGCGCATCCGGCGCTCGAGGGCGTGCACGGCCTCCCGCAGCTCCGCGAACCGGGCGCCCGCCCCCTCGATGCCGGTGCCCGGTGCGAACGCCATGCCCAGCTCCTCGAGGCGGTGCTGCAGGTGGCGCACCTCGGCCTTGAGCAGCTCGCTGTTCACGCGGTCGACGCGGGCGCTCTCCGAGCGCTCCCGCTGGGACTGCAGGTCGAAGGCGCCGCGGCCGGCCAGGTGGCGGACCTCGGCGACGGCCGGGTCGCCGTCGACGGCGTCCCGGACCATGAGCGCCAGCCGGTCGCGGAGGGCGGCGGTGCCGCGCTGGTAGACCGGGCCGAGGTAGCGCCGCGCCGAGGACCGCCCGGCGCGCCGGACCCGTCCGGCCACCGGCGCGAGGACGCGGCGGGCGGTGTCCCCCAGGTCGCGACGGGGCTCCGCCGCCGCACCCGCCGACGGGGCGGCGCCGCCGGCCGACCGCACCTCGGGCGAGGGCTCGGGCGAGGGCTCGGGGGACGGGTCGGGGGCGGCGTCGACGAGGGCGCGCACGGCCTCGTCGCCGGTCGGGTCCGGACTGCTCACTGGTCCTCCTCGTCCGGCCGCCACCCGAAGGTGGTCGCACCGGGTAGTGCAGCGGTGAACTCCTGGGCACGCGCCCTGATGTGGGCGCCCGCGGGTGCGCCCAGCGCGTCGAGTGCGTCGACCAGCGCCGCGGCCGCCGGTCCTGCGGGGGCTGCCACGTCGAAGCCGAGCGCGGTCGCGAGGTGGGCCGCCGCTGCGTCCGGGCGGCGGTCGGCGACGGCGCGGACCGCCGCGCGGGCGAGGAGGGCCCCGGTCGCCTCGTCCTCGACCAGCCGCTGCAGGGCCGGGACGACGTCCTGACCGGTGGCGACCAGCACGTGCTCGTCCGCGCGCACCGAGAGGGCCGCGGCCGTCGCGGGGTCGGTGACCACGGGGCAGCCCCAGCGCACCGCGTCGAGCACGGCCGGCCCGGTGACCACGGCGGCCGCGGCGAGGGCGTAGAGGGTGTCCAGGGAACCCTCCGGCGCGGCCCGCTCCGCGCGCTGGGCCGGCGAGGGGCCCCAGCGGGCCACGTCGTCGGTCACCGACACGACCAGACCGTCGGGCAGGCCGCGCAGGCCGCGCCACCGGCGACGGGTGAACGGCAGCACCACCCGCCGGTGCGGGTGCGGGCGGGTGTCGGGGGCGAGCAGCACCGGTGCGGCGGTGCCGCTCGGGAGACCGGCGGTCGGCAGCTCGACGACGGGGACCACGTGCGCGCGGGTGGCGGGGACGTCGGGGAGCCCGTCCCCCCGGCCGAGCCAGACGGCGCAGCGGGGCGGCGGCCGGCGGGGGAGGGTGGCGGCCACGTAGAGGTGGGCAGTGCCGGGGTCGGGGCGGACGCCCTCCTCGCCGGCCACC
>NZ_JAMXRZ010000166.1 GCF_024124375.1 Klenkia sp. PcliD-1-E
GTCCTCGCTGCGCGGGAGCCGGCCGTCGCGGCGCCGCTCGGCGCGGGTGCGCCGGCCCAGCGTGGTCAGCTCGTCGTCGTCCGGCCAGGGCGAGGGGTCGCCGGGCGGCGCGGGCTCCCGCGGGCGATCGGTGGCCGGCGGGTCGGGCACGGGATCCGGCTCACCGTCCGGTACTCCATGCCTCCCCACGGTGATCGAGACTAGTAGGCCTCGACCCCGGTGCCCAGGGTGCGGGCCGCGCGCTGCCGCTGGCGGGTCGCACGCATCCGGCGCAGCCGGCGGACCAGCAGCGGGTCGACCGCGAGGGCCTCCGGCCGGTCGATGACGGCGTTGAGCACCTGGTAGTAGCGGGTGGCCGACAGCCCGAACCGCTCCTTGATCGCGGCCTCCTTCGCCCCCGCGTGCCGCCACCACTGCCGCTCGAAGACCAGCACCTCGCGGTCGCGGCGCGGCAGCTCGGCACCGGGCGGGGGCGCGGCGCCGACCACCTCGGCGGGCTGGTCGGGGGCGGGGACGGGCAGGGGGACCACGGGGACCTCTCGGGACGGGACGGGACGGAGCGGGACGGGACGGTGGGGCCCGGCGGGCCGGGGTGGCGTCACAGCCCGGCCGGTGCGGGCTCGGCGACCACGCGGCGGGCGGCGCGGCCGGCGCGGAGGCTGTCGACGGTGAACAGCACCAGGGCCGCCCAGACCACGGCGAACCCGACCACCCGGGCCGGTGGCATCGGCTCGCCGTTGACGAAGACCCCGATGGCCAGGTGCATGAGCGGCGTGACGTACTGCAGCAGCCCGACGGTGCTCAGCGGGATGCGGCGGGTGGAGGCGGCGAACAGCAGCAGCGGCACGGCGGTGGCGATGCCGGAGGTGGCCAGCAGCAGCACGTGCCCGGCCCCGGCCTCGCCCAGCGAGCCGGCCCCGCGGGCCTGCAGGACCACCAGCACCACGAGCGCCGGCACGACCAGCAGCAGGGTCTCGACGAACAGGCCCGGCGCCGCCTCGACCCGGACCAGCTTCTTCAGCAGGCCGTAGGCGCCGAAGCTGCCGGCCAGCACCAGGGCGATCCACGGCGGACGGCCGGCGTCGACGGTGAGCACCAGGACGGCGACGGCGGCCGTGGCCACCGCCGCCCACTGCAGCCGGCGCAGCCGCTCGCCGAGCACCGCCACGCCGAGCAGCACGCTGACCAGCGGGTTGATGAAGTAGCCCAGCGAGGTGTCCACGACGTGGTCGGAGTTGACCGCGATGACGAAGGTCAGCCAGTTGCCGGTGATGAGGACCGCCGCGCCGGTGAGCACCAGCAGGGTGCGGCGGTCGGTCAGCACCCGGCGCACCTGCGGCCAGCCGCGCAGCACGCTGAGCAGCAGCGCGATGAACACCAGCGACCAGACGATGCGGTGCGCGACGATCTCGACCCCGCCCGCGGGCTCCAGCAGCGGGAAGTACAGCGGGAACACGCCCCACAGCACGTAGGCGGCCAGGCCCGTCAGGACCCCGGTCCGCCGCTCGCTCATGAGGGGCACAGTAGGTGCGGGGTCCGACACTCCCCGTCTCGGGCAGGCTGGCCCGGTACCGCCACCGCTCGAGGGGACCGCCCGTGGACACCGCACCGCTGCTTGCCCTGGCCGTGGGGGCCGTGGGCGTGGCCGCGCTGGCCCGCCGGCTGGGCTGGCAGGCCCCCCTGCTGCTGGTGCTGGTGGGGTTCGCGGTGAGCTTCGTGCCCGGTGTCCCGCAGTTCGCCGTCGACGGGGACCTGCTGCTGGCCGTCGTGCTGCCGCCGTTGCTGTACTCGGCCTCCCTGGAGGTCTCCTACGCCGACTTCCGGGCCCTGCTGCGGCCGATCGTGCAGCTGGGTGTCGGCCTGGTGGTGGTCACCGCGGTCGTCGTCGCGCTGGTGGCGAACGCCGCCGTCCCCGGGCTCGGCCTGCCGGCGGCCCTGGTGCTCGGGGCCGTGGTCGCTCCCCCCGACGCGGTGTCGGCCGCCGCCATCGGACGGCAGCTGGGCCTGCCGCGGCCGGTGATGACCGTGCTGTCCGGGGAGAGCCTGATCAACGACGCCGCCTCGCTCACCTTCTACAAGGTGGCACTGGCCGCGGTGTTCGGGGCGGGGGGTGCGTTGCTGGGCCTGGACGCCGCCGCCACCGCGACCACCTTCGGCCTCGCCGTCGTCGTCGGTGTGGCCCTCGGCCTGGCCATCGGGTTCCTCGTGCACCTGGTCCGGGTGCGGCTCGACGACCCGGTGGTCACCTCGGTGCTCGGCGTCGTCGTCCCGTTCACGGCCTACCTGCTGGCCGAGGAGCTGTCCGGCTCCGGGGTGCTGGCGGTGGTGGCGGCCGGGCTCTACCTCGGTCACCGCTCCCCCGAGGCCGGGTACGCCAGCCGGCTGCAGGAGCACCCGCTGTGGAGCTCGCTGGACCTGCTGCTGCAGGCCGTCGTGTTCGCCCTCATCGGCCTGCAGCTGCGCTACGTCGCCGAGGCGGCCGAGGCCTCGTCGCGGTCGAACTGGTCGCTGGCCGCGGCGGCGCTGCTGGTGCTGGCCACCGCGGTCGTCGTCCGGCCCGTCTTCGTCTACGCCGTGGAGGGGCTGCGGCGGCTGCCGCGGCCGTGGCGCCGCCGGCGCTCCCGCTCGCGCCGGCCCAGCTGGCGGCAGCAGGCCGTCATCTCCTGGACGGGGATGCGCGGCGTGGTCACCCTGGCCGCGGCCGCCGCGGTCCCCGCCGACTTCCCCGACCGCGACGTGCTGCAGCTGCTGGCCTACGCCGTCACCATCGGCACCCTGCTGCTGCAGGGCCTGTCCCTGCCCTGGCTGATCCGCGCCCTGGACGTCACCGACCCCGACCAGGCGCGCCGGGACGCCGAGGCCGAGGTGCGCCTGGCCGAGCGGGCGACCGCCGCCGCGCTGGAGCGGGTGGCGGAGGTGGAGCAGGAGCTCGTCGAGCGGGTCGGGGCCGAGCGTGCGCACGCGGTGGCCGACCGGATCCGCGGGCCCCTGCTGGCCCGGGCCCGGTCGATGTCGGCCTCGGTCCGGGCCGAGGAGAGCGAGGACGGCCGGCGCAGCCGTCGCCGCGCGCGCACCTTCCACCGCGTCCGGCAGGAGATCATCCAGGTTCAGCGCCGGGTGCTCATGGAGGAGCGGGACGCCGGCCGCCTCGACGAGGAGGTCATGCGCGCGGTGCTGCAAGAGCTGGACTACGAGGAGGCCGCGACCGCCCACTCCTGGGTCGGCCGCCTGTAGCTCAGCGCAGGCCCAGCGCCGCCCCGACCGCGAGGCCGGCCACGAGCAGGCCGACCACCACCGCGGTCTTCGGGACCACCCCCGTGCGCCCGGCCCGGGGCGCACCCGGCCGGACCGGCATGCCCCACACCGCGGCCACCCGTCCGGGGACCAGGTAGCGACCCTGCTCCTGGCCGGCCCAGACGGCGCGGCCGACCGCGTCGTGGACAGCGGGTCCGGCCTTGGCCAGCCCGCGGGGGTCCAGCGAGATCGCGCCGACGTCGTCGCGCAGCAGCAGCTGGTGCGCGCGGGCGTTGGCCGCGGCGGCGACCGCTGTCAGCCGGGCCAGGTCGACGCCCTGCCGTCCCAGCACACCGGTCCCCTCGAGCACCCGGCCGTCGCACCGCGGGGCCCACACGAAGTCCTGCCAGACCGAGGTCATCGCCAGCATCGCGGCGATGGCCGGCAGGAACCACAGGACGATCTCCAGCCGGTCGCTGTCCCGCAGCGCCACCTCGTAGCCGCCCAGGGCGGACGTGAGGAGCAGCGCCGCACCGAGCACGACCAGCAGGGTTGCCCGGCCCGCCCCCGACGGCCGCTGCGGCGGGCCGAGGGGTGCCACCAGGCCGGCCGGGGGCCGCCGGGGGTCCTGCGGGGGCCAGCTCGACGGGTGCACTCAGTCCGCCACGTCGGCGGTGAGCAGGTCCAGCACGTCGTCCACCGTGGTCGCACCGCGCAGCCGGGCCGCGCGGTCGGGGTCGACGAGCACGTCGGCCAGCGCCGCCAGCACCGGGAGGTGCCCCTCGCCCAGGGCGGCGATGCCGATGACCACGTAGGCGGTGCCGCTGCCCCAGTCGACGCCGTCGGGGTAGCGGACCACGGTGAGCGCGTCGGCGAGCACCTCGCCGCGCCCGGCGTTCGTGCCGTGCGGGATCGCCACGCCCTCACCCATGTAGGTCGAGACGGACTCCTCGCGCTCGAGCATGCTGTCCGTGTAGGCGGGCCGGACGGCGCCGGCGGCGACCAGCAGGTCGCCGGCCTGGCGGACCGCGGCGGTGCGGTCGGCGGCGCGGCCGTCCAGCAGGATGCGGGACGGGTCGAGCAACCCGCCCAGCTCAGCCATCGATCGTGGTGCCCTCGTGGATGGCGGTGACCACGCCGTCGACCGCCGGGTCGCCGACGAAGGCGGTGAACGCCACGACCGGCCGGTCACCGGCGTGCGGGCGCACCCGGTCGGCGAGCTTGCTGTGGGTGAGCACCAGGTCGGCGTCGGCGGGGATGGCGTCCAGCGGGCTGTGCTCGATGACCACGCCGTTGTCCCGCAGCCGCTTCTTGAGCTGGTTGGCCATGAGCACGCTGCTGCCCATGCCCGCGTCGCACGCGATGACCAGCTTGCGGACCTGCGCGCCGTCGATGCTCGGCATGGGGGGCTCCTGCGGCTCGGGGACGAGGGGGGTCCAGCTTCCCACCCCGGTCGGCGGGCCGGCAGGTCAGACCCGCTGCACCCGGGGACCGGCCTCGGCCAGCTCGGCCGCGGTGCGCTCGTCCAGGCCGGTGTCGGTGATGAGCAGGTCGACCGCGTCGAGCTCGGCGAAGCGGGCGAAGTGGTCCCGCCCGACCTTGGTGTGGTCGGCCAGCAGCACCACCCGGCGGGCCGCGGCCACCATCGCGGTCTTCACCGCCGCCTCGGCCGGGTCGGGCGTGGTCAGGCCGCGCTCGACCGAGACGCCGTTGGTGGCCAGGAAGGCCAGGTCGACGTAGATGCCCGACAACGCCGACAGCGCCCAGGGGTCCACCGAGGCCAGCGTGCGGCCACGCACCCGGCCGCCGAGCAGCAGCACGGTCAGGTTCGGGAACGCGGCGAGCCGGCCGGCCAACGACAGGGCGTTGGTGACGACGGTGAGCTCGCGGTCGGTGGGCATCAGGTCGCCCAACCGGGCGGTGGTGGTCCCGGCGTCGATGAGCACCGCGCCCTCGTCGGGCAGCTCGGCCACGGCGGCCTTGGCGATCCGCTCCTTCTCCGCGGTCAGGACGACGTCGCGGGCGGCGACCGGGGGCTCGAAGCCCAGGCGCTCCACCGGGATGGCCCCGCCGTGCACCCGGCGCAGCACACCGACCCGCTCCAGGGCGGTGAGGTCCTTGCGGATGGTCTCCGGGGCGACGTCGAGCTCGGCCGCCAGCTCGCCGACGTCGACCCGCCCGATCGCCCGGGCCGCCCGCAGGATGTGCTCCTGGCGTTCCTCCGCGTACACGTGCCCTCCCGGTCGACCCGTCGGTGCTGTGCTTACGGGCCCGGACGGGCGCCGTCAAGCCTGAACGGGTGCCCGCCCAGCATGCGGACAGGATGCTCGCAGCCGCCTATCGTCGGAGGGCGTGGCCGGGACCCGCACGCACCCCACCCCGGTGCAGTGGGTCTGGTACGCCCTCGGTGGCGGGTTGCCCCGCTCCTGCAGGGACTGGGTGCTGGCCGACACCACCGGTCCCGGCTGGGCGCGGCGGCACCTCACCCGGGCCCTGGTGCAGCTGGCACCGGTGCTGCTGGTCTGCCTGCTGGCCGTGCCGGTGCCGCTGGTGTACCGGCTCTCGGCGTCCGCCGGCGGCCTGCTGCTGGGGCTGATGTTCTCCGCGGCGTACATGACCGAGACCAGCGAGCACCGGGCGGTGAAGGCCGGGTGGCCGCCGGGCACCACCCGCCGGGTCCGCGAGCAGCGGGCCGAGCGGGAGGCCCTGGAGCGCGGTGCGCGCTACCGCCGCGACGGCGCCGGCTCCTTCGACTGATCAGTCGACCCGGAAGCCGATCTTCATCGTCACCTGCACGTGCTGCACCGCGCCGTCCTCGACGTGGCCCCGGATCTCCTGGGTCTGGAACCACTCGATGTTGCGGATGGTCTGCGCGGCCTTGGCCACGGCGGTGCGGATGGCGTCGTCGATGCTGGTCTCGCTGCTGCCGACGACCTCGGTCAGCCGGTACACGTGGTCGGTCACTGGGGTCTCCCGGGTCCGGTGCCCGGACGGGTGCCGGGCCGCGACCGGACCCTCGCACGGCCGGGGGTCCCCTGCAGGGTGACCGGTGGAGCCCCGTGTCCGGATCGAACGGACGACCTTCCGCTTACAAGGCGGGTGCTCTACCACTGAGCTAACGAGGCCAGGTGGACAGCAGGCTACCCGGGGCCGGCGCGTCCAGAGACCTCACAGGCCACGTGCAGCGTCGGGATAGCCCCGGAGCCGATGGTGGTCCCCGAGCGAGCGGAGAAGCCCTCGCGTCGTGGGGAGGAACCACCGTGACCGAGCAGCAGCGTCCCGGAGACCAGACCGGGCAGGACGTGGACCGGTACCCGGGTGCGCCGTCGGGTCAGCAGCACCCCCAGGCGGCGGTGCCGCCGCACCAGGGCTGGACCGGCCAGCAGCAGCACCCCTACGCCGGCCAGCACCCGTACCCGGGCCAGCAGCAGACCTACCCCGGGCAGCAGCCGACCGGGCAGCACTGGACCGGCACCCAGCAGGCGCCGCCGGTGTTCACCCCCGCAGCGGGCCCGGCCGCGGGCCCGGCCGCGCCGCGGCGGTCCCGCGGCTGGCGGATCGCGGTCGC
>NZ_JAMXRZ010000167.1 GCF_024124375.1 Klenkia sp. PcliD-1-E
ACGGTGGGCAGCTCCGCCAGCGCCGCATCGGCGAGGACGGCGCCGGCCACCGCGGCGTAGGCGCGCCGCCGGGCGGGGGAGCGCCGGGGGTGGTCCAGGGCCGCCTGGCCGGCGCCGACGACGACGCCGTCGAGGACGCTGCTGACGAGGGCACGGGCACGGTGCCGGGTACCGGGAGCCATACCGCACCGTACCGGGGATGGCACGGTGTGCGGGTGCGGACCATCGGGTTGCTGGGCGGGATGAGCTGGGAGAGCAGCGCGCTGTACTACCGGCTGCTGAACGAGGGCGTGCGGGGCAGGCTGGGCGGTCTGCACAGCGCCCGGTGCGTGCTGCTGTCGGTCGACTTCGCCGGCATCGAGGCGCTGCAGGCAGCCGGCGACTGGGACGCCGCCGGCGAGCTGCTGGCCGCTGACGCGGCCGCGGTGCAGGCGGCCGGTGCGGACCTGGTGCTGCTGTGCACGAACACCATGCACCGGGTGGCGCCCGCGCTGGAGGCGGTCCTCGACGTCCCGCTGCTGCACATCGCCGACGTCACCGCCCGGGCCGTCACCGCCGCCGGGCTGACCCGGGTGGGCCTGCTGGGCACGGCGTTCACGATGGAGCAGCCCTTCCTGCGCGAGCGGCTGGCCGCCGGCGGCCTCGACGTCCTCGTGCCGGGACCGGACGACCGGGCCGAGGTGCACCGCGTGGTCTACGACGAGCTGTGCCGCGGGGTGGTCAGCGACGTCTCCCGAGCCCGGTTCGTCGAGGTGGTCGGCCGGCTGGTCGCCGAGGGCGCGCAGGGCGTGGTGCTGGGCTGCACGGAGATCGAGCTGCTGCTCGGCGCGGACGACGTCGACGTGCCCGTCTTCGCCACCACGGCCCTGCACGTGCAGGCCGCCCTGGACGCCGCGCTGCGCTGATCCCGGCCCCGACTAGGCTCGACGGGTGAGCGTCACCCCGATCCGGATCATGGGCGACCCGGTGCTGCGCACCCCCGCCGCCCCCGTCGTCGACTTCGACGCCGAGCTGCGCCGTCTGGTCACCGACCTGACCGAGACCATGCACGCCGCCGGCGGCGCCGGGCTGGCCGCGCCGCAGATCGGCGTCGGCCTGCGCGTGTTCACCTGGTACGTCGACGGCGAGGTCGGCCACCTGGTCAACCCCGACGTCGTCCCGGTCGGCGAGGAGACCGAGGAGGACGCCGAGGGCTGCCTGTCCATCCCCGGCTTCCGGTTCGACTGCCGCCGGCACCTCTACGTCGCCGCCAGCGGGTGGGACATGCACGGCGAACCGATCCGGGTGGAGGGCTCGCACAAGCTGGCCCGGGCCATCCAGCACGAGACCGACCACCTCGACGGCGTGCTCTTCGTCGACCGGCTCGACGCCCAGGCCCGGGAGGCCGCCCTGTCGGTGCTGGCCGAGGCCGAGTGGCAGGGCCACGACAGCTGGCTGCCCCAGGGCGACCCGGCGCCGGCGCCCGTGGTGAAGGTGAGCCCGCACTGAGGCTCCTGTTCGCCGGCACGCCGGCGCCCGCGGTCCCGGCGCTGCAGGCCCTGCTGGCCGGCGACCACGAGGTCGTCGCGGTGCTGACCCGACCCGACGCCCGGGCCGGCCGCGGCCGTCGCGAGGTCCGTTCCCCGGTCGCGCAGGCCGCCGACGCCGCGGGCATCCCGGTGCTGCAGCCGCCGACCCCGCGCGACCCCGCCTTCCTCGAGGAGTTCGCCGCGCTCGGCGTCGACTGCGCCCCCGTCGTCGCCTACGGCGCGCTGGTGCCCCCGGCCGCGCTGGAGGTCCCGGCGCACGGCTGGGTCAACCTGCACTTCTCCCTGCTGCCCGCCTGGCGCGGCGCCGCCCCCGTGCAGCACGCGGTGATGGCCGGCGACGAGGTCACCGGCGCGTGCACCTTCCGGCTGGAGCAGGGACTGGACACCGGCCCGGTCTACGGCACCGTCACCGAGGCGGTGCGTCCCCGGGACACCGCCGGAGACCTGCTCGAGCGGCTCGCCGTCAGCGGCGCCGGGCTGCTGGTGGCCACCCTCGACGGCATCGCCGACGGGTCGCTGCAGCCGGTCCCGCAACCCGCCGAGGGCGTCTCGCTGGCCCCCAAGGTCGAGACCGCCGACGCCCGGGTCGAGTGGGCGCTGCCCGCGCACGTGGTCGACCGCCGGGTCCGCGGGGTCACCCCGGCACCCGGGGCCTGGACGACGTGGCGCGGCGACCGGCTGCGGCTGGGCCCGGTCGAGCCGCTGCCCACCTCGCTGGGGCTGGCGCCGGGCGAGGTGTCGGTCGGTGCCTCCGGTGTGCTGGTCGGCACCGGTCGCGGCAGCGTCCGGCTGGGCCTGGTGCAGCCGGCGGGGAAGAAGATGCTGCCCGCCGCCGACTGGGCCCGGGGTGCCCGGCCGGCCGACGGCGAGCGGGTGGGCGCGTGACGGGCCCCGGGGGTCGCCGCCGCGGCCCCACCGGCCGCCCGGCGGGTCCGCGCACCCGGCAGAACCGGCCCGAGAGCCGCTGGTCCCGCCCGGTCCTGGACGGCGCCCGGCTGACCGCCTACGACGTGCTGCACGGGGTGTCCTCCCGCGACGCCTACGCCAACCTGCTGCTGCCCCAGCTGCTGCGCGAGCGCGCCGCCGACCTCACCCCCCGCGACGCAGCCTTCGCCACCCAGCTCGCCTACGGCACGCTGCGCGCCACCGGCACCCTGGACGCCGTCCTGGCCGGGCTGGTGTCCCGGCCGCTGGCCGAGCTGCAGCCCGAGCTGCTGGACCTGCTGCGGCTGGGCACCCACCAGCTGCTGGACCTGCGGGTGCCCGCGCACGCCGCGGTGGACACGACCGTGGCGCTGGCCCGGGCGATCGTGGGCACCGGCGGGTCGGGGCTGGTCAACGCCGTGCTGCGCAAGGTCGCCGCCGGAGGGGGGCGCGAGCAGTGGGTGGAGGCGCTCGGCGCGACCGGGGACGAGCGGCTCGCGCTGCTCACCGACCACCCGCAGTGGGTGATCGACGCCTGGCGGGACGCCCTGGGCGCCGACGACGAGCTCGAGGCCGCGCTGCTGGCCGACGACGAGGCGCCCGAGGTGCACCTGGTGGCCCGCGCGGTCGACCGGTCGACGCTGATCGCGGAGTCCGACGGCCTGCCCGGCCCCTGGTCGCCGCACGCGGTGCGGCTGGAGGGCGGTGACCCGGGACAGCTGCCCTCGGTGCGGTCGGGCGCCGCCGGTGTGCAGGACGAGGGTTCGCAGGTGGCCGCGCTGGCCCTGGTGCGCGCCCCGCTGGAGGGCCCCGACGCCCGCTGGCTGGACATGTGCGCCGGCCCGGGCGGCAAGGCCGCGCTGCTGGCCGCCGTCCGCCCGGCCGGGGTGCACCTGACCGCCGCCGACCGGTCCGAGCACCGGGTCGGTCTGGTCGCCTCCGCGCTGCGCGACGCCCCCGACGTCGACCTGCAGGTCACCGACGGCCGCACCGGGCCGTGGGAGCCGGGCAGCTTCGACCGGGTGCTGCTGGACGCCCCGTGCACCGGGCTGGGCGCGCTGCGCCGCCGCCCCGAGGTCCGCTGGCGGCGGTCGCCGGGGGACGTCGAGCCGCTGGCCGCCCTGCAGCGGGAGCTGCTCACCGCCGCGCTGGCCGCCGTCCGGCCCGGGGGTGTGGTGGCCTACGTGACCTGCTCGCCGCACACCGCCGAGACCGTCGACGTGGTCGCGTCGGTGACCGGCCGCGACGACGTCGAGGTGCTGCCGGTCGGCCCGGTCTTCCCCGGCGTGCCCGACGCCGCGCGGGGCGATGCGCTGCAGCTGTGGCCGCACCGGCACGGCACCGACGCCATGTTCGTCGCCCTGCTGCGCCGCCGCGCCTGACGCCGGGGCGCCGGGGCCGGGACGGGTTGACCCGGCCGACAGGTCAGGATGGTCGGGTGCCCGACGTGGAGACCTACCCGCCGCCGCCGGAGTTCGCCGCCCGTGCCCACGTGGGCCCCGGGGTCCGGGAGGCGGCCGACGCCGACCCGCTCGGGTTCTGGGCCGAGCAGGCGGCCCGGCTCCAGTGGGACCGGCCGTGGGACACCGTGCACGACGACCGGGACTGGCCGACCGCGCGGTGGTTCGACGGCGGCCGGCTCAACGTCGCGGTCAACTGCCTGGACCGGCACCTGGACGCCGGCCGGGGCGGCAAGGTCGCGCTGCACTGGGAGGGCGAGCCCGGTGACCGCCGGACGGTCACCTACGCGCAGCTGCACGAGCAGGTGCAACGGCTGGCGAACGGGCTGACCGAGCTCGGCGTCGGGCCCGGCGACCGGGTCGTGCTGTACCTGCCGGTGCTCGTGGAGACCGTCGTCGCCACGATGGCCTGCGCCCGCATCGGGGCCGTGGTCAGCCTGGTCTTCGGCGGGTTCTCCGCCGACGCGCTCCGCTTCCGCGTCGCCGACACCGGCGCCACGGTCGTCGTGGCCAGCGACGGCCAGTTCCGCCGCGGCGCCGCCGTCCCCGTCAAGGCCGCGGTCGACGAGGCCGTCGCGGGTCTGGACCACGTCGCGCACGTGCTCGTCGTCCGGCGCACCGGGGACGACGTCCCGTGGACCGCCGGCCGTGACGTGTGGTGGGACGAGCTGCTCGAGCGCCAGCCCGCCGAGCACCCCGCGCCGTCCTTCCCCGCCGAGCACCCGCTGTTCATCGTCTACACCTCGGGCACCACCGGCCGGCCCAAGGGCCTGGTGCACACCAGCGGCGGCTACCTGACCCAGGCCAGCTGGACCCACTGGGCGCTGTTCGACGCCCGTGACGACGACGTCTACTGGTGCCAGGCCGACCTGGCCTGGGTCACCGCGCACACCTACGTGCTCTACGGCCCGCTGTCCAACGGCACCACGCAGGTCATCTACGAGGGCAGCCCGCTCACGCCGCACCCGGGCCGGCACTTCGAGGTCATCGAGCGGTACGGGGTGACCACCTACTACACGGCGCCGACGCTGGTGCGGACGTTCATGAAGCACGGCCCCCAGCTGCCCGCCGGGTACGACCTGACCTCGCTGCGGCTGCTCGGATCGGTGGGGGAGGCGATCAACCCCGAGGCGTGGCGCTGGCTGCACGAGCACGTCGGCGGCGGCCGGTGCCCGGTGGTGGACACCTGGTGGCAGTCCGAGACCGGGGCCGCGGTGGTCGCGCCGCTGCCGGGGCAGACCCCGTCGAAGCCCGGCTCGGCGACGCTGGCGCTGCCCGGGATGGCCGTCGCGGTGGTCGACGAGGACGGTCGGGAGACCAAGCCCGGGGTGGAGGGCAACCTGGTCATCACCCGGCCCGGGCCGGCCATGGCCCGCACCGTGTGGGGCGACCACGACCGCTTCGTCCGCTCCTACTGGGCGCCCTACGCCGACCGCCGCTGGTACCTGGCCGGGGACTCCGCCTCCCGCGACGAGGACGGCTACGTGTGGATCGGCGGGCGCATCGACGACGTGCTCAACGTCTCGGGGCACCGGCTGTCGAGCATCGAGCTGGAGTCCGCGCTGGTGTCGCACCCCCGGGTGGCCGAGGCGGCGGTCGTGGGCGCCCCGGACGACGTCACCGGCCAGCGGATCGTGGCGTTCGTGATCACCCGGGCCGGCGGGGACGACGACAGCGGGCTGGCCGAGGAGCTGCGCGCGCACGTGGCCGCCCGGGTGGGGGCGGTGGCCAAGCCGCGGGAGGTCGTCGTCGTCACCGACCTGCCCAAGACCCGCTCGGGCAAGATCATGCGCCGGCTGGTGGCGGACATGACCGCCGGCCGCACCGGCGGGGACACCACCTCGCTCACCGACCCGGCGTCGATGGGTGCCGTGGAGTCCGCGTGGACGGAGCACCGCCGGACGTCCTCCGGGGCCTGACGCGCAGGGGTGGGAGGTGGTCCTGCACGGTGGGAGGTCATCGCGACCACCTCCGACCGTCAGGGATCGCCTCCGACCCCTCTGCGGGGCGGCACCTAGGATCACCGGGTGCCACGCCGCCCGATGATCGCGCCCAGCCTGCTCTCGGCGGACTTCGCCCGGCTGGCCGACGAGCTGGCCCGCATCGCCGACGCCGACTGGGCGCACGTCGACGTCATGGACGCCCACTTCGTGCCGAACCTGACCCTCGGCGAGCCCGTGGTGCAGGCCATCCAGGTGGTCAGCCCGGTGCCGCTGGACTGCCACCTGATGATCGAGGACCCGGAGCGGTGGGCCCCCGCCTACGCCGAGCTCGGCGCCCGCAACGTCACCGTGCACGCCGAGGCCTGCACCGGCGACCCCCGCGCGTTGGCCAAGGACCTGCGGGCGGCCGGGTCGCTGGCGGGGCTCGCGATCAAGCCGGGCACCCCGATCGAGGGCTACACCGAGGTGCTGCGCGACTTCGACACGCTGCTGGTGATGAGCGTGGAGCCCGGCTTCGGCGGCCAGGCCTTCATGCCCGAGGTGCTGGACAAGGTCCGGGAGGCCCGCCGGCTGGTCGACACCGGCCACCTCACCCTGCTCGTCGAGATCGACGGCGGGATCAACGCCGACACCATCGAGGCCGCCGCCGAGGCCGGGGTGGACATGTTCGTCGCCGGTTCCGCGGTCTACGGCGCGGACGACCCGTCCGCGGCCATCGCGGCGCTGCGCGCGCAGGCCGCCCGTTCCTTCCCCGAGCAGTGACCGACCCGGTCACCGCCGAGCAGGCCGCCGCCGGGGCCCGGGCCGCCGCGGCCGCCCGGACCACCAGCGGTCCCGGGC
>NZ_JAMXRZ010000168.1 GCF_024124375.1 Klenkia sp. PcliD-1-E
GCGGCGGGCTGCCGGGCCGGCTGCTCGGCCGGTGCGGCGGCGCCGTTCTCGCTCGGCTTGTAGTCGTCGAAGAAGTCGTGCCAGGCCTGGTCGACGCTCCCCGGGTCGGCGAGGTACTGCTGGTACATCTCCTCGACCAGCCACTCGTTGGCGCCGAACCCTCCGGCTGCGGCGGTGGTGGGGGAGGGCTGGGGTGCGTTCACGCTTGACACGGGGTCGAGTGCCTTCTTCGTCGTCGGACGTCGTTGGACCGGTTGCCGACTGTACCGGCCCGGGAGCCGGGGGAGGGCGCCGACGGGGCACGGACGACGTGCTCCGGGTCACCCGTCGACCGCTGGCGGGTCAGCGGGTGGTGGCGGCGCTCTCGAGGAGGTCCACGAGGTCGTCCTGCGCGGCGGCGGCGCCGTCGTCACCGGCCCGGTCCCGGGCGGCGGCGACCCGGGCGATGTCGACGGCGCTGGCGCCGTCGGAGGTGGTCGACTCCACGTCGGCGCCGGCGGCGAGCAGCGCGCGGACCACGGCCAGCCGGGCCTCGCCGGGCGGTGCGTCGACGGCGGCGTGCAGCGCGGTGCGGCCGGTGTCGGGGTCGCGGTCGCCGACGTCGGCCCCGGCGGCGAGGAGCAGGTCCACCACCTCGGGGTGGGCGGCGCCGGCGGCCATCCGCAGGGCCCCCGCGTCGGGCCGGGCACCGCGGTCCAGCAGCAGCCGCACGGCGTCGGCGGACCCGCCCAGCGCCGCCCAGCCCAGCAGCGAGACGTCGGCGTCGTCGTGCACCGAGGACTCCCCGGTGTCCAGCCGGTCGGCCAGCCGGGTGCTGTCGCCCAGGTAGGCCGCGGCGGCGCCGTCCAGCTCGGCGCCGCGCTCCAGGAGCGGGTCGACCAGGTCGGGGGCGGACTCCAGCGCCACGTGCAGCGGGGTCCGCCCGTGGTCGCTGGTGGCCTCCAGCGGCGCCCCGGCGGCCAGCAGGGCGTCGACCAGGCCGAGGTCGCCGGTGGCGACGGCCAGGTGCAGCACGGTCCAGTCGTCGCCGGCGTGCTCGACGGTGGCGCTGAGCAGGTGGGGCTGGGCCTGCACGGCGGCCACGACGGCCTCGGTGTCACCGGCGGCGACCAGGCCGGCCAGGCGCTGCGCGGTCATCCGCAGGGCGCGCAGCTCGCCGGTGCTCGGGCCGCTGGGGGGTGTCTGCTCGGGCATCGCGGGGACCTCGTTGGTTCGTCGGTGGCGGTGTCTCGGGCGGGCGGTCAGACGACGTCGCGGCGCACGGCCAGGACGGTGCCCAGCACGGCGGCGAGCAGACCGTATCCGAGCAGGAGCACGCCACCCTGCCAGGTGCCCAGCAGATCGGTCCCGCGGCCGTCGCCGGTCAGCGCGGCCAGCGCCCCGCCGGGCAGCCACCGGTAGGCGTCGGCGGTCGCGGGCACGCTGGCCACGATCGGCTCGACGACGAACAGGTAGACCAGCGAGCCGACGACGGCCCCCACCTGGTTGCGGACCAGGGCGCCGACGCCGACGCCGATGACGGCGTAGACGACCACGGCCAGGCCCGAGCGCAGCAGGGTGCTCAGGGTGTCCCCGGTCCAGTCCGGTGCCCCGCCGCGGGCGCCGCCGTAGACGGTGGCCACCAGCACGGTCGCGGCGACCGCCGCCAGGGCGAGCACCAGGCCGGCGACGGCGTAGGCGACCAGCTTGGCCACCACGACCCGCCCGCGGCGGGGGGTGACGAGGAAGGTGGGCGTGGCCGTGCGGTGCCGGTACTCCTGGGTGGTCCCGATGACGCCGAGGACGACGGCGATGACCACCACCTGGGCGGGGACGGTGGCGACGAGGGCGCCGTAGGCCTCGGTGACCACGGCCGGGATGCCCTGCCCCTGCGGCCCGCCCTGGTCCCCGGCGAAGGCGGTGAACAACGCCGTGAACCCGGCGGCCATCAGCGCCCCGGCGGCGACCAGCCAGTACCCCACCTTGGTGGTGAGCAGCTTCGTCCACTCCGCCCGCAGCAGGTCCACCGCGCCGTTCACGGGGTGCCCCCGCCGGTGGCGGCGTACTGCTCGGCGCCGCTGGTGAGCCGGAAGTAGACCTCCTCGAGGCCGGAGGTGCGGGCGCGCAGCTCGTGCAGCTCGACGCCGGCGGCGAAGGCGTGCGCGCCCACCTGGTCGGTGGTCAGGCCGGTGACCGTCAGCGCGTCGGGCCCGGTCGGCTCCACCGCGGCCCCGGCGCCGGTGAGCGCGGCGGACAGCTGGTCGGCGGCGGGGGTGCGCACCAGCACGGTGCCCGCGGACTCCGCGCGCAGCTCGGCCAGGCTGCCCTCGCGGACCAGCCTGCCCGCGCCGACGATCACCACCCGGTCCGCGGTCTGCTCGACCTCGGCCAGCAGGTGGGAGGAGACCAGCACGGTGCGGCCCTCGTCGTGCGCGAGGTGGCGGAGGAACCCGCGCAGCCACTGGATGCCCTCGGGGTCCAGGCCGTTGGCCGGCTCGTCGAGGACCAGCACCCGCGGGTCGCCGAGCAGGGCGGTGCCCAGCCCCAGCCGCTGGCGCATGCCGAGGGAGTACCCGCCGGCCTTGCGCCGGCCGGCCGGGGTCAGCCCGACCTGGGCCAGGACGTCGTCGGCGCGGCGGGCGGGCAGCCCCGCGGCACGGCAGTACACGCGCAGGTGGTCCCGGCCGCTGCGGCCGGGGTGGAAGGCGGTCTCCAGCACCGCCCCGACGCGGGTGGCCGGCCGGGGGAGCGCGGCGTAGGGGGTGCCGCCGAAGGTCGTCGTGCCGCGGTCGGGGGTGATCAGCGCCAGCGCCATCCGCAGCGTGGTGGTCTTCCCGGCCCCGTTGGGGCCCAGGAAGCCGGTGACCTGGCCGGGCTCGACGGTGAAGCTCAGCGAGTCGACCGCGGTCACCGACCCGAAGGTCTTGGTGAGGCCGCGGACCTCGACCCGGCCGTCGTCGACGGCGGTGCAGCTGCTGATGACGCCTCCTCGGTGGGTTGCCCCCCGTGCGGAACCATCCAACCGCACGGACCGGTTCCGGAGGGTTCCTGTTACCTGGTGACACATCTGGCGCGCGGGCCGTGCCCGGGTCCGCTAGGTTCCGCCCGTGACTGCCTACCGCACCGTCGTCGTCGGCACCGACGGTTCCGGGTCCTCGCTGCGCGCGGTGGCCCGGGCCGCCGCTCTCGCGGGTGCCTGCGGGGCCACCCTGGTCATCGTCTGCGCCTACCTGCCGACCGAGCCCGACGACCGCGAGGTCCGCGGTGCGGCCGAGGTGCTCAAGGACGAGGCCTACCAGGTCATGGGCTCCTCCCCGGCCGAGGAGACCGTCCGCACCGCCCACGAGCGCGCCGCCGCGGCCGGCGCCGGTGAGGTGCGCACGGTCGCCGTCGTCGGGTCGCCGGTGGAGGCGTTGCTGGACGTCGTACGGCGCGAGTCGGCCGACCTGCTCGTCGTCGGCAACCGCGGGCTCAACGGCATCAAGGGCCGGCTGCTGGGCTCCGTGCCCGCCGACGCCACCCGCCGCTCGTCGGTCGACGTCCTCGTCGTGCACACCACGGACTGACCGGGGCGCACGCTGAGCGACCCGACCGACGCCCCGCAGACGGACCCGACCCGCGCCCGGGAGGCGATGGACCGGCTGCTGCTGGGCGGGCCCCGCCGGTGGACCCGGCTGGAGGTCGCCCGGCGCGCGGGCGTGGACCCCGAGCGCACCCAGCGGCTGTGGCGCGCACTGGGCTTCGCCGACGTCGGCGACGACGACGCGGTCTTCACCGACGACGACGTGGAGGCGCTGGGCACCCTGGGCCGGCTGATCGACTCCGGGTTCGTGGACCTGGCCACCGAGGCCTCGATCGCCCGGGCCATGGGCCAGTCGCTGTCCCGGCTGGCCGACTGGCAGACCGACATGCTCGCCGCCCTGCTGGGCGAGCACCCGGACGACCCGGTGGACGCCGTCGCCGCCGCGCAGACCCTGCTGCCGCTGATGCGCGAGGTGCAGGACTACGTGTGGCGCCGGCACCTGGCCGCCAACGCCGAGCGGTTGCTGGCCGCGGGACCCGACGCCGCGGCCGACCGGCGCGAGCTGTCGGTGGGGTTCGCCGACCTGGTAGGCTACACGTCGCGCAGCCGGGGCATGGGCGGGCGGGAGCTCGGCGCGATGGTCGAGGACTTCGAGGGCCTGGCCGCCGACCTCGTCGCCCGGCACCACGGCCGGGTGGTGAAGACCGTCGGCGACGGCATCCTGTTCACCTGCGCCTCCGCCGTCGACGCGGTGGAGATCGGGCTGCAGCTGCCCGAGGAGTGGGCCGCCGAGGACCGCCCCCCGCTGCGCACCGGTGCTGCGCACGGCACGGTGCTGACCCGCCTGGGCGACGTCTACTCGCCGGTGGTGAACCTGGCCAGCCGGCTGACGTCGCTGGCCCGGCCGGGCACGCTGCTGGTGGACCAGGAACTGGCCCGGCAGCTGCGGGGGATGCGGGCCTACCGGGTGCGCCCGCTGCGCCGGGTGTCGGTGCGCGGCTACGACCACCTGCAGCCCTGGCTGGTCCGCCGCCGTCCCGGCGTCCCCGTGCCCGGCGAGGACACCGGCCCCTTCGAGGACTTCCTCGACGACTACGCCGACGACGTCCTCGGCGGCGGCAGAACGGACGACGGGGACGGCGAGGGCCGGAACGGGCGCAACCACTAGGGACCCGACGGGCACGAGGTGACCGGTGGGGACCCCGACGAGCGGGGGGCCGGAGGCCTCCCCGAGGAGGGGCGGGTGGGCTCCACGTCGCCGGGGACGGCGAGGGTCGGAGCGGGCACAACCCGTAGGGACCCCGACGAGCGGGGGGCCGAAGGCTTCCCCGAGGAGGGGCGGGTGGGCTCCACGTCGCCGGGAGCGGCACGTGGCCGCGGTGGGAGCGCGCAGCGGGACAATGCACCCCGTGAGCGCAACCCTGGTCGCCCGTGGTCTCGCCGCGGGGCACGGCACGAAGGTCCTGTTCGCCGACCTGGACCTGGTGGTGGCGCCGGGGGACGTCGTCGGGCTGGTCGGGGTGAACGGCGCCGGCAAGTCCACCCTGCTGCGCACGCTGGCCGGGCTGCTGCCCGCCGAGCAGGGCGGCATCAGCCTGTCCCCGCCCACCGCGACGGTCGGCTACCTGCCGCAGGAGCACGAGCGCCGGGACGGCGAGACCGTGCTGGGTGCGCTGGCCCGCCGCACCGGTGTCGCCGACGCCCAGCAGGTCATGGACGACGCGCTGGCCGCGCTGAGCGCCGGCGAGCCGGACGACGGGTACGCCGACGCCCTGGAGCGCTGGCTGGCCCTCGGCGGCGCGGACCTCGAGGAGCGGGCCGACGAGGTGCTGGCGACCGTGGCGCCGGGGGTGGCGCCGGGTGCGCCGATGACCGGTCTCTCGGGCGGGCAGACCGCGCGGGTGGGACTGGCCGCGCTGCTGCTGTCCCGCTACGACGTGCTGCTGCTCGACGAGCCGACCAACGACCTGGACCTGGCCGGGCTGGACCAGCTGGAGGCCTTCGTGGCCGGCCTGCGCACCGGGGTCGTGCTGGTCAGCCACGACCGCGACTTCCTGGCCCGCACGGTCACCCGGGTGGTCGAGCTGGACCTGGCCCAGCAACTGGTGCGGGTGCACGACGGCGGTTACGAGGCCTACCTGGCCGAGCGGGAGGTCGACCGCCGGCACGCCCGCGAGGAGTACGAGGAGTACGCCGGCACGAAGGCCTCGCTGGAGGCGCGGGCGCGGATGCAGAAGAACTGGATGGCCAAGGGCGTCCGGGACTCCATCAAGAAGAGCAAGGACGGCGACAAGCACATCAGGGCCGCGCAACGGGCCTCGTCGGAGAAGCAGGCGGCCAAGGCCAAGCAGACCCAGCGGATGATCGAGCGCCTGGACGTGGTCGAGGAGCCGCGCAAGGAGTGGGAGCTGCGGATGGAGATCGCCGCCGCCCCCCGCGCCGGCGCGGTCGTGGCCACGCTGCGCGGCGCCGTCGTCCGGCACGGTGGCTTCTCCCTGGGCCCGGTGGACCTGCAGGTCGACTGGGGCGACCGGGTGGCCATCACCGGCGCGAACGGGGCCGGCAAGTCCACCCTGCTGGCCGCGTTGCTGGGCCGGGCGGAGCTGGCCGAGGGGTCGGCGTCGCTGGGGTCGGGGGTGCACCTGGGCGAGGTGGACCAGGCCCGGCGCAGCTTCGCCGGGGACGCCACCCTGGCCGCGGCCTTCGGTGCGCAGGTGCCCGACCTGCCCGACGCCGAGGTGCGCACCCTGCTGGCCAAGTTCGGCCTGCGCGCCGACCACGTGCTGCGCCCGGTGGCGTCGCTGAGCCCGGGGGAGCGCACCCGGGCGGCGCTGGCCCTGCTGCAGGCCCGCGGGGTCAACGTGCTGGTGCTCGACGAGCCGACCAACCACCTGGACCTGCCGGCGATCGAGCAGCTGGAGCAGGCGCTGGCCGACTACCCCGGCACGCTGCTGCTGGTCACCCACGACCGCCGCATGCTCGACACCGTGGCGGTCACCCGCCGGCTGGTGGTCAGCTCGGGGCAGGTGTCCGAGGGCTGACCGGCCCGGCGGCCGTGTGGGTGCGCGGCCGCCGGGGGTGGCTGGCCGGCCGCGGCGGGTCGGCCTCCAGCACGCCGGCGACGGCGTACTCGGCCAGCGCGGCCACCTCGGCCGCGGT
>NZ_JAMXRZ010000169.1 GCF_024124375.1 Klenkia sp. PcliD-1-E
GGCGCGGCGGCGGGCCTGCCTGGCCCAGCGGCCGGACGACGTCGGCCTGCGGGCCCCGCTCGCCCTGGCTGGCGGCGAACTCCACCCGCTGGCCCTCGACGAGGTCGCCGTAGCCGCCGTCGTCCTCGATCACCGAGTAGTGCACGAACACGTCGCGGGAGCCGTCGTCGGGCTCGACGAAGCCGAAGCCCTTGTCGGCGTTGAAGAACCGGACCGTGCCCTGCTGCATCCCCGAGCCGCCGCCGTAGCCGCCCGCACCGCCCGACAGGGGCTGCACGTAGGTGGCCTGCATGCCGCGGTCGCCCTGGGCGGCCTCGAACTCGACCCGCTGGCCCTCCTCGAGGGAGCGGTAGCCGCCGTCGTCGACGATCGCGGAGAAGTGCACGAACACGTCGTCGCCGCCGCCGTCGGGCGAGATGAACCCGAAGCCCTTCTCGCCGTTGAAGAAGCGCACCGTGCCCTGGGGCAGCCCGGACCCGGACCAGCCGCCGTCGTCGTGGTCACCCCCACCCGCGAGGGGCTCCACGTGGGTGGCCTGCACGCCCCGGTCGCCCTGCGCGGCCTCGAACAGCACCCGCTGGCCCTCCTCGAGGGAGCGGTAGCCGCCGTCGTCGACGATCGCGGAGAAGTGCACGAACACGTCGTCGCCGCCGTCGTCGGGCGAGATGAACCCGAAGCCCTTCTCGGCGTTGAAGAAGCGCACGGTGCCCTCGGTGCCGCCGCCGGAGCTGCGGGGGGCGCGGGCCGGCTCGCGGCGCGGGGCCTCCCGGCGCGGACCCCGGTCCTCGCGGCGGTCGTCGCGGCGCAGCTCGCGCGAGGTGGATCGGTCGACCTGCACGGGCGGACCGCCCAGCGGGGTGACCCGGTCGGCCTGCAGGCCGCGCTGGCCGGGGCTGGCCTCGTACTCCACCCGGGCGCCCTCGTCGAGGCTGCGGAACCCGCCGCGGTCCTCGATGGCCGAGAAGTGCACGAAGACGTCCTCACCGCCGTCGTCGGGGCCGATGAACCCGAACCCCTTCTCGGCGTTGAACCACTTCACGAACCCCTGCGGCATGCCCTGCTCCTGCTTCCTGCTGCGTCGTGGCACCGGTGTGCCGGTCTCCAGGGTCCCACCCGGCGTGCTCAGTCCTCCGGAGGGTGCACCGGCCGGGGCGCGAGCACCAGGCACAGCGCCCCGATCGCGGCCAGGAGGTAGAGGCTGGCCAACCGGTAGACCACGACCGCGGGCACCGCCTGCGCGGCCGGCAGGCCCGCCGCGACCAGCGCGGAGGCCACCGCGGCCTCGACGACGCCGATGCCACCGGGGGTCAGCCGGGTGGAGGACACCAGCGCGCCGGCGGCGAAGGCCAGCACGGTGCCGCGCAGCGACAGCTCGGCACCCACGGCCTCCACCGCGAACCACAGGCACAGCGCGTCCAGCAGCCAGTTGGCCACCGCCAGCAGACCGGCCAGGCCGGCGTTGCGGACCCCCGGACGGATGGCGCCCAGGGAGGTCAGCGCGTCGTCCACGGCCGGGCCGACGACGGCGGGCCGGAGCACCCGGAACCAGCGCGACAGCGGGGAGAGGACGGCGGCCAGGACCTTGACGACCAGGTCCTTGGCCTCGGGGCTGCGGGTGACGGCCAGCAGGGTCAGCACCGGGACGACGGCCGCCACCGACGCCACCGACGCCACCGCGGCGCCGAACGGGCTGCCGGTCGCCGAGGCGCTGACCGCCACCACCGCGGCCAGCGCGACCGTCGAGCACACCCCCGACACCGCGAGCACCCAGCTGACCAGCGCGGCGCTGTTGCCCAGGTCGCGCATCCGGCGGAAGGCATAGGCCACGCTGGCCGCCGACCCCGCCAGCGGCAGGCCCACGGAGATGGCGTTCCCGCCGTAGACGGTGGCGGTCAGGCTCCCGGTGGGGGCCGTGCCGCCGCCGGCGCGCAGCAGGATCTGCTGCTGCCACACCAGGCACTGCATGGACAGCAGCTGGACGGCGACGGCGGCCGCCGCCCACCGCCAGTCGGTGGTCGACAGGGTGCGGAACCAGCCCACCACCGACTGCCAGAAGACCGCCAGCAGCACCACCGTGCCGATCGCGAGGACCGTGCCGAGGAACGGCCGCCACCACCGCGCGACCGCACCGCGGGCGGCCGCGGTGTCCGCGCCGCCCGGGTTCTCCGGGTCGCGACCGGTGCTCATCGGTGACGACCGTAGCGACCCCGGGGCCGCGGACGACGGCTCCGTGCCGTCCGGTCTGCCCCGTACGGGTGGTACGGCACCGGGCCGAACTGTCGGTGGGTGGCCGTAACCTCCCGGGCATGAGCCGCACGCACCCCGAGCTGAAGACCCCGCCGCCCCTGCCGGAGGGGGGCCTGCGGATCGTGGCGCTGGGCGGGCTCGGCGAGATCGGCCGCAACATGACGGTCTTCGAGCACGAGGGCAAGCTGCTGGTGGTCGACTGCGGGGTGCTCTTCCCCGAGGAGCACCAGCCCGGCGTCGACGTGATCCTGCCCGACTTCACCTCGATCCGGGACCGGCTGGACGACGTCGAGGCGATCGTGCTCACCCACGGCCACGAGGACCACATCGGCGGCGTGCCCTACCTGCTGCGCGAGCGCCGCGACATCCCGCTGGTCGGTTCCAAGCTCACCCTGGCCTTCATCTCGGCCAAGCTCGAGGAGCACAAGATCAAGCCGGTGCTCCACGAGGTCACCGAGGGCGAGACCGTGCCCTTCGGCCCCTTCGAGACCGAGTTCCTGGCGGTCAACCACTCCATCCCCGACGCGTTGGCGGTGGCCATCCGCACGAAGGCCGGCCTGGTGCTGCACACCGGCGACTTCAAGATGGACCAGTTCCCGCTCGACCGGCGGATCACCGACCTGCGCGGCTTCGCCCGGCTCGGCGAGGAGGGCGTCGACCTGTTCCTCACCGACTCCACCAACGCCGAGGTACCCGGGTTCACCCTGAGCGAGGGCGACCTGGTGCCGGCCATCGAGACGGTGTTCCGCACCGCCCCGAAGCGGGTCATCGTGTCCAGCTTCGCCAGCCACGTGCACCGCATCCAGCAGGTGCTCAACGCCGCGCACGCGCACGGCCGCAAGGTGGCCTTCGTGGGCCGGTCGATGGTCCGCAACATGGGCATCGCCCGCGAGCTGGGCTACCTCGACGTGCCGCAGGGCCTGGTCGTCGACCTCAAGCAGATGGACAAGCTGCCCCCCGACCAGGTCTGCGTCATCTGCACCGGGTCGCAGGGCGAGCCGATGGCCGCGCTGTCCCGGATGGCCAACCGCGACCACGTCATCCGCATCTCCGAGGGCGACACGGTGCTGATGGCCAGCTCGCTGATCCCGGGCAACGAGAACGCCATCTACCGGATCATCAACGAGCTCACCCGGTGGGGCGCGAACGTGGTGCACAAGGGCAACGCCAAGGTGCACGTGTCCGGCCACGCCAGCGCCGGGGAGCTCGTCTACTGCTACAACGTCGTCAAGCCCCGCAACGTGATGCCGGTGCACGGTGAGTGGCGGCACCTGAAGGCCAACGGCGAGCTGGCCATCCGCACCGGCGTCCACCCCCGCGGCGTGGTGCTCGCCGAGGACGGCCAGGTCGTCGACCTCGTCGCCGGCAAGGTCCGGGTGACCGGCAAGGTCAGCGCCGGCAACGTCTACGTCGACGGCGCCACCGTCGGCGGGGCGACCGAGGCCTCCCTGAAGGACCGGCGCAACCTGGCCGAGGAGGGCGTCATCACGGTGGTGGCCATCGTCGACGCCGACACCGGTCTGCTGGCCGAGCCGCCGGACTTCCTGGCCCGCGGGTTCGTCCACGACGAGGGCACCTTCGACGGCGTCGTCCCGCTCATCGAGAAGGCCCTGGCCAAGGCCGCCGAGGAGGGCGTGGGCGGTGCGCTGCAGCTCGAGCAGCTCATCACCCGGGCGGTGGCCCAGTGGGCGCACCGCAACGGCCGGCGCAGCCCGATGATCATCCCGGTGGTCATCGACGCCTAGCGGCGCGCCGGAACCGCCCCTCGCAGGGACCACGGCGTGCGGAAGGCGTCGTGGGGCGAGGGGGTCCTCCCTCAGGCGGCCTGGCCGTACCAGCCGGCGAGCAGGTCGTGCCGGACGGCGACCGGCAGCGCGCCCCAGCGGAGCAGGGCGGCCCGCTCGGCGCTGGCGCTGGCCCGGGCCAGCCGGCCCAGCTCGCGGACGCGGTGGGCGGGGGGTGCCGTCGAGCCGCGGCCGCCGACGAGGCGGAGCGGGGCGATCGGCCCGGTCAGGGCCTGGCACAGGGAGTCGTACGCCGCCGTGATCGCGGCCTGGTGCGCGGGGTCGGACCACAGCGGGCACCGGCCCGACTGCCCGACGGAGGCTGCTGGAGCGCTCATGCCCGGGATATCGGCAGTGCACGTCCGGATCGTGACCGAGCCGTGACCGCCGTCGGGTACAGGGGTGCACGGCCCGGCCGTGCACGACCGGACCACCGCGGTGAACGCGGCGCAGCCGGGCGCCGTACCCCTCACCGGAGGAGTCGACGGAGGGGAGCGGACGTGACCGGGGGACGCACGGGTGGGCGGCTGGCCGCACTCCGCCGGCGGGTGCCCGACCCCGTCGAGGCCTTCGACGCCCGGGCTGCCTACGCCGCGCACGGCGCCGAGCTCTACCGGTTCGCGCTGCGCCAGCTCGGCGACGAGGGCGCCGCGCAGGACGTCGTCCAGGAGGTGTTCCTGCGTGCCTGGCGGGCCGCGGACTCCTACGACCCCCAGGTGGCCGGGCTGCGCACCTGGCTGTTCGCGATCGCCCGCAACGTGGTGGTCGACGAGGCCCGTCGCTTCGCCGTCCGGCCCTGGCAGCGCGCGCTCACCGACGACGCCGGCGCCGACGTCCCGGTCGACGCGGGTCTGGACGAGCGGGTGGTGGACGCCTGGGTCGTGGAGGAGGCGCTGGGCCGGCTCGGCGCCGACCACCGGGTGGCGATCGTGCAGACCCACCTGCGCGGCCGGCCGCACGGCGAGGTGGCCGCCGAACTGGGCATCCCGGTGGGCACACTGCGCAGCCGGGTCTTCTACGGGCTCAAGGCGCTGCGCCTGGCGCTGGAGGAGATGGGGGTCGAGCCGTGAGCACGCACCGCGAACTGCGCGAGCAGCTGGGGGTGTACGCCCTCGGCCACGGCACACCGGCCGAGCGGGCCGCGGTGCGCGCCCACCTCGACGGGTGCGCCGGTTGCCGGGCCGAGCTGGCGTCGCTGACCCCGCTGCGCGACCGGCTGGCCCTGGTCGACCCCGACCGGCTCGACGACCTCCCCGCGCCACCCGCCGGCCTGGGTGACCGCGTGCTGGCCGGGATCGCCGCGGAGGAGTCGGCCGAGCGCGCCGCCGTCGTCCCGCTGCGCCGGCGCCGCTGGCTGCCGGCCGCCGCGGCCGCCGGGATCGCCGCGGCCGGGTTCGGGGTCGGCTGGCTGGTCCGCCCGGTGCCCGATCCGCTGCCGCTGGAGCCGGTCGCCGTCCAGGTCGAGGTGCCGCAGGTGCAGGCCACCGCCGACGTCGTGCCGCACACCTGGGGGATGGAGGTGCAGCTGCACGGCGCCGGTTTCACGCCGGGCGAGGTGTACCGCGCCCAGGTCACCGAGGACGACGGCCGGGTCGTGCCGGCCGGGGAGTTCCTGGGCACCGGCGACGCGGAGATGGTCTGCAACCTCAACAGCTCGGTGCTGCGGGAGGACGCGGCGTCCTTCGCGGTGCTCGACAGCTCCGGCGCGGTGGTGCTCACCTCCTCCCTGTGAGGCGGCGGTGAACGCGGCCGGGTCGGGCGCCGTACACCTCCAGGACAGCGACCCCGAGCACTGGAGCCCGACGATGTCCCGCACCCGCACCGCCCTCCTCCGCACCGCCGTCGTGACCGGCGCCGCCGGCGCGCTGGCCCTCACCGCGGTCGGCCCCGCCGCCGCCGAGACCGAGGTGCCCGAGCCCGCCACCTTCACCAGCGCCTTCACCGCGATGGCCACCCCCGACATGGTGGTCAACAGCGACGGGGTGGCCACCCCCGGCGAGCCCGGCGCCAGCGGCACCTTCACCTACCGGATCAACTCCGACACCGAGGTGATCTGCTACGACATCCGGCTGACCGGGGTGACCCCGCCCTACCAGTCGCCGGCCAAGACGGCCACGCACATCCACCAGGCCGATGCCGGCCAGTCCGGCCCGCCGCGGATCGCCTTCCCCAACCCGGAGGACGACGGCAGCGGCTCCCTGGTCAGCACCGGCTGCCTGCAGGGCCCCTTCACCACCGGCGTCGCCCCCGACGGCACCGACACCGGGGAGGGCTTCACCCTCGACCAGATCGAGGCCGACCCGTCGGCGTTCTTCACCGACACGCACACCGCGGCCTACGTCGCCGGCGCGGTGCGCGGCCAGCTGACCGCGATCCCGGTCGGCGGGGTCGAGACCGGGGCCGGTGGCGCCTCGGCCGCCCAGGACGGGTCCGCCGGGTCCACCGGGACCGTCGTGGCCGTGGTCGGTGGCGCGGCCCTGCTGGCCGGGGCCGGCGCGGTCGCCCTGCGCCGCCGGGCGCCGCAGCAGTGAGCACCCGCGGGCTCCGTCGTCTGGCCGTGGCTGCC
>NZ_JAMXRZ010000016.1 GCF_024124375.1 Klenkia sp. PcliD-1-E
CCGTGCTCGGCGCGGTCGTGCCGGCCGGGTCGCCCGCCGTGGACCCACCGCCGAGGACCACGCCCAGCACGACACCCACGACCAGCACGACCGCGAGTGCGGCCAGGCCCGCGACCAGCGCACCGGTCCGGCGGCGCGGCCGCCGATCCTGCGGGGGCGGCGCAGGGGGAGGCGCCGGAGCGGCGGGGAACGTCGCGGTCTCGTCCCGGGTGCCCAGCGCCCACGGCCCGACCACGTGCGTCGGTCGCCGGCTGCCGGGCAGGTCCGGCCCGACCGCCGGGAACTGCGAGGTCTCCCCGTCCCGCGCGTTCACCCAGGTCCTCCCGTCGGCAGGTGCAGGTCGGGAGTCTGCCCCCGCACCACCCGCAGTGCCTGGTCGGCGGCGTCCGCGGCCCACCCGCCGACCTGGGAGTCCCGTGCCGCGGTGAGCCAGGCGCCCGCACCGCCCACCACCCCGGCCGGGCCGTCAGCGAGCAACGCCAGGCCCAGACCCAGCACGACCAGGGCGAGCACCGCACCGCCGACCGCACCGGCCAGCCGGTCCAGCACCCCCAGGTGCAGCCGGGCCACCAGTCCGGCCAGCAGGCCGCCGGCCGCGCGGCCCAGGCCGGAGCCGAGGGCCGCGACGACCAGCACACCGAGGACGGTGGCCGCCACCCGGGTGCCGGCCTGGAGCGACCCGGTGAGCGCCGGCACCACCGCGGTGCCGACGGCCAGGCCCACCACGAGCCCGACCACCGAGCCGGCCAGCCGCAGTCCGCCGCGCCGCCAGCCCCCCACCGCGCCGAGCACGACCAGCAGCACCAGGACCAGGTCCACCCAGCCGGTGCCCACCACCGGGGTCACCGGTCCGCGTCGGCGACGACCGTCGTGCCGTCGTCGGTCACCGAGCCGTGCAGGTGCACCTCGTCGCCCACCGCGGGCAGGTCGGAGAGGGCGGCGGCGTCGACGTCCACCCGCAGCCCCGGCACGGTGACCACCGTCAGGTCGGTGCCGTCGACCGCGACGACGGTGCCGTCGACGTGCGCGTCCACCTCCCGGACCGCCAGCGCCGCGCCGTCGGACACCCGGACCTCGACCCGGTCGCCGACCGCGATGTCCGCAGCCGACCCGGCGTCGGGGGCGTCACCCGCGGGCGGCGCGGGGACCTCCCCGTCGGAAGGCGCGGCCGGGGGAGCGGGGGCGTCGGAGGGCGTGCTGCCGTCGGACGGGGTGCTGCCCTCGCCCTGGCCGCTGTCCTGGCCGCTGTCCTCGCCGCTGTCCCGGCCGCTGCCCTCGCCAGCAGGACCACCGCCGGGGCCACGACCGGGGCCGCCGTCCGGTCCGCGGCCGGCACCGCCGTCCGGACCAGGACCACCCGGGCCGCCGTAGCGGGTCTCGTCGGACAGCGTCAGCTCGTGGGTCGCGCCGGTGTCGTCGGTGACGGTCAGGGACGAGTCCGACACCGCGGTCACGGTGCCGACGACGCGCTCCCCGCCGGGGCCGCGGTCGCCGGGACCCTGGTCGGTCGACGGCGCACCGGTCGAACCGGAACCGGAGCCGTCGGCCAGCGCGATGCCGCCGCCGAGCAGGACGGCGCCGGTGGCGGCGCCGCCGACGACGGCCGCGGTCCAGCGGCGGGAACGGGGGGTGCGGGCGGATCGGGACACGGGGTCCTCCTCGGGTCGGGTGCCACCCCCGGATCGGGGCGGCGCTGTCCCCACCGTGTGCGGTTCGCCTGAACCCACCCTGAAGCGGCCGGTTCTTCAGCGCACCTTCAGCCCGGGGCAGGCACCATCGCTGCCGTGCGCAGCGACGGAACACCCCGGCCCCGGGTCCTGGTGGTGGAGGACGAGGCAGCCATCCGGGACGCCGTGGTCACCGCGCTGGCCGACGAGGGCTGCGCGGTCGAGGGCCGCGCCGACGGCAGCAGCCTCGCCACCGACCTCGCCGGCTTCCGCCCCGACCTCGTCGTCCTGGACGTGATGCTGCCCGGCCGGGACGGGCTGGCGCTGGCCGCCGACGTCCGGAGGGCCGGGGACGCCGGCGTCGTCGTCCTGACCGCCCGCGACGCCGTCCCCGACCGGCTGGCCGGCTTCGCCGCCGGCGCCGACGACTACCTGGTCAAGCCCTTCGCGATGGCCGAGCTGGTCGCGCGGGTGCGGGCGGTGCTCAACCGCCGGGGCCGGTGGCCGGGCGCCGTGGAGGTCGGGGACCTGGTCGTGGACGAGCCGGCCGGCACCGCGACCCGGGCGGGCGCGGACCTCGAGCTGACCGCGACCGAGCTCCGGTTGCTGGGCTACCTGGTGGGCAACCGGGGCCGCACGGTCTCCAAGGTGCAGATCCTCACCCAGGTCTGGGGCTACGGGGACTACGACCCGAACCTGGTCGAGGTCCACGTCAGCGCGCTGCGCCGCAAGCTCGAGGCGCACGGGCCACGGCTGGTGCACACCGTCCGGGGGCTGGGCTACACGGTGCGGACGTGACCGCACCGACCCTGCGCACCGCGTCCCTGCGGCGTCGGCTGAGCCTGTGGGTGCTGGGCCTTCTGGCGGTGCTGCTCGTCGTCCTCGGCGTCACCGTCGACCTGGTGCTGGGCGCGAACCTGCGCAGCGACCTGCGCCAGCGGCTGGTGGACCGCGCGGAGATCGCCGCGGAGCTCGTCGCCCAGGGCCGGACGGACGAGGAGGTCCTCGACGCGGTCACCGGTGACACGGTGCAGGCCCAGATCGAGACCGCCGACGGGCAGCAGGTGGGGGAGCTGGAACGGCCGCGGCCCGGACCGCCCGGACGGCCGGGGCCACCGCCGCGGCAGGGCGCCGTCGTCGACACCGGTGACGCCTACGTGCTGCAGACCGAGCTCGCCGACGGCGCCCGGCTCACCCTGCTGGCCGACCAGGGACCGATCACCGACGCGGTCACCCAGCTGCGGTGGGTCCTCGTCGTCGGGGCCGCGGCCACCCTGGCCCTCGCCGCCGTCCTGGTGAGCGCCACCGTCGGGCTCGGGCTGCGGCCGCTGGGCCGGATGACCGCGGTGGCCCGCTCCATCACCTCCGGCGACCGCGGCCGCCGGCTGCGCCCCGACCGGCCGCACACCGAGCTGGGCGCCACCGCGGCCGCCTTCGACGACATGCTCGACGAGCTCGAGGGCGCCGAGCGGACCGCGCGCCGCGCCGAGTCCGGCATGCGGGACCTGCTCGGCGACGCCGCCCACGAGCTGCGCACGCCGCTGGCCGCCGTCCAGGCCTCGGTGGAGACCGTGCTGCGCACCGACCCGGACCGCGACCGCCGGGAGGAGCTGCTGGCCGGCGCCGTCCGGGAGCTGCAGCGCTCGGGACGCCTGGTGGCCGACCTGCTCGACGTCACCCGCTTCGACAGCGGGGACCCGCCACCGCTGGACCGGCGCCCCACCGACCTGCTGGCCCTGGCCCGGGGGAGCGCCCAGCGGGTCGGCGGGCCCGTGGCGGTGACCGGCGACCCGGTCACCGCCGAGGTCGACCCCGACCGGGTCGGCCAGGTGCTGGACAACCTGCTGCGCAACGCCGTCCGGGCGGCGGGTCCGGCAGGCCACGTCGAGGTGCTGGTCCGGGCCGAGGGGGAGCACGCGTGCCTGGACGTCGTCGACGACGGGCCCGGCGTCCCCGCCGACCAGCGCGAGCGGGTCTTCGACCGGCTGGTCCGCCTGGACGCGGCCCGCAGCAGGGACGGCGGGGCCGGGCTCGGCCTGCCCATCGCCCGCGCGCTGGCCCGCGCGCACGGCGGCGACGTCGTCTGCCTGCCCGTCGACCGCGGCGCCTGCTTCCGGGTGCAGCTGCCGGTGACCGCCGTCACGAGCTGATGCGGGAACCCGGCGCGCGGCCCGCCCGTTCACCCGGACGAGCCGTGCCGCGGAGATGGTTGGCGTTTGCACACGCTGTCCGTCGCGCACAACCGGCTCGCGTGGAGGGGAGTATCCCCCGCGGCAGCTGTCGTCAGCACGAGGTCGCCATCGACCTCCGGCACTGCCGGCCGACCCCCGGGTCGGTGGGAGAGACCTCCGGCGTTCTGCTACAGACACCGGAGGCACACGTTGGACGTCCCGTTCTGGGTGTGGGCAGTCACGGTGGCCGCGATCGTCGGGATGATCGTCTTCGACTTCGTCGGCCACGTGCGCACCCCGCACGCCCCCTCGCTCAAGGAGTCGGCCACCTGGTCGGCCGTCTACGTCGGCATCGCGATCCTGTTCGGGGTCGGCGTGCTGGTCTTCGCCGGCGGCGAGTACGGCGGTGAGTACTTCGCCGGCTACGTCACCGAGAAGGCGCTGTCGGTCGACAACCTCTTCGTCTTCGTGATCATCATGGCCAGCTTCGGCGTGCCGCGGGAGCTGCAGCAGAAGGTGCTGCTGTTCGGGATCGCGTTCGCGCTGGCGCTGCGCACCGTCTTCATCTTCGTCGGCGCCGCGGCCATCGAGAACTTCAGCTGGGTCTTCTACCTCTTCGGCGCGATCCTCATCTACACCGCGGTCGTGCAGGCGCGCAGCGGCGGCCACGACGAGGACGAGGAGTACAAGGAGAACGGCGTCCTGCGGTTCGTCCGCAAGGTCGTCCCGACGACCGACGAGTACCACTCGGACAAGCTGACGACGAAGGTCGACGGCAAGCGGTTCATCACCCCGCTGATGATCGCGCTGATCGCCATCGGCACCGCCGACATCATCTTCGCCGTCGACTCGATCCCGGCGATCTTCGGCCTGACCCAGGAGACCTTCCTGGTCTTCACCGCCAACGCGTTCTCGCTGCTGGGCCTGCGGCAGCTGTTCTTCCTCATCGACGGCCTGCTCGACCGGCTGGTCTACCTGGCCTACGGCCTGGCGGTGATCCTGGGCTTCATCGGGATCAAGCTGGTCATCCACGCGCTGCACACCAACGAGCTGCCCTTCATCAACGGCGGTGAGCACATCACGCTGATCCCGGAGATCCCGACGTGGCTGTCGTTGCTGGTCATCCTGGCGACCCTGGTGGTCACGACCGTGCTCAGCCTCCGCAAGAACAAGAAGGACGCCGAGCGCGGCATCACCAGCCCGACCGGGCTCGAGGACAAGGGCGCCGGGCGCGACGGCCTGCACGCCCAGGGTCCCGGCGACCGCGACGGCAGCCCGGCCGGCGCCCGCGCCGACGCCCCGCCGTCGGGCCGCACCGCCGCGGTGACCGACGGCAGCCGCGAGGGCTGATCCCGGCACCACCCCGCACCACCCAGGAGCCCCACCGGACCCCGTCCGGCGGGGCTCCTGTGCGTCCGACACCACGGTGCGACGCACAGCGTGGGCCCAGGCGCGCCCGTACCCTGGCCCGACGTGGAGCTCCCCGTCTGGTTCGAGATCGGCACGTTCGTGGGGCTCACCGTCCTGCTGCTGGCCGACCTCGCCCTCGTCGCCCGCCGTCCCCACGAGCCCTCGGTGCGGGAGGCCAGCATCTGGGTGACCTTCTACGTCGCGCTGGCCCTGGTCTTCGGCCTGGTGCTGCTGCTGGTCACCGACGGCGACTTCGCCACGCAGTTCTACGCGGGCTGGCTGACCGAGTACTCGCTCTCGGTCGACAACCTCTTCGTCTTCGTGATCATCATGGCCCGCTTCCAGGTGCCCCGGAAGCTGCAGCAAGAGGTCCTGATGGTCGGGATCATCATCGCCCTGGTGCTGCGCGGGATCTTCATCCTGCTCGGCGCCGCGGTGATCGAGCGCTTCACCTGGGTCTTCTACATCTTCGGCGCGTTCCTGGTCTACACCGCGATCAACCTGGTCCGGAACCGCGGCGAGGACGAGGACTACGAGGAGAACGCCCTCATCCGCCGGCTGCGCACGGTCCTGCCGCTCACCAAGGACTTCGAGGGCAACAAGATCCGCGTCCAGCGGGACGGCAAGAAGCTCTGGACGCCGATGATCGTGGTCTTCCTGGCCCTGGGGACGACGGACCTGCTCTTCGCGCTGGACTCCATCCCGGCGATCTTCGGCCTCACCCGCGAGGCGTTCATCGTCTTCACCGCCAACGTCTTCGCCCTCATGGGCCTGCGCCAGCTGTACTTCCTGCTCGGCGGGCTGCTCAAGCGGCTGGTCTACCTGTCGCTGGGCCTGGCGGTGATCCTGGCCTTCATCGGCGTGAAGCTGGTGCTGGAGGCGATCCACGAGAACTCGCTGCCGTTCATCAACGGCGGCGAGCCGGTCGAGGCGGTCCCCGAGATCCCGATCTGGCTCTCGCTGGTGGTCATCCTCGGCGTCCTCGTGGTCGCCACGATCGCCTCGCTGCTCAAGACCCGGGGCCAGCTGCCCCCGGCCGAGGGCACCGGCGTGGACCCCGAGCAGCAGCCCACCGGCCGCTCCGACGAGCCGGACGCCCGCCGGGACGCCGAGGCGCGGGCGCAGCGCAGCACCGAGCAGTAGCGGTTCAGGCGGCCGGGTCGGCGACCCGGCCGCCGGCGACGACCCGCTCGCCGTCCAGCCACACCTCGCGCACCCGGCCGGCCAGGCCGCCCAGGTCGGCCGCGTCGCCGTCGAGCACGACGACGTCGGCCCGCTTGCCCGGCTCCAGCGACCCCAGCTCGTCGTCCACCCGCAGCAGCCGGGCCGCCGACAGCGTGGTGGCGTGCCAGACCTCCTCGACCGACATCCCGCGGTCGCGCATCAGCTGGAGCTCGCCGAGGTTCTCACCGTGCGGGCCGACCCCGGAGTCGGTGCCCATCGCGACCCGGACGCCGGCCTCGTGGGCCCGGGACACCGACGCGTCGTGCTGGGCCTGCACCGCGACCGCCTTGTCCACCACGGCCTGGGGCAGGGCGGCCCCGGCGGCCACCGCGGCGAGCACCGCCCGCGGTGCCGACAGCGTGGGCACCAGCCAGGTGCCGTGCTCGACCATCAGCTCGATGGCCTCGTCGTCGAGGAAGATGCCGTGCTCGATCGACCGGATGCCGGCCCGGACGGCGTTCTTGATGCCGTCGGCGCCCTGTGCGTGGGCCATGACCGCGAGCCCGGCGGCGGTGGCCTCCTCGACCAGCACCTCCAGCTCGGCGGACCGGAAGTGCGCGTGCCGCGGGTCGTCCCGGGGCGAGAGGACGCCGCCGCTGGTGGCCACCTTGAGCACGTCGGCGCCTGCCCGGACCAGGGTGCGCACGGTGCGCCGCACCTCGTCGGGCCCGTCGCAGATGCCGCTGGGCCGGCCCGGGGTGGGCGGCAGCAGCGGGGTCTCCGCGCCGCAGACGTGCCAGTCGTCGGCGTGCCCACCGGTCTGGCTGATCATCGTCAGCGAGATCTGCATCCGCGGGCCGCGGACCAGGCCCGACCGGACGGCCTCGGCCACGCCCAGGTCGGCCCCGGCCGCGTCGCGCACCGAGGTGATGCCCAGGGCCAGGGTGCGCCGCAGGTTGCGCGCGGCCTCGAAGTACACCTGGCTGTAGGGGGTCTGCAGTTGGCGCAGCGTGTCCACCCCGCTCATCAGCACGTGCACGTGGCAGTCGAACAGGCCGGGCAGCACGGTGGCGCCGGTGCAGTCGACCGCCTCGTCGCCGTCCAGACCCGGCCCCACCTCGACCACCCGGCCGTCCTGCACCGCGACGTCGGCGGGGGCGGCGGGCGCCCCGGTGCCGTCGAGGACCAGTCCGCCGGTGAACACGCGCCGCGTCGTCATGCCCGCAGCGTAGGTACTGAGCCCGGCTCACGGAATCACCCCCGGCGGGGCTGGGTTAGCGTCTGCACCATGCGGCCCGACGACCTCGCCTGCCTGCGCACCCCGGGGCCCGCCACGGTGTCCCCGGACGGGTCGACCGCGGTGGTCGCGGTGACCCGGCTGGACCTGGACGGCGACGAGTACCGCAGCCAGCTCTGGGCGGTGCCCACCGACGGCTCCGCGCCCGCCCGGCCGCTGACCCACGGCCACCGCGACTCCGCGCCGGTGTTCTCCCCGGACGGCCGGTGGCTGGCCTTCCTCGGCGCCGAGAGCGGCGGCAGGCCGCAGCTGCACCTGCTGCCCACCGGCGGCGGCGAGGCCCGCCGGCTGACCGACCACCCGCTCGGCGCCGGCGCCCCGGTCTGGGCGCCCGACTCGCGCCGGATCGCCTACACGGCCCGGGTGCCCGAGCACGGCCGCTACGGCACGGTCGAGGGCATCGACCCGGCCGCCGAGCCGCCCCGGCTGATCACCACGCTGAAGTACCGCTCCGACGACGTCGGGTTCACCACCGACCGCCGCCAGCACGTGTTCGTCCTCGACCTGCCCGACGACGACGCCGACGACGAGGTGCCGGTCGCCGAGCCCGTGCAGGTGACGTCCGGCGACCACGACGACACCGACGTCGCCTGGCACCCGGCCGGCACCGAGCTGGTCTTCGTCTCCGCCCGCCACCCGCGCGCCGACCGCGACCTCGTCCGCGACGTGTGGGCCTGCCGGCCCGACGGCTCGCACCTGCGCCGGGTGACCGAGAGCCGGTCGGCCTGCTCGGCGCCCACCTACGACCCCGACGACCTCGAGGGCCGCACGCTCTACCTGGCCGCCCAGCCCGACCTCGGCCCCGACGGCCTGGACTTCGTCGGCCGGGGCACCGTCCCGTGCCGGGTGGACGCCGCCGGTGGGCACCCGCAGCCGCTGCTGGACCCGGCCGTGCACGACCTCGGCCAGGACTTCGGCCGGGTCGTGGTGGCCGGCGGGGACGCCTTCGTCGGGGTGCAGAAGCAGGGGGCGGTCGAGCTGCTGCGGGTGCCGCTGGCCGGCGGCGAGCCGGAGGCCCTGGTCGACGGCCCGTACACCACCCGCGGCATCGGCGTCGGCGGCGGCGTCGTGGTCGCCACCGTCGCGCACGACCGGTCGGCGGGGGAGCTGCTGGCCATCACCCCGGGCCGCCGGCGGCTGCTCACCGGCTTCGGCGCCCAGCTGCAGGGCACCGGCCGGCTGCACGCGATGCGGGAGAAGACCGCCACCGCGCCCGACGGCTACCCCGTGCACGGCTGGATCACCGTGCCCGACGGGCCCGGCCCGCACCCGGTGCTGCTCACCGTGCACGGCGGTCCGCACAGCCAGTACGGCTGGTCGCTGTTCGACGAGACCCAGGTCTACGCCTCGGCCGGCTACGCCGTCCTGCAGTGCAACCCCCGCGGCTCCTCCGGCTACGGCGAGGAGCACAGCCGCGCCGTCAAGGAGCACTTCGGGGAACTGGACGCCGACGACGTCCTCGCCTTCATCGACGAGGCGCTGCAGGAGCCCGAGCTCGACGACACCCGGGTCGGCGTCATGGGCGGCTCCTACGGGGGTTACATGACCACCCTGCTGGTCGGGCGCACCCAGCGGTTCGCCGCGGCGATCAGCGAGCGGGCGTTCAACGACCCGGTCAGCTTCGTGGGCTCCTCCGACATCGGGTTCTTCTTCCCCGACCAGTACCTGGGCACCGACCCGGAGCGGGTCGCCGCCCAGTCGGCGATGGCCGGGGCGCACCGGATCACCACCCCCACCCTGGTGGTGCACTCCGAGGAGGACTGGCGCTGCCCGCTGGAGCAGGGCACCCGGCTGTTCGTGGAGCTCAAGCGGCGCGGTGTGCCCACCGAGCTGCTGCTGTTCCCGGGCGAGGGGCACGAGCTGTCCCGCAGCGGCCGGCCGCGGCACCGGCTCGCCCGGCTGGAGCACGTGCTGCGGTGGTGGGGCCGCTGGCTGCCGACCGCGCAGAACAGCACCGCCGCCGCGCTGCCGGCCGGGGAGGCCCCGGCCTGAGGTCCGCCTGTGGACTTCCTGGTACGGCGCGCCGCGCGGGCTCGGCGGACCCATGATCGCGGCATGACCGCGATCGAGGACCTGGCCGTCATCGGGGACCTGCAGACCGCCGCCCTGGTCGACGCCGAGGGGTCGCTGCGCTGGCTGTGCCTGCCCCGGTTCGACTCCCCGGCCTGCTTCGCCGCCCTGCTGGACACCGACGCGGCCGGGCACTGGCGGATCGGTCCGGCCGACGGCGGCCGGTGCACCCGGCGGCGCTACCGGGGCGACACCCTGGTGCTCGAGACCGAGTGGGACACCCCCACCGGCACCGTGCGGGTGGTCGACCTGATGCCGCTGCGCGGGCGCTACCCCGACGTCGTGCGCATCGTGCAGGGCGTCGCCGGCGAGGTCGCGGTGCGCGGCGAGCTGGCCGTCCGCTTCGACTACGGCCGGGTCGTGCCCTGGGTGCGCCGGGTGGAGGGGCGCTGGCAGGCCCTGGCCGGCCCGGATGCGCTGTGGCTGTCCACGCCCGCGCCGCTGGAGGGCCGGGACCGCACGACCGTCTCGGAGTTCACCGTGCGGGCGGGGGAGACGGTGCCGTTCGTGCTCACCTGGACGCCGGGCCACCACCGCTCGCCGCCGGAGGTCGACCCCGAGCGGGCGCTGGGGGACACCGTGGCCGGCTGGGAGCGCTGGGTCGGGGAGGGGCAGCGGGCCGGCGGACGCTGGGCCGACGTCGTCACCCGGTCGCTGATCACCCTGCGCGCCCTGACCCACGCCCCCACCGGTGGCATCGTCGCCGCCGTCACCACCTCGCTGCCCGAGCAGCCGGGCGGGCCGCGCAACTGGGACTACCGCTACAGCTGGTTGCGGGACTCCACCTACACGCTGCAGGCGCTGCTGGCCGCCGGGCACACCGACGAGGCCCAGGCCTGGCGCCGGTGGCTGCTGCGCGCGGTCGCCGGCGACCCCGCCGACCTGCAGATCATGTACGGCGTCGACGGCACCCGGCGGCTGCCCGAGTCCGAGCTGGACTGGCTGGCCGGCTGGGAGGGGTCCCGGCCGGTGCGCGTCGGCAACGCCGCCGCGCAGCAGCTGCAGCTCGACGTCGTCGGGGAGGTGCTCGACGGCCTGCACCTGGCCCGCGCCGCCGGCCTCGGCGCCCCCGAGGAGGCCTGGGACCTGCAGCGCGCGCTGGTGGACCACCTCGAGGGGCAGTGGCGGCAACCGGACTCCGGGCTGTGGGAGCAGCGCGGTGAGCCGCGGCACTTCGTGCACTCGAAGGTGATGGCCTGGGTGGCCTTCGACCGGATGGTCCGCGGTGCACAGGAGCACGGGCTGCCCGGCCCGGTGGAGCACTGGGCGCAGGTCCGCGACACCATCCGTGCCGAGGTGCTCGAGCACGGCGTGCACGACGGCCACCTGGTGCAGTCCTACGGCTCCACCGAGCTGGACGCCGCGCTGCTGCTGGTGCCCCGGGTGGGCTTCCTGCCCGCCGACGACCCCCGCGTCGTCGCCACCGTCGAGGCCGTGCAGCGCGAGCTGACCCGCGACGGGTTGGTGCTGCGGTACCGGCCCGACAGCAGCGGCGACGGGCTGCCCGGCACCGAGGGCGTCTTCCTGGCCTGCTCGTTCTGGCTGGTCGACGCCCTGCACGGGATCGGCCGGCGCGAGGAGGCGGAGGCGCTGTTCGAGCGGCTGCTGGGCTGCTGCTCCGACCTCGGCCTGCTCAGCGAGGAGTGGGACCCCGACGCCGGCCGGCAGCTGGGCAACACCCCGCAGGCGTTCAGCCACTTCGCCCTGGTGGTCAGCGCCGTCCAGCTCGACGAGGGCCGGCAGGCCCGCAGCGACCACCCGGTCGGTGCTGCCCGCGCGGGTGCCCCCCGGCTGCCCTAGCGTCGTCGCCGTCCCCGACCGACCCCAGGAGAGCTCCGTGGCCGCCCCTTCGCACGACCCCACCTCCACCGCCGCCTGGTCGGCCCTGCTGGCCCACCGCGACGCCACGACCCCCGACCTGCGCGGCTGGTTCGACGCCGACCCGGGTCGCGCGCAGCGTCTGACGATGGACGTCGCCGACCTGCACGTCGACCTGTCCAAGAACCTCGTCACCGACGAGACGCTCGCGCTGCTGAGCGACCTGGCCGAGCAGACCGGCGTCCTCGACCGGCTGCAGGCGATGTTCGCCGGTGAGCACATCAACGTGACCGAGGACCGCGCCGTGCTGCACACCGCGCTGCGCCGTCCCGCCGGGCTGGACCCGCTGACCGTCGACGGGCAGGACGTCGACGCCGACGTGCAGGCCGAGCTGGCCAAGGTCTACGAGTTCGCCCGCGCCGTCCGGTCGGGGGAGTGGACCGGGGTGACCGGCCAGCGCATCACCACCGTGGTCAACATCGGCATCGGCGGGTCCGACCTCGGGCCCGTGATGGCCTACGAGGCGCTGGCGGCCTACCGGCAGCCCGGCCTGACCTGCCGGTTCGTCTCCAACATCGACCCCACCGACCTGGCCGAGACCACGGCCGACCTCGACCCGGCCAGCACGCTGTTCATCGTGGCGTCCAAGACGTTCGGCACGCTGGAGACGCTGACCAACGCCCGGCTGGCCCGGCAATGGCTGTGGGACGGCCTGGCCGGGGAGATCGACGACGACGACACCTCCCGCCGCGAGGCGGTCGCCCGGCACTTCGTCGCCGTGTCCACCGCGCTGGACAAGGTGGCCGACTTCGGCATCGACCCCGACAACGCCTTCGGCTTCTGGGACTGGGTCGGCGGTCGCTACTCCGTGGACTCCGCCATCGGCACCTCGCTGGCCGTCGCCGTCGGTCCCGAGCGGTTCGCGGAGTTCCTCGCCGGCTTCCACGCCGTCGACGAGCACGTGCGCACCACCCCGCTGGAGCGCAACGTGCCGCTGCTCATGGGGTTGCTCAACGTCTGGTACGTCAACTTCCTCGGCGCGCACACCCACGCCGTGCTGCCCTACAGCCAGTACCTGCACCGCTTCCCGGCCTACCTGCAGCAGCTGACCATGGAGAGCAACGGCAAGTCCGTGCGGTGGGACGGCCGGCCGGTCACCTGCGACACCGGCGAGGTGTTCTGGGGCGAGCCCGGCACCAACGGCCAGCACGCCTTCTACCAGCTGATCCACCAGGGCACCCGGCTCATCCCGGCCGACTTCGTTGCCTTCGCCACCCCGCAGCACGCGCTGACCGACGGCGACACCGACGTGCACGCGCTGTTCATGGCGAACTTCTTCGCCCAGACCAAGGCGCTGGCCTTCGGCAAGACCGCCGAGGAGGTCCGGGCCGAGGGGACGGCGGAGGACGTCGTCCCGGCGCGGGTGTTCCCCGGGAACCGGCCGACGACCTCGATCATCGCGGCGTCGCTGACCCCGTCGGTGCTCGGGCAGCTGATCGCGCTCTACGAGCACATCACCTTCGCCGAGGGCGCGGTGTGGGGCATCGACAGCTTCGACCAGTGGGGCGTCGAGCTGGGCAAGCAGCTCGCCCTGCAGATCGCCCCCGCCCTCACCGGGGACGACGACGCCCTGCGGTCGCAGGACCCCTCCACGCAGGGCCTGATCGACTGGTACCTCGCCCACCGGGCGTGATCGGCGTCCCCGGGCCGGCCGGACCGGCCCGGGGCGCGAGGTCAGGCGGGCGGGGCGAAGAACTCGAGCGCGATGCCGTCGGGGTCCCGGAACGACACCCCCGAGCCGTAGGGTGCGTCGACCACCCCGCCGTGCGGGACGCCGAGCTCGTCCAGCCGGGCGGCCTGCCGCTCCAGGTCGGCGCGGTCCGCGCAGGCGAAGGCCACGTGGTCCAGCCCGGTCCGCTTCTCGTCGAACGCGTCGGCGGTCTGACCGGCGGCGTGGGTGTGCAGGCCGAAGAGGCCGCCCCCGTCGAGGGCGTAGACGGTGTGGTGGAAGCCGCCGGTGGTCTCGTCCTCGTCCAGCACGGGGTCGCTGCCGAACAGGGCTGAGTACCAGGCCGTGCTGCGGGCCAGGTCGGTGACGGTGACGGCCACGTGGGCGAGGGCGGGGAACGGCACGGCGGGACCTCCGGACGACGGTGTCGGGACCGCCCCAGCTGACACCCGCCGCGACGGCGACGCCACTACCCGGTCGGGCAGGTGCTCACCAGCCGCGGGCGCGCCACTCCGCCAGGTGCGGGCGCTCGGCGCCGATGGTGGTGTCCTCGCCGTGGCCGGGGTAGACCCAGGTCTCGTCGGGCAGGGCGCCGAACAGGCGCTCCTCGACGTCGTCGAGCAGCTGGGTGAAGCGCTGCGGGTCCTTCTGCGTGTTGCCGACCCCGCCGGGGAACAGGCTGTCGCCGGTGAACACGTGCGTGCCGGCCTCGCCGCCGCGCCAGACCAGCGCGATCGACCCGGGGGTGTGCCCGCGCAGGTGCACGACCTCGAGCACCTGGTCGCCGACCGCGACGGTGTCGCCGTGCTCCACGGGGTGGGTCACGGGCACCGGCAGGTCGGCGGCGTCGGCGGGGTGGGCCATCGTCGCGGCGCCGCTGGAGGCGACCAGCTCGGGCAGCGCGCGGTGGTGGTCCCAGTGGCCGTGCGTGGTGACGACAGCGGTCAGCCGGGTGTCGCCGACCAGCGCCCGGAGCGCCTCGGGCTCGGCCGCGGCGTCGACGAGGACGCCGTCGCCGGTGGCCGTGCAGGTGAGCAGGTAGGCGTTGTTCGCCATCTCGCTGACCGCCAGCTTGGTGACCGTCAGGGCCCCCAGGTCGCGGGTGTCCGCGGGCCCGCCGACCTCGACGTCGCCGGTGTACTGGCTCACGCTGCACGCTCCGATCTGAGAGTGTCGGTGGGTCCGTCTAGGTTCGACGGCGTGGACGCCAACCTAGCCACGGAGGGCGCCGGGGGCGCGCGGGAGACCACCCGGCGGCTGGTCGGCCTGCCCGCGGTCGAGCTCGCCGCCCGGGTGCGCCGCGGCGACGTCAGCGCCGTCGAGGTGGTCCGCGCCCACCTGGCGCACATCACCGCCGTCGAGGCCCGGGTGGGTGCCTACCGGGTGCTGCGCGCCGAGGCCGCGCTGGCCGAGGCGGCCGAGGTCGACGCCCGGGCCGACCGCTCCCGGTTGCCGCTCGCGGGCGTGCCGGTGGCGGTGAAGGACAACGTGGCGGTGGCCGGCGAGGCGACCACGGACGGCACCGCGCTCGCCGGGGCGCCGGCCACCACCGACCACCCGGTCGTGGCGCGGCTGCGGGCCGCGGGGGCGGTGGTCGTCGGCATCACCCGGGTGCCCGAGCTGTGCGTCTTCGCCACCACCGACGGGCCGGGCACGGTCAGCCGCAACCCCTGGGACACCGCGCTGTCCCCGGCGGGCTCGTCGGGCGGCAGCGCCGCCGCGGTCGCCTCCGGCGGTGTGCCGCTGGCCCACGGCAACGACGGGCTGGGCTCGCTGCGGCTCCCCGCGGCCGCCTGCGGCCTGGTCACCCTCAAGCCCGGCCGGGGCACGGTGCCCTCGCTGCTGGGTGCCGACTCCTGGTCGGGCATGGCCGAGAACGGTGCGTTGGCCACCACCGTCGCCGACCTGGCACTGGCGCACGCCGTGCTCGCCGACGGCGCGGCCACCGAGCCGCCCGACGACGACGCCACCCCGCTCACCGTGGCGCTGTCGACGGCCACCCCGGTGCCCGGCTCCCGGCCGGACGCCGAGGGCCGGGCCGCGCTGGAGGCCGTGGCCGCCCGGCTGACCGCCATGGGCCACACCGTGGTGCACCGCGACCCACCGGTCCCGCTGTCGGCCGGGCTGGCCGTGCTCGCCCGGTGGTTCGCCGGGGCCGCCGACGACGCCGAGCACCGGGGCCTGGACCCGCGCTCCCTGCAGCCGCGCACCCGCGCGCACGCCCGGCTGGGCCGCTGGGTGCGGCGGGCCGGGCTGCTGCGGCCGGCGGACGCCGAGCGGTTCCGGTCCCGCGTCGCCGGCTGGTTCGCCGGGTCGGCCGCCACCGCGGACCCGGGGGTCGACGTCCTGCTCACCCCGGTCGTCACCGGGCCGCCGCTGGCCGCCCGGCCCTGGCACGAACGCGGTTGGCTGGCCAACGTGACCGCCAACGCGCGGTGGGCGCCCTGGGTGTCGGCCTGGAACCTGGCGGGGCTGCCGGCCCTCGTCCTGCCCGCCGGCCTGCGCAGCACCGGCACCCCGCTGGCGGTCCAGCTGGTCGGCCCCCCCGGGGCCGAGACGCGACTACTCTGGCTGGCTGCGGAGCTGGAACGCCACGGACCCTGGCGTCGGCACGCCCCCGTCTTCGACCCCGCCGCCGGCAGCTGAGCACAGCGCTGCCGGTGGCACCCCCGCACGCCTCTCGCACACCACCACAGACAGGGACCCACATGGACCGGCTCGTCGTCCGCGGCGCCCGCGAGCACAACCTCAAGGACGTCCACCTCGACCTGCCCCGCGACGCGATGATCGTGTTCACGGGGCTCTCCGGGTCGGGCAAGTCCAGCCTCGCCTTCGACACGATCTTCGCCGAGGGCCAGCGCCGGTACGTCGAGTCCCTGTCGGCCTACGCCCGCCAGTTCCTGGGCCAGATGGACAAGCCCGACGTCGACTTCATCGAGGGCCTGTCCCCGGCCGTCTCGATCGACCAGAAGTCCACCAACCGCAACCCGCGGTCGACCGTCGGCACCATCACCGAGGTCTACGACTACCTCCGCCTGCTCTACGCCCGCGCCGGTCAGCCGCACTGCCCCAACTGCGGCAAGCCGATCTCCCGGCAGACCCCGCAGCAGATCGTCGACCAGGTGCTGGAGATGCCCGAGGGCACCCGCTTCCAGGTGCTCGCACCCGTCGTCCGGGCCCGCAAGGGCGAGTACGTCGACCTGTTCTCCTCGCTGCAGACCCAGGGCTTCTCCCGCGTCCGGGTCGACGGCGTCGTGCACCCGCTCACCGAGCCGCCCAAGCTCAAGAAGCAGGAGAAGCACACCATCGAGGTGATCGTCGACCGGCTGACGGTCAAGGAGAGCGCCAAGCGGCGGCTGACCGACTCGGTGGAGACCGCGCTGGGCCTGGCCGGTGGCCTGGTCGTCCTCGACCTCGTCGACCGCGAGGAGGGCGACCCCGAGCGCGAGCGCACCTTCTCCGAGCACCTGGCCTGCATCGACGACGGCCTGAGCTTCGAGGCGCTGGAGCCGCGCTCGTTCTCCTTCAACTCCCCGTTCGGCGCCTGCCCCGAGTGCACCGGCATCGGCACCCGCAAGGAGGTCGACCCGGAGCTGGTCGTCCCCGACCCGGAGAAGAGCCTGGCCGAGGGCGCCATCGCGCCGTGGGCGGGGTCGATGAGCAACGAGTACTTCATCCGGCTGCTCGGCGGGCTCGCCGACCAGATGGGCTTCTCCATGAAGGACCCGTGGGAGCGGCTGCCGGCCAAGGTGCAGAAGGCGGTGCTGCACGGCTCGCCCGACCAGGTGCACGTGCGCTACAAGAACCGCTACGGCCGCGAGCGCAGCTACTACGCCGCCTTCGAGGGCGTGCTGCCCTTCCTCGAGCGCCGGCACGAGGACACCGACTCGGACTTCATGCGCGACAAGTACGAGGGCTACATGCGCGACGTGCCGTGCCCGGTGTGCCACGGCACCCGCCTCAAGCCGGAGATCCTGGCGGTCAAGCTCGACGGCCGGTCCATCGCCGAGGTCACCGGCCTGTCCATCGGCGACGCGTCCGAGTGGCTGGGCGCGCTCATGCTGGGGGAGCGGGAGCGGGCCATCGCCGACCGCGTGCTCAAGGAGATCCAGGCCCGGCTGTCCTTCCTGGTCGACGTCGGTCTGGACTACCTCTCCCTCGACCGGCCGGCCGCCACCCTGGCCGGCGGCGAGGCGCAGCGCATCCGGCTGGCCACCCAGATCGGCTCCGGTCTGGTCGGGGTGCTCTACGTCCTCGACGAGCCGTCGATCGGGCTGCACCAGCGGGACAACATCCGGCTCATCGAGACCCTCGTGCGGCTGCGCGACATGGGCAACACGCTCATCGTCGTCGAGCACGACGAGGACACCATCAAGACCGCCGACTGGATCGTCGACATCGGCCCCGGCGCCGGGGAGCACGGCGGCGAGGTCGTGGTCAGCGGCACGCTGCCCGAGCTGCTGGCCAGCGAGCGGTCGCTGACCGGCGCCTACCTGTCCGGCCGGGCCGAGATCGCGATCCCGGCGGAGCGGCGGGTGCCCACCCCGGGCCGCGAGCTGGTGGTCAAGGGCGCCCGCGAGCACAACCTGCGCGGGGTCGACGTCACCTTCCCGCTGGGCCTGCTGGTGGCCGTCACGGGCGTCTCCGGCTCGGGCAAGTCCAGCCTGGTCAACGACATCCTCTACACGGTGCTGGCCAACCAGCTCAACCGGGCGCGGATGGTCCCGGGCCGGCACCGCACCGTCACCGGCCTGGAGCACCTGGACAAGGTGGTCGGTGTCGACCAGTCGCCGATCGGGCGCACCCCGCGGTCCAACCCCGCCACCTACACCGGCGTCTGGGACCACGTCCGCAAGCTCTTCGCCTCCACCGAGGAGGCCAAGATCCGCGGCTACCAGCCCGGCCGGTTCAGCTTCAACGTCAAGGGCGGCCGCTGCGAGGCGTGCTCCGGCGACGGCACGCTGAAGATCGAGATGAACTTCCTGCCCGACGTGTACGTCCCCTGCGAGGTGTGCAAGGGCGCCCGGTTCAACCGGGAGACCCTCGAGGTGCACTACAAGGGCAAGACGGTCGCCGAGGTCCTGGACATGCCGATCGAGGAGGCGGCGGACTTCTTCGCCGCCATCCCGGCCATCTCCCGGTACCTGCGCACCCTGACCGAGGTGGGCCTGGGCTACGTCCGGCTGGGCCAGCCGGCCACCACCCTGTCCGGCGGCGAGGCGCAGCGCGTGAAGCTGGCCAGCGAGCTGCAGAAGCGCTCGAACGGCCGCACGGTCTACGTCCTCGACGAGCCCACCACGGGGTTGCACTTCGAGGACATCCGCAAGCTGCTGCTGGTCATCCAGGGCCTGGTCGACAAGGGCAACTCGGTCATCGTCATCGAGCACAACCTGGACGTCATCAAGAGCGCCGACTGGCTGATCGACATGGGCCCCGAGGGCGGGTTCCGCGGTGGCACCGTCGTCGGGCAGGGGACGCCGGAGGTCATCGCCGGCATCCCCGAGAGCCACACCGGCCGGTTCCTCGCCGACATCCTCGACCCCGACCGCGTCGCGGCGGCTGCGGCACCGAAGAAGCGCGTCCGCTCCAGGGCCAGATGACCCGTGCCGGACCCGTCCACCTACCGGCCGGCGGTCGGCAGCATCCCGGAGTCCCCGGGGGTCTACAAGTTCCGCGACCCCGGCGGCCGGGTCATCTACGTCGGCAAGGCCAAGAGCCTGCGGCAGCGGCTGAACAGCTACTTCGCCGACATCGCCGGGCTGCACCCGCGCACCCGGCAGATGGTCACCACCGCCGGGTCGGTGGAGTGGACCGTCGTCGGCACCGAGGTCGAGGCCCTCCAGCTCGAGTACAACTGGATCAAGGAGTTCGACCCGCGGTTCAACGTCCGCTACCGCGACGACAAGAGCTACCCCTCGCTGGCGGTCACGCTGAACGAGGAGTTCCCGCGCCTGCAGGTCATGCGCGGCCCCAAGCGCAAGGGTGTGCGGTACTTCGGCCCCTACGCCCACGCCTGGGCCATCCGCGAGACGCTGGACACCCTGACCCGGGTGTTCCCCGCGCGCACCTGCTCGACCGGGGTGTTCAGGCGGCACGGCCAGATCGGCCGGCCCTGCCTGCTGGGCTACATCGGCAAGTGCTCGGCGCCGTGCGTCGGGAAGGTCTCCGCCGAGGAGCACCGCGGGATCGTCGAGGACTTCTGCGACTTCATGGGTGGGCGCACCGAGCAGATCATCCGGCGGCTCGAGCGCGAGATGGCCCGCGCCGCCGAGGAGATGGAGTACGAGCGGGCGGCCCGGTTGCGCGACGACCTCGGGGCGCTGCGCCGGGCGCTGGAGAAGCAGGCTGTCGTCCTCGGCGACGGCACCGACGCCGACGTCGTCGCCTTCGCCCAGGACGAGCTGGAGGCCGCCGTCCAGGTCTTCCACGTCCGCGGCGGCCGGGTGCGCGGCCAGCGCGGCTGGATCATCGACAAGGTCGAGGAGGTCACCACCGGCCAGCTGGTCGAGCAGTTCCTGCTGCAGGTCTACGGCGGCGGGGCCGGCGACGTCAGCGCCGACGCGGTGCCCCGCGAGGTGCTGGTGCCCGAGCTGCCCTCCGAGCACGAGGTCTACGCCGACCTGCTGTCGGAGCTGCGCGGCTCGCGGGTGTCGTTGCGGGTGCCCCAGCGCGGGGACAAGCGGTCGCTGATGGAGACCGTCGAGCGCAACGCGCAGGAGGCCTTCGCCCGGCACCGGGTCAAGCGGGCCGGTGACCTCACCGCCCGGTCGCTCGCGCTGTCCGAGCTGCAGGAGGCCCTGGACCTGCCCGACGCCCCGCTGCGCATCGAGTGCATGGACGTCAGCCACGTCCAGGGCACCAACGTGGTGGCCAGCATGGTGGTCTTCGAGGACGGCCTGGCCAAGAAGAGCGACTACCGGCGGTTCCAGGTCGCCCAGGGCACCGACGACACCGCGGCGATGGCCGAGGTGGTGCGCCGACGGTTCGCCCGGCACCTCAAGGAGGAGGCCGACCGCCGGGACGAGCAGGGCATCGCCGCCGAGGAGGGCCGGCCGCGCCGGTTCGCCTACCCGCCCAACCTGCTCGTCGTCGACGGTGGCCAGCCGCAGGTCGCGGCCGCCGCCCGGTCGCTGTCCGAGCTGGGCGTGCACGACGTCGCCGTGTGCGGGCTGGCCAAGCGGATGGAGGAGGTGTGGCTGCCCGACGACCCCGACCCGGTCATCCTGCCGCGCACCTCCGAGGCGCTGTACTTGCTGCAGCGGGTCCGCGACGAGGCGCACCGGTTCGCGATCACCTACCACCGCCAGAAGCGGTCGGCCGGGATGCTGGTGTCGCTGCTGGACGACGTCCCGGGCCTGGGCGACACCCGGCGCAAGGCGCTGATGAAGGAGTTCGGGTCGCTCAAGCGGCTGCGGGCGGCGACCGTCGAGGACCTCGTACGGGTGCCGGGCATCGGCCGGCGCACCGCCGAGGCCGTACTGGCGGCCGTGGCCGAGCCACCCAGCGCCGAGGACGACGCCCCGACCGGCGATGATGGCAGCTCGACCCCGCAGACCACCGGAGCCGCCTCGTGACCGACCTGCCCGGGACCCCACCCCCGGCCGACCCGACCGAGCCGCAGGACGCCGTCCCCCTCGAGGTGGTCGTGGTGACCGGCCTGTCCGGTGCCGGCAAGAACAGCGCCGGACGGGTCCTGGAGGACCTCGGCTTCTTCGTCGTGGACAACCTGCCACCGGCGCTGCTCGCCCCGATGGTCGAACTGGGGTCCCGGGGCGACGTGCGGCGGTTCGCCGCGGTGGTCGACGTGCGCAGCCGGGCCTTCTCCAGCGACCTGGCCGAGTCGATCCGGTCGCTGTCGGACACCGGTCACCGGCCGCGGGTGGTCTACGTGCACGCCCGCGACGAGGTGCTGGTCCGACGCTACGAGTCCAACCGCCGCGAGCACCCGCTGCAGGGGTCCGGGCGGTTGTCCGACGGCATCGCGGCCGAGCGGGCGCTGCTCACCGGCATCGCCGGCGACGCCGACCTGTGGGTGGACACCTCCGACCTCAACGTGCACCAGCTGCGGGCCACGCTGGAGGCGGCGTTCCTGCGCGAGGGGGCGGCGCCCGAGCTGACGGCGACCGTGCTGAGCTTCGGGTTCAAGTACGGGCTGCCCCTGGACGCCGACCTCGTCGTCGACGCCCGGTTCCTGCCCAACCCGCACTGGGTGCCCGAGCTGCGGCCGCTGACCGGCCGCGACGCCGCGGTGCGCGACCACGTGCTGGGCGCCCCCGACGCCGCCGAGTTCCTCGACCGGTACCAGGACGTGCTGCGCATCCTGGTGCCCGGCTACCGGCGCGAGGGCAAGAAGTACCTGACCCTGGCGGTGGGGTGCACCGGCGGCAAGCACCGGTCCGTGGCGATCGCCGAGGAGTTCGCGCGGCGGCTGTCCGGCGACGGCGTCACCGCCAGCGCCCGCCACCGCGACCTGGGCCGGGAGTGAGCGACCAGGGTCCCTCGGTCGTCGCGCTGGGGGGCGGGCACGGGCTGGCCGCGGCGCTGGCGGCGTGGCAGCCGCTGGCCCGCGACCTCACCGCGGTGGTGACCGTCGCCGACGACGGCGGCTCGTCGGGCCGCATCCGCCGCGAGATGCCGGTGCTGCCGCCCGGTGACCTGCGGATGGCGCTGGCCGCGCTCGCCGGGTCCGACCCGCGCACCCAGGAGATGGCGACCCTGCTGCAGCACCGGCTGGGTGGCAGCGGAGTGCTGGCCGGTCACCCGGTCGGCAACCTGGTGCTCACCGGGCTCACCGAGGTGCACCGCGGCGACGCGGTCCGGGCGCTGGACACCCTCTGCGAGCTGCTCGGCGCCCGGGGCCGGGTGCTGCCGATGGCCGACGTCCCGCTCGACCTGGTCGCCATCGTCGACACCGTCGACCCCGACGACCCGCAGCGGTCGCGGCACATCCGCGGCCAGGTGGCCATCGCGGCCAGCCCGGACCGGGTCCGGTCGATCCGGGTCACCCCGGCCGACCCGCCGGTGCACCCCGACGTGCTGGCCGCCATCGCCGGGGCCGACGTCGTCTCGCTGGGCCCCGGCTCCTGGTACACCTCGGTGCTGCCGCACCTGCTGGTGCCGCGGCTGCGCGAGGCGCTGGCCGCGACCCCGGCGCACGTAGTGGTCGTGCTCAACCTGGAGCCGCAGGCGGGCGAGACCGACGGGTTCTCCCCGGAGGAGCACCTGCGGGTGCTGGTCGAGCACCTGCAGGGCGTGCCGTTGCACACCGTGGTCGCGGATGCGGGTGCGGTTGTTGACCGGCGTGGTCTGCTGTCAGCTGTGCGGGCGTGCGGGGCGGAACTGGTCCTTGCGCCGGTGGCTGCCCGGGACGGCGCGGCCCGGCACGACCCGGAGCTGCTCCGGGACGCGCTGGCGCAGGTCGTGGCCCGGCTGACCGGCGGGGAGCGGGCGTGAGGTCGCCCTCGCGGCACGGTTCCGGCGTGCGGCAGTATCGGGGGACGACGGTCGCGGGAGCGGGTCCGGCGCGCCGGTGGCGCCCGGTCACCCGGGGGCCGGCCGAGGGGGAGAGGGACAGCGCATGGCGATGACGGCGATGGTCAAGGACGAGCTCTCGCGGGTCGAGTGCACCAAGACGTCCGAGCGCAAGGCCGAGGTGACGGCGCTGCTGCGCTTCTCCGGCGGGCTGCACATCGTCGGCGGCCGGGTGGTCATCGAGGCCGAGCTCGACACCGGTTCGGTCGCCCGCCGGCTGCGCCGTGACATCAGCGAGGTCTACGGCTACACCAGCGGCGTCAGCGTGCTGGCCGGCGGCAACATCCGTCGCGGGGTCCGCTACCTGGTCCGCATCGCCAAGCACGGCGAGGGCCTGGCCCGGCAGACCGGGCTGGTCGACCAGCGGGGCCGGCCGGTGCGCGGCCTGCCCCCGGCCGTGGTCTCCGGCGGGCTCAACGACGCCGAGGCCGCGTGGCGGGGGGCCTTCCTGGCCCACGGCTCGCTCACCGAGCCCGGTCGCTCCTCCTCCCTGGAGGTCACCTGCCCGGGCCCGGAGGCAGCGATGGCGCTGGTCGGCGCGGCCCGGCGGCTGGGCATCGCGGCCAAGGCCCGCGAGGTGCGCGGCGCCGACCGCGTGGTGGTCCGCGACGGCGACGCGATCAGCGCGCTGCTGACCCGGATGGGCGCCCACGAGGCGGTGCTCACCTGGGAGGAGCGGCGGATGCGCCGCGAGGTCCGGGCCACCGCCAACCGGCTGGCCAACTTCGACGACGCGAACCTGCGCCGCTCGGCGCGCGCGGCCGTCGCCGCCAGCGCCCGCGTGGAGCGCGCACTGGAGATCCTCGGCGACGACGCCCCCGAGCACCTGCTCGTCGCCGGCCGGCTGCGCCTGGAGCACGGCCAGGCGTCGCTGGAGGAGCTCGGCCAGCGCGCCGACCCGCCGATGACCAAGGACGCCGTCGCCGGCCGCATCCGCCGGCTGCTGGCGATGGCCGACAAGCGGGCCAAGGACCTCGGCATCCCCGACACCGAGTCCGTCGTCACCGACGACATGATCGGGCCCTGACGCGCCCGGCACCCGGTGCCACCCCGGCAGACGTCCCGGACGTCTTGCTGCCGTCCTGACCTGCGGCGACGGGCCCGTCCTGCGGCCGTGGCCCCGACGGCTAGGGTTCTCCACGAGGCGGTGTCGCGCACCCCTGCGCGACCCCCCACGCCCGCAGCTCGGCACCCAGCAGAGCAACCCCGAAGGCACCCACGGAGGTCCCAGTGACGGTACGCGTCGGCATCAACGGCTTCGGCCGGATCGGCCGCAACTTCTACCGGGCGGTCGCCGCCAGCGGCCAGGACATCGAGGTCGTGGCGGTCAACGACCTGACCAGCAACGACGTGCTGGCCCACCTGCTCAAGCACGACTCGGTCCTCGGCAAGTTCCCCGAGGAGGTCTCCTCCAGCTCCGACGGCATCACCGTCTGCGGGAAGACGATCACCGCGCTCGCCGAGCGCGACCCGGCGAACCTGCCCTGGGGCGACCTGGGCGTGGACGTCGTCATCGAGTCCACCGGCTTCTTCACCAAGGGCGCCGACGCCCGCAAGCACGTCCAGGCCGGCGCCAAGAAGGTCATCATCTCCGCGCCCGCCACCGACGACGACATCACCGTCGTCATGGGCGCCAACCACGAGCTGTACGACGGCTCGCAGACCATCATCAGCAACGCCTCCTGCACCACGAACTGCCTGGCGCCGCTGGCCAAGGTGCTCAACGACTCCTTCGGCATCGAGCGCGGCCTGATGACCACGATCCACGCCTACACCGCCGACCAGAACCTGCAGGACGGCCCGCACAAGGACCTGCGCCGGGCCCGCGCCGCCGCGCTGAACATCGTCCCCACCTCCACGGGCGCGGCCAAGGCCATCGGCCTGGTCCTGCCGGAGCTGAAGGGCAAGCTGGACGGCTACGCGCTGCGCGTCCCGGTCCCGACCGGCTCGGCCACCGACCTCACCGTCACGCTGTCCCGCGAGGTCACCGTCGAGGAGGTCGACGCCGCCTACAAGGCCGCCGCCGCGGGTCCGCTGGCCCCGTACCTGGTCTACACCGACGAGCCGATCGTCTCCTCCGACATCGTCACCGACCCGGCGTCGTGCATCTACGACTCCGGCCTGACCAAGGTCTTCGGCGACCAGGTCAAGGTCGTGGGCTGGTACGACAACGAGTGGGGCTACTCCAACCGCCTCGTCGACCTGACCTCGCTCGTCGGCTCGAAGCTCTGACGATGCGCACCGTCGACGAGCTCGTCGCCGAGGGTGTGCAGGGTCGGCGTGTGTTCCTGCGCGCCGACCTCAACGTCCCCCTGGACGACTCCACCGGCACCCCGGTCATCACCGACGACGGCCGGATCCGGGCCAGCCTGCCCACCCTGCAGGCGCTCCGCGAGGCCGGCGCCCGCGTCGTCGTCGCCGCCCACCTGGGCCGGCCGAAGGGCGAGCCGGACCCCCGGTACAGCCTGGCGCCGGTCGCCGCCCGGCTGTCGGAGCTGCTCGGGGTCGACGTCCCGCTGGCCACCGACACCGCCGGTTCCGGGGCGCAGGCTGCGGTGGCCGCGCTGGAGGACGGCGATGTCTGCCTGCTGGAGAACGTCCGCTTCGAGGCGGCGGAGACCAGCAAGGACGACGACGCCCGCGGTGCGCTGGCCGACCGGTTCGCCGCGCTGGCCGACCTGTACGTGGACGACGCCTTCGGGGCCGTGCACCGCAAGCACGCCTCGGTCTACGACGTCGCCACCCGGTTGCCGCACGCGGCCGGCCGGCTGGTCGCCACCGAGCTCGACGTCCTCACCCGGCTGACCGAGGACCCGCAGCGGCCCTACGTCGTGGTGCTGGGCGGGTCGAAGGTCAGCGACAAGCTGGCCGTCATCGAGGCGATGCTGCCGAAGGTCGACCGGCTGCTGGTCGGCGGCGGCATGTGCTTCACCTTCCTGGCCGCGCAGGGCCACGGGGTGGGCGGCTCGCTGCTCGAGCAGGACCAGGTCGAGACCTGCCGGCGGCTGCTGGCCGAGGCGGGGGACAAGATCGTCCTGCCGGTCGACGTGGTCTGCGCCGAGGCGCTGGTCGCCGACGCCCAGGTCACGGTCACCGGCGTCGACGCCATCCCCGACGGGCTCAAGGGCCTGGACGTCGGCCCGCGCACCGTCGAGCTGTTCGGCGACCAGCTGGCCGGCGCCCGCACGGTGTTCTGGAACGGCCCGATGGGCGTGTTCGAGCTGGCGCCGTTCACCGCCGGCACCCGGGGGGTGGCCACCGCGGTGGCCGCCGTCGACGGGCTGTCGGTCGTCGGCGGCGGCGACTCCGCCGCCGCGGTCCGCCAGCTGGGGCTGCCCGAGGACAACTACGGTCACATCTCCACCGGGGGCGGTGCATCCCTGGAGTTCCTCGAGGGCCGCGAGCTGCCGGGCCTGGCCGTGCTGTCGGACAGGGCCGCCTGATGGCCCGCACCAAGGCCGGGAAGGTCCACGAGGGCCGCCGTCCGCTGATCGCGGGCAACTGGAAGATGAACCTGACCCACCTGGAGGCCATCGGCCTGGTCCAGAAGGTCGCGTTCGGCCTCAAGGAGCCCGAGCTGGAGGCGGCCGAGGTCGTCGTCGTCCCGCCGTTCACCGCGATCCGGAGCGTGCAGACGCTGGTGCAGGGCGACAAGATCGAGATCGGTTTCGGCGGCCAGGACCTGTCCACCGCCGACTCCGGCGCCTACACCGGCGAGGTCAGCGGCGCGCAGCTGAAGGCGCTGGCCTGCACCTACGTCGTCGTCGGGCACTCCGAGCGGCGGGCGATGCACGCGGAGACCGACGAGGTCGTGGCGAGGAAGGTGCGCAAGGCGCTGGAGCACGAGCTGGTGCCGATCCTGTGCGTGGGGGAGGGGCTCGACGTCCGCCGGGCCGGCGAGCACGTCCCGCACACCACCACGCAGGTCGACGCGGCGCTCGAGGGCCTGGACGCCGCCACCGTGGCGGGCATCGTCATCGCCTACGAGCCGGTGTGGGCGATCGGCACCGGCGAGGTGGCCACCCCCGAGGACGCGCAGGAGGTGTGCGGGGCGATCCGGGCCCGGCTCGCCGAGCGTTTCGGGCGGGAGACCGCCGACGTCGTCCGTATCCTCTACGGCGGTTCGGTGAAGGCCGGCAACACCGCGGGCATCCTCGCCGGACCGGACGTGGACGGGGCACTGGTGGGCGGCGCGAGCCTGGACGCCGACGAGTTCGTCTCCATCTGCCGCACCGCAGCCGAGAGCCGCTGACCCGCAGGGGCGGCGGCCCCCCACCCGGAGGACCGCCGCCCCCGTGAGGCCCCACCCGCGCCGCTCCCGCCGCGTCATCGTCCTGCTCGTGCTCGCCGGTCTGCTGGCGGGCTGCACCGGGGGGGACCCCGCGGACCGGGCGGTGCCCACGGTCTCCGGCTCCCCGGACGCCGGGGTCGACGGACGCCGGGCCCCCTCCGACGCCACCGGGGGGACGCTGCGGCTGGTCACCGCGCAGGTGGACAGCCTGGACCCGCAGCGCTCCTACCTGCCGGCGGTGTGGAACCTCATGCGGCTCTACACCCGCACGCTGGTCACCTACTCCTCCGAGCCCGGCAGCACCGAGCAGCTGGTCCCGGACCTCGCCACCGACCTCGGGACGACGCCGGACGGCGGGCGCACCTGGACGTTCACGCTGCGGCCGGGCGCCACCTTCGAGACCGGTCGACCCATCACCAGCCGGGACGTCAAGTACGGCATCGAACGGTCCTTCGCCGTGGACGTGCTCACCGGCGGACCCAAGCTGGCCCTGGACCTGCTCGACCCCGACAGCCTCTACGCCGGGCCCTACCAGGACGAGTCACCCGACCGGCTCGGCCTGGGCAGCATCGCCACCCCCGACGACGCCACGATCACGTTCACGCTGTCCCGGGCCGACCCGGACTTCCCGTTCATCCTCGCGCTGCCGCTGGGCTCCCCGGTGCCCGCGGAGAACGACACCGGTGCCGCCTACCAGGACGACCCGGTCTCCTCCGGCCCCTACGCGATCACCTCCGTCGACCCGGTCACCGGCATCGTGCTGGACCGCAACCCGGCCTGGACGCAGGACAGCGACCCCGTCCGCACGGCCCTGCCCGACCGGGTCGTGGTGCGGACCGGGCTGACCGGGCTCGACCGCGACCAGGCGTTGCTGGCCGGCTCGGCCGACGCCGACCTCTCCGGCACCGGCGTGCAGGAGGCCACCACCGCCCGCACCGACGCCGACGAGGGCCTCGCCGACCGGGTCGACGACGTCACCACCGGGTCGGTGCGCCTGCTGGCCCTGCCCACCACCGTCGCGCCGATGACCTCGCCGGACTGCCGGGCCGCCGTCGCCGCGGCCGTCGACCGCGCCGACGTGCAGGACGCCCTCGGCGGCGCCGGCGACGCCGTCCGCACCTCGGTGCTGTGGCCGCGCTCCCTCCCCGGCGGGCCCGACGACGCCGACCCCGCTGCCGACCTCGACGCCGCCCGGCAGTCGCTGGCCGCCTGCGGTCAGCCCGACGGCTTCGCCACGACGATGGCCGTGCCCGACGTCCCGACCAGCCGGGACGTCGCCGACCGGCTGGTCGCGCAGCTGGCCCGGGTCGGCATCCAGGTCACCGTGGCCCCGCTGGACCCCACGACGTACTACACCGCAGGCATCGGCTCGCCGCAGGCCATCGCCGACGGGCAGTACGGGATGCTGCTGGCCACCTGGACGTCGGACCTGCCGACCCCGGCGTCCTTCCTGGTGCCGCTGGTCGACAGCCGCTCGATCAGCCAGCAGCCCGGCAACTCCAACTACGGCCTGCTCGCCGACCCCGCGGTCGACGCGCTGGTCGACGCCGCGGTCGCCTCGGACGACGTGTCGGCATGGGCGGCGGTCGCCGACGCCGCGCTGGCCACCCACGCCGTGGTCCCCCTGGCGGAGAACCGGGTGCAGCTGCTGGCCGGGCAGCGGCTGCACAACGGCGTGGTCATGCTGCCCTGGACCGGCTACGACGCGGCCACCGCCGGGGTCGGCGGCGGCTGATCGCCGTCCCGTAGGCTGGACCGCTGGCTGCCCGCTCGAACTGGAGAACCCGTGATCGAGATCGTCCTGAACGTCCTGCTGGTGCTCACCAGCCTGCTGCTGATCGTGCTGATCCTGCTGCACCGCGGCAAGGGCGGCGGGCTGTCCTCGATGTTCGGCGGAGCTGCGTCGTCCTCGCTGTCCGGGTCGTCCGTGGTGGAGAAGAACCTCAACCGGATCACCGTGTTCACCGCCGCGATCTGGGCGGTCTGCATCGTCGCCCTGGGCATCCTGCTCAAGGTGTAAGGACCCCGCTGCCCCCCACGACGCGCTCCGCACGTCGCGGGACCCTGCAGCGGGGCCGTTCCAGTTGGCTGCGGTTCGGTCGCGTACACCCCTTCTGACCTGCGGATCTGTGCGCCCGCCGTAACAACGGTGTGCCTAGACTCAGCACCGCGGGGGACCGATCCACATTCCAGAGTGGGGGCACACGTGGCTGGTGGCAGCGCGATCCGGGGCAGCCGGGTCGGGGCGGGACCGATGGGCGAGTCCGAGCGCGGGGAGGCCGCCCCGCGGGTGCGGGTGGGCTACTGGTGCGCGAACGGGCACGACACCCGCATCGCCTTCGCGCACGACGTCGAGGTGCCGGAGACCTGGGACTGCCCGCGCTGCGGGTTCCCCGCCGGGCAGGACCAGGACAACCCCCCGCCGCCCCCGCGGATCGAGCCCTACAAGACGCACCTGGCCTACGTGCGGGAGCGGCGCAGCGACGAGGACGGCGCGGCCCTCCTCGAGGAGGCCCTGCAGCGGCTGCGCGCCCGCCGCGGCGCCTGAGGGGTGCGGGGCCCGCCTCGCGGTGGGCCCCGCTCCTACAGCTGGGCGGCGGCGTCCTGGTCGAGCATCCACCGGGTGGCCCGGCGACCGACCGCACCGGCGGCCGGCAGCGACGCCGGGGTCTCCCGGCCCGACAGCGCACGCGCGACGGCCTCGGCCTTGCCCTCGCCCGAGACCAGCAGCCACACCTCCTCGGCGGCGGTGATCACCGGGAAGCCCAGGCTGACCCGGGTCGGCGGCGGCTTCGGGCAGTCCCGCACCGCGACCACCGTGCGCTCGTCGGCCACGGCGGGGGAGTCGGGGAAGATCGAGGCCACGTGCCCCTCCGGGCCGACCCCGAGCAGCAGGACGTCGATGCGGGGCACCGCGCCGTCGCCGGCCGCGGCCAGCTCCTGCGCGTAGGCCGCCGCGGCGTCCTCGGGCTCGGCGAAGCCGGCGTCGGCGGCCGGGATGGCGTGCACCCGCTCCGCCGGCACCCCGACGACGTCGAGCAGCGCCTCGCGGGCGCCCTTCTCGTTGCGGTCGTCGTCGGCGGCGGGCACCCAGCGCTCGTCGCCCCACCAGACGTCCACTTGGGTCCAGTCCAGCTCGCCGGACACCGCGGCGACCGCCCGCAGCACCGCGGTGCCGATGCCGCCGCCGGTGAGCACCACCGACGCCGTCCCGTGCTCGGCCTGCGCGGCTGCGAGCCGGGCGACCAGCTCACGGGCCACGGTGGCCGCCAGGTCGTCGGCGTCGGGCCGGACGACGACCTCGGGGGCGCTCACGAGGTCTGCCCGGGCTCGTCGTCGCCGCCGTCGTCGTCGCCCGTGCCGACCTCGGCCACGGTGCCCTCGGAGTCCTCGGGCACGGTCGGGGCCGCCGGGGCGGGCGGGCGCATGGGGTCGAACCAGTGGTGCTCGCGCACCGGCGACCGGTCGGCCAGGCCGGTGACGCCGGTGGCCTGCTCCAGCGCCTCCCGGTAGGGCTCGTCGCTGTCCAGCCGCTTCATCTCCTCGCCGATGAGCTCGCCGAGGGAGCGCCTGGTCAGGGCCACGGTGGCGTCGGGCCGGTAGGGCTGGCTGATCACCGCACCGCCCTTGCGGTCGTCGGTCAGCCGGACCTCCTCGTCCTGGTCCAGGGTGAGGACGACGGTGTCGATGCCCTTGGTGCCGGTGCTGCGCTGGCCGGGCTCGACGGTGATCGAGCAGCCGCAGCGCGCGGACAGCCAGCCGGCGACGAGCTGGGCGGTCGGGTTCTCCGGGTCGCCCAGCAGCTGCCCGCCCAGCACGCGCACCGGACCGCCGCGGCGGCCGACCACGGCGTCCAGGGTGGAGGCCAGCGCCGAGCGCCAGAAGGTGCTGCGGGTCCAGGCCAGGTCGGTGTCGCCGGGGGCGAAGTCCTCGGCCCGGCGGTGCAGCGACGCGACCGGGTCGGGCGCCATCAGGCTGTCGGTGACCCGGCGGTTGGCGATGACGCCGAGGGCGTCGCGGTCCAGGTGGTCCGGCGGGGCGCCGTGGAACCAGGTGACGACCGGGGCGTCGGCGGCCAGCAGCGGCAGCACGACGGACTCGGCGTGCAGGCCCAGCCGGCCGTACATGCGCATGACCACGGCCTCGCCGGGGCCGAGCCGACCGCCCACCAGCACCTCGGCGTCCAGCCGCGGCGCGGGAGCCTCGACCTGGCGGCGCACCACGACCAGCAGCCGGCAGGGGTGCACCTCGGCCGCCGCGGCGGCGGCCGCCTCGGCCTCGGCGACCTTCTCCTCGTCGGCGACGACGACGAGGGTCAGCGCGACGCCGCTCATGACGGCGCCGCCGGTGCGGCGCTGGGCGGCGAGCTCCTTGACGATCGCCGACCCGTTGGTGTCCCAGAGGGTGCTCACTGCGGGTCCTCCCCGTGGCAGGTGGTGGTCACGGTCGGCGCCATGCCCGGCCCTCGGAGGCCAGCATCTCGTCGGCGGCGCGCGGGCCCCACTCGCCGGCGCGGTAGGGGTAGGGCGTGGTGGAGGCCCAGTACTCCTCGAGCGGGTCGATGACCGCCCAGGACGCCTCGACCTCGGCGTTGCGCGGGAACAGCGTGGCGTCGCCCAGCAGCACGTCCAGCAGCAGCCGCTCGTAGGCCTCGGGGGATGCCTCGGTGAACTGCTCGCCGTAGAGGAAGTCCATGGAGACGTCGCGGACCTCCATGACGCTGCCCGGCACCTTCGACCCGAACTTGAGGGTGACCCCCTCGTCGGGCTGCACCCGCACGACGAGCTGGTTGTGGCCCAGCTCCTCGGTGTCGGTGGGCGCGAAGGGCAGGTGCGGCGCACGCCGGAAGGACAGCGCGATCTCGGTGACCCGGCGCGGCAGCCGCTTGCCGGTGCGCAGGTAGAACGGCACGCCCGCCCAGCGGCGGGTCTCCACGCCCAGCCGGACGGCGGCGTAGGTCTCCGTGCGGGAGTCCTCGGCGACCCCGTCCTCCTGGCGGTAGCCCCTGGCGCGCTGGCCGGCCAGCCAGCCCTGCTCGTACTGCCCGCGGACGGCGAAGCGGGCCATGTCGGCCGGCACCGAGATCGCGCGCAGCACCTTGAGCTTCTCGGTGCGGATCTCCTCGGCGGAGAACTCGACGGGCTCCTCCATGGCGGTGAGCGCGAGCAGCTGCAGCAGGTGGTTCTGCAGCACGTCGCGGGCCGCACCGGTGCGTTCGTAGAACTCGGCCCGGCCGCCGATGCCGACGTCCTCGGCCATGGTGATCTGCACGCTGTCCACGTGCGCGCCGTTCCAGACCGGCTCGAACAGGGTGTTGGCGAACCGCAGCGCCAGCAGGTTCTGGACGGTCTCCTTGCCCAGGTAGTGGTCGATGCGGAAGACGTCGTCGGCGCTGAACACCGAGTCGACCAGCCCGTTCAGCTCGCGGCTGGAGGGCAGGTCGGAGCCGAACGGCTTCTCCACGACCACCCGGCGCCAGCGCTCCGGGGTGCTCTCGGCCATGCCGGTGCGCTGCATCTGCTTGAGCACGACCGGGAACATCGAGGGCGGGATGGACAGGTAGAACGCAGCGTTGCCGCCGATGCCGTGGCTGCCCTCGAGCTCGCCCAGGGTGCGGGCCAGCTCGTCGAAGGCCGCGTCGTCGTCGAAGGAGCCCTGGATGAAGCGGACCGAGCCGCTCAACCGCTCCCAGACCTCCTCCCGCCACGGCGTGCGGGCGTGCTCGCGGGCGGCCTCGCGGGACAGCTCGGCGAAGTCGACGTCGTCCCAGTCGCGGCGGGCGAAGCCCAGCAGCGCGAAGTTGGTGGGGAGCAGGCCGCGGTTGGCCAGGTCGTAGACGGCCGGCAGCAGCTTCTTGCGGGCCAGGTCGCCGGTGATGCCGAAGACGACGAGGGCGCAGGGTTCGGGGACCCGGGGCAACCGCCGGTCCCTCGGGTCGCGCAAGGGGTTGGTCATGGATCCCTCTGGTGGTGTGCGTGTGGCGGACACCAGCGGGGCCGGGTGCGGCGGTGCACCCGGCCCCGGTGGGCTACTTCTTGTCCTTCAGCTGTTCCTCGACCGAGCCGGAGAGCTCGTCCCAGGCGTCGATGAACTTCTGCACGCCCTCGGTCTCCAGGACGGCGAAGACGTCGTCCAGGTCGACCCCGGCGTCGCGCACCGACTGGAGCACCTTCTCGGCGTCCGCGTAGGTCTCCGGCACCGGGCGGCCGACCTGGCCGTGGTCGGCGAAGGCCTGCATGGTCTTCTCCGGCATAGTGTTCACGGTGTCGGGGGCCACCAGCTCGGACAGGTAGAGCGTGTCGCTGTAGTCGGGGTTCTTCACCCCGGTCGAGGCCCACAGCGGGCGCTGCTTGCTGGCGCCGCGCTCCTCCAGCGCCGCCCAGCGGTCGGAGGAGAAGACCTCCTCGTAGGCCTGGTAGGCCAGCTGGGCGTTGGCGACGCCGGCCTTGCCCTTGAGCGAGGGGTCGGCGCCGGCGTCGTCCAGGCGCTTGTCGATCTCGGTGTCCACCCGGGACACGAAGAACGACGCCACGCTCTCGATGCCCTCGAAGCTCGCGTCGGGGTCCTCGGCGCGCTTCTCCAGGCCGGCCAGGTAGGCCTCCATGACCGCCCGGTACCGCTCGAGGCTGAAGATCAACGTGACGTTGACGCTGATGCCGTTCGCGATCGACTCGGTGATCGCGGGCAGGCCCTCGACGGTGGCCGGGATCTTGATGAACAGGTTCGGCCGGTCCACCAGCCACCACAGGTGGGCGGCCTCCGCGGCGGTCGCGTCGGTCTCGTGGGCCAGCCCGGGGGCAACCTCGAGGGAGACGCGGCCGTCCCGGCCAGTGAGGGCAGCGACCGGGGCGAGCAGGTCGCAGGCGTCGCGGACGTCGGCGGCGGTGATGGTGCGCAGCGCCTCCTCCACCGAGACCCCGCGGACGGCCATCGCGTGCAGCTGGTCGTCGTAGGACTCCGAGCCACTGATCGCGGCGGCGAAGATGGAGGGGTTGGTGGTGACGCCGACGACGGAGTGCTCGTCGACCAGCTGCTGCAGGTTGCCGCTGCGGATGCGGTCGCGGGACAGGTCGTCCAGCCACACCGCGACTCCTGCCTTCGACAGGGCGGCGAGGTTCTCGTTCTGGCTCATCTGGGTGCCTCCGGGCTCAGTGGTCGGCCGTGTGGGCGTTCTCGTGGGTGGGGACGTCGGCGCCCGAGGCGGGGCCGGCGCCGTCGGCGGCGGCCTGGATGCTCTCCCGGGCGGCGGCCACGACGGCCTCGGCGGTGAGGCCGAACTCGTCGTACAGCTTCTGGAACGAGGCGCTGGCGCCGTAGTGGTCCAGGCCCACGATGCGTCCGGCGTCCCCGACGAACTCGCGCCAGCCCATGGCGACGGCGGCCTCGATGCTGACCCGGGCCTTCACGGTCGGGGGCAGCACCTCGTCGCGGTAGGCCGGGCCCTGCTCGGCGAACCACTCCTGGCAGGGGATCGACACGACCCGGGTGGGCGTGCCGGCGGCCTCCAGCTGCTCGCGGGCGGCCACGGCGATCTGCACCTCGGACCCGGTGCTCATCAGGATCACCTCGGGGGTGCCGCCGCTGGCCTCGGCCAGCACGTAGGCGCCCTTCGCGGTGCCCTCGGCCGAGCCGAGCTCCGACCGGTCGAAGACGGGCAGGTTCTGCCGGGACAGCACGATCCCGGCCGGCCGGTCGTTGTTCTCGAGGATCGTCCGCCAGGCCACCGCGGTCTCGTTGGCGTCGGCGGGCCGCACGACGTCCAGACCGATGATCGCCCGCAGCGCGGCCAGGTGCTCGATCGGCTGGTGCGTGGGGCCGTCCTCGCCCAGGCCGATGGAGTCGTGGGTCCACACGTAGGTGACCGGCAGCTGCATGAGCGCGGCCAGCCGGACGGCGGGGCGCATGTAGTCGGAGAACGTCAGGAACGTGCCGCCGTACACGCGGGTGCCGCCGTGCAGCGCGATGCCGTTCATGATCGAGCCCATCGCGTGCTCGCGGATGCCGAAGTGCAGCGTGCGGCCGAAGGGGCCGCCGTTCCACATCTTGGTCTGCCGGCTGGGCGGCAGGAAGGACGGCTCGCCCTCGACGGCGGTGTTGTTGGACTCCGCGAGGTCGGCCGATCCGCCCCACAGCTCCGGCAGCGCCGGGTAGATCGCGGCGAGCACCGCACCGGAGGCCTTGCGGGTGGCCATGCCCTTGGGGTCGGCGTCGAAGGTCGGCAGCGCGTCGGCCCAGCCCTCGGGCAGGGTGCGGGTGCGCATCCGGTCGAACAGCGCGGCCTGGTCGGGGTTGGCCTGCTTCCAGGCGTCGAAGCCCGGCTGCCACTCGGCGCGGGCGGCCTGGCCCCGCTCGAGGACCTTGCGCGTGTGCGCGATGACCTCGTCGGCGACCTGGAAGGTCTGCTCCGGGTCGAAGCCCAGCACCTTCTTCGTCGCCGCGACCTCCTCCTCGCCCAGCGCGGAGCCGTGGATGCCGCCGGTGTTCTGCTTGCCGGGCGAGGGCCAGCCGATGATCGAGCGGCTGACGACCAGCGAGGGCCGGGTGGTCTCGGCCTTCGCCGCGGCCAGGGCGGCGTCCATCGCGGCGAGGTCCTCGCTGTCGGCCACGTGCTGCACGTGCCAGCCGTAGGCCTCGTAGCGGGCGGCGACGTCCTCGGTGAAGGCGATCGTCGTGTCGTCCTCGATGGAGATCTTGTTGTCGTCGTAGACCACAACCAGGTTGCCCAGCTGCTGGGTGCCGGCCAGCGACGACGCCTCGCCGGAGATGCCCTCCTGCAGGTCGCCGTCGGAGGCGATCGCCCAGATGGTGTGGTCGAAGACGCTGTCCTCCGCCGGGCCGGCCGACGGGTCCCAGATGCCGCGCTCGCGGCGGGCGGCCATCGCCATGCCGACCGCGTTGCCCACGCCCTGACCCAGCGGGCCGGTGGTGGTCTCCACGCCCTTGGTGTGGCCGACCTCGGGGTGGCCCGGGGTCTGCGAGCCCCAGGTGCGCAACGCCTCGAGGTCGTCGAGCTCGAGGCCGTAGCCGGAGAAGTACAGCTGGGTGTAGAGGGTCAGCGCGGTGTGGCCGGGGGACAGCACGAAGCGGTCGCGGGCGACCCAGTTCGGGTCGGACGGGTCGTGCCTGATCCACTTCTGGAACAGCAGGTAGGCCAGCGGGGCCAGGCTCATCGCGGTGCCGGGGTGGCCGTTGCCGACCTTCTGCACGGCGTCCATCGCCAGCACACGGGCGGTGTCGATGGCCGTGCGGTCCAGCTCGCCGAAGCCCTCGGGCAGCGTGGGGTTCGGCTGCGCGGGCGATCCGGTGGGGGAGTCGGAGGCGGCTTCGGCCGGGGCCTCGGACTCGGTGCTCTTGTCTGCCATCGTGGCGGGTGCTCCTCGGATTGGTCCAACGTCGGGGCGATGCCGGTGTGTCTGCCGGTCGTCGTCCTTGCCGACCTGGGCACTACCCGCCGGGTGCGCACCATCAACGTGACCGAACCCTAGTGGTAGCCCGGTGTCCCGGCCCGGCGTCGGGGCTAGAGTGGGGCCGACCTCCGCCCGCCCCGGCTCGAATGGTGTGGATCGACCCGTGACCTCGATCGCCGAACGGCGTGCCGTCGTCCGGCGCACCCCCCCGCTGGCACTCGTCGGGGCCTACGTCTCGCTGACCAAGCCCAAGCTGGTCGAGCTGCTGCTGGTCACCACCCTGCCGGCGATGATGCTGGCCGCCGGCGGCTGGCCGGGCACCGGCCTCGTCGTCGCCACCCTGGTGGGCGGGATGCTGGCCGCGGGCGCGGCCAACACCATCAACTGCTGGTACGACCGCGACATCGACCGGATCATGTCGCGCACCCGTGACCGGCCGACGGTCACCGGGGTCATCGCCCCGCGGGCGGCGCTGACGTTCGGGGTCATCCTGGCCTGGATCTCGCTGGTCGTGCTGGGGGTCTTCACCACGCCGCTGGCCACCGCGCTCGCCGCCGGCGCGATGCTGGCCTACTCGGTCTTCTACACGATGGTGCTCAAGCGCCGCACCCACCACAACACCGTCTTCGGTGGCCTGCCCGGTGCCGCGCCGGTGCTCATCGGGTGGGCCGCGGTCACCGGCTCGCTGGCCTGGCCCGCCGTCGTCTTCTTCGGCATCGTCTTCTGCTGGCAGATGCCGCACTTCTGGGCGCTGGCCAGCCGGTACCGCTACGACTACTTCCGCGCGGGCGTCCCGATGCTCTCCGTGGTGGCCGGCCCGGTCACGGTGGCCCGGCAGTCCGCGGCGTGGGCCTGGGCGACGCTGGCCGTCTCGCTGCTGATGGTGCCGGTGACCGCGCAGCTGGGGCTGATCGCCTTCGTCCCGCTGCTGGCCCTGGGCGGCTGGTACGTCTACGAGTCCCACGCCTGGCTGGCCCGGATCAAGGCCGGCGTCCCGGACCGCCCGATGAGGCTGTTCTCGGTGTCGATCACCTACATGACCCTGCTGTCGATCGCGCTGGTCCTCGACGTCCTGTTCTGACCGCGGTGCTTCGCGCCGCCCGTGGCAGGGGGTGGCCGGACATCCCTGACGGTGGCCCGACGTCGTGCGGTGCACAGACCGTCAGGGATGTCAGGCCACCCCGCCGGCGGCACACGGCTGATCGCCGCGCCCCGACCCGTCAGGGGCCGCGTCGGGGCGCGGCGGTGCTGCGGGTGCGCTAGCGGGTGGTGGCGAAGGCGTCGGCGGGGGGCTGGACCTCGGCCTCGGTGCGCGGGCCTCGGACGGCCCAGCACAGCCGCGCCGTGAAGGCCGTGATCAGCACCGCCCCCAGCATGTGCAGCAGCACCAGCACCACCGGCAGCCCGGTGAAGTACTGCACGTAGCCGATGACGCCCTGCGCGAGCTCCACGACCAGCAGGTCGCGGGCGGCCCGGCGGACCCGGCCGGGGGAGTCCGTGGCGTAGAGGGCCACCAGGAGCGCCACGGTCAGCCCGATCAGCAGGAAGACGACGTCGGCGTGCAGCTGGCTGACCAGTTCGGGGTCGAAGCCGGTGCGCCCGGCGCCCGGGTCGCCGCTGTGCGGGCCCGAACCGGTGACGACGGTCCCGAAGACCTGGACGGCGGCGACGGTGACCGCGATGCCGGTGACCAGCGCGGCGACCGGCCGGCGCACGAGCAGGCCGCCCACCCCGGGCTCACGTGAGCGCAGCCACAGCGTCGTGGCGATCGCCACCAGCACCATCGACACCAGGAAGTGCGCGGCGACCGTCCACGGGTTCAGCCCGGTCAGCACGGTGACCCCGCCCAGCAGGGCCTGCGCCGGGATGCCCAGGAAGCTGCCCACCGCCCATCTCCGCAGGTCGCGGCGGGCCGAGCGCCAGACCACCACGACGGTGGCGATGGCGACCACCGCGAGCACGAAGGTCAGCAGCCGGTTGCCGAACTCGATCAGCCCGTGCCCGGCGAGCTCCGCGGTCGGGGTGATCGACCCGTCGGTGCACTCGGGCCAGGTGGGGCAACCCAGCCCGCTGCCGGTCAGCCGGACCGCACCGCCGGTGACGACGATGAGGCCGTTGGCGACGGCGTTGGCGAGGGCGACGCGGCGGACGACGACGGGGGAGACCGGCACGCACCCAGGGTAGGTGGCTGCGTGTTCGCCCTGGGCGCACACGGGAAGGACGCCGGTCCGGGAAGCGCTGGAGGAGGCAGAGCACGACCCCGATCCACAGGAGCGCACCCCGTGACCTCTCCCCTCGACGACTTCTCCGCCTTCCTCGGCCCCCGCCGGGGCATGCAGCGGGTCGACCTCACCCAGATGCTCTCCGACGAGGGCCGCGCCACGCTGGCCGCCGCCGCGCGCCAGGCCACCGCCTGGGGCGCCCACGACCTCGACGCCGCACACCTGCTGTGGGCGCTGGCCGGCCAGGAGCCCACCCGCACCCTGCTCACCCGCGCCGGCGCCGACCCCGACCGGCTGCGCGCCGGCCTGGAGGAGACCTTGCGCGTCGGCGAGCCCACCGACGGCCCGGTCGCCCTGACTCCCGCCGCCCGCCGCGCGCTGCTGGACGCCCACCAGGTCTCCCGCGCCAGCGGCGCCACCTCGACCGGCCCCGAGCACCTGCTCTTCGCGCTGACCCTGCACGCCGACACCCCCGCGGGCCGCGAGCTCTCCGACGCCCGGGTCACCCCCGACTCGCTGCAGCGCGCCGCCTCCGGCGCCCCCGCCGAGGAGCCGGCCTCGGCCACCCCGACGCTGGACCAGTACGGCCGCGACCTGACCGCGCTGGCCCGCGACGGGAAGATCGACCCGGTCATCGGCCGGGCCGACGAGATCGAGCAGACCATCGAGGTGCTCGCCCGGCGCACCAAGAACAACCCGGTGCTCATCGGCGAGGCCGGCGTCGGCAAGACCGCCGTCGTCGAGGGCATCGCCGCCCAGATCGCGGCCGGGGACGTCCCCGACGTGCTGCGCGGCCGCCGGCTGGTCGAGCTCGACCTCACCGGCCTGGTCGCCGGCACCCGCTACCGCGGCGACTTCGAGGAACGGCTGAAGAAGGTCATGGACGAGATCCGCGAGCACGCGGACTCCGTCCTCGTCTTCGTCGACGAGCTGCACACCGTGGTGGCGGCGGGCGGCTCGGAGGGCTCGGCCGGCGCGGGGAACATCCTGAAGCCGGCGCTGGCCCGGGGCGAGCTGCACGTCATCGGCGCCACCACGCTGGACGAGTACCGCACCAGCATCGAGAAGGACCCCGCCCTGGAGCGCCGCTTCCAGCCGGTCCTCGTCGGCGAGCCGGGCGTCGCCGACACCGTGGAGATCCTGCGCGGCCTGCGCGAGCGGTACGAGGCGCACCACCGGGTGCGGTTCACCGACGAGGCGCTGGTCGCCGCGGCCGAGCTGTCCGACCGCTACGTCGCCGACCGGCACCTGCCCGACAAGGCGATCGACCTGGTGGACCAGGCCGGCGCCCGGGTGCGGCTGCGCCGTCCGGCCACCGACCCGGGCGCCCTGCAGGAGGACGTCGAGCGGTTGGGCCGGGAGAAGGACGCCGCCGTCGCCGCCGAGGAGTACGAGCGCGCCTCGGCGCTGCGGGACGAGCTGACCGCTGCGCAGGAGCGTCTGGCCCAGGCCCCGTCGGACGTCCCCGAGGTGGGCGTCGCCGAGATCGCCGAGGTGGTCTCCCGGGCCACCGGCATCCCGGTGGCCCAGCTGACCGAGGAGGAGCGCGACCGCCTGCTGCGGCTGGAGGACGTGCTGCACGCCCGCGTCGTCGGGCAGGACGAGGCCGTCGAGGTCGTCGCCGAGGCCGTCCGCCGGTCCCGGGCCGGCCTGGGCGACCCCGACCGGCCGATCGGCAGCTTCCTGTTCCTCGGCCCCACCGGCGTCGGGAAGACCGAGCTGGCCCGGGCGCTGGCCGAGGCACTGTTCGGCGACCAGGACAAGATGGTCCGCCTGGACATGGGCGAGTTCCAGGAGCGGCACACCGTCAGCCGGCTGGTCGGCTCGCCCCCCGGGTACGTGGGCTACGAGGACGCCGGCCAGCTGACCGAGGCGGTGCGCCGCAACCCCTACTCGGTGGTGCTGCTCGACGAGGTCGAGAAGGCGCACCCGGACGTGTTCAACACGCTGCTGCAGCTGCTGGACGACGGCCGGCTCACCGACTCCCAGGGCCGCACGGTCTCCTTCGCCAACACGGTCGTGGTGATGACCTCCAACCTGGGCTCGGAGGCCATCGTGAACGCGGCGCACGGCCCGCTGGGCTTCACCACCGGTGCCGACGACGGCGGCCGCGACGTCCGCGACGCGGTCATGCGCCGGCTGAAGGAGGCCTTCCGGCCGGAGTTCCTCAACCGGATCGACGAGGTGGTGGTCTTCCGGCAGCTCGAGCCCGCGCAGCTGGCCCGGATCACCGACCTGCTGTTGGACGAGACCCGCGCCCGGCTGGCCGCGCAGGGCATCGACGTCCAGGTGGACGACGAGGCCGTGGCGTGGCTCGCCGAGCGGGGCCACGAGCCGGCGTACGGGGCCCGTCCGCTGCGCCGGGCGATCCAGCGGGCGCTGGACAACCCGGTGGCCCGGCTGGTGCTCGCCGGTGACCTGCAGCGCGGTCAGCGGCTGCGGGTCGGGGTGGTCGACGACGAGCTGCACCTCGCCGTCGAGGCGCCGGTGACCGCCTGACCTGCGGACACCTGGCACGCGGTGCCACGGGGGGTGCCGGAGAGCTCCGGCACCCCCCGTGGGCTGCGCGTTCGGGTTAGGGCGACCTTGCTTGCGAGGTCCGGGAAATAGCGCACACTCGTGTTGTGGAATCCAGCGCGGTGCCGTCCGCCCGGCCGTCGGTGAGCCCCGACGACGGGCGCACGCGCGACCGCGTCACCGGCCTGCTGCTCGAGCACGGCGCGCAGACCGCCACCGAGCTCGCCGGCCGCCTGGGCGTCTCCCCGGCCGCCGTCCGCCGGCACCTGGACTCCCTCGTCGCCGAGGGGAGGATCGCGGAGCGGGCCCTGCCCGGCTCGGTCCGCGGCCGGGGCCGCCCGGCCCGGCACTTCGTGCTCACCGACGCCGGCCGCGCCGGCTTCCCGCACGCCTACGACGACCTGGCGCTCACCGCGCTGCGGTTCGTCGCCGCGCACGGCGGTCCCGACGCCGTCCGCGACGTCGCCGAGCAGCAGCTGGCCGGCCTGGAGGAGCGCTGCTCCACCGCCGTCGAGCGCGCCGCCACCACCTCCACCGCCCCCGTCGACCGGGCGCAGGTGCTCGCCGAGGCGCTGACCGCCGAGGGCTACGCTGCCTCGGCCTCGGCGATCTCCAGCGGCGGGCAGCTGTGCCAGCACCACTGCCCGGTGGCGCACGTCGCGGCGGAGTTCCCGCAGCTGTGCGAGGCCGAGACCGCGGTCATCGGCCGGCTGGTCGGCACGCACGTGCAGCGGCTGGCCACCATCGCGCACGGCGACGGCATCTGCACCACCCACATCCCGGGTCGCGTCCCCGGGAACACCAGCCGGGCCCCGCGCCCTTCACCAGACGAGCAGGCGGCCACCGGCCGCCCTGCACCGAGCCACACCCGACGAAGCACCCGGGAGAGGACGCCCGCATGACCAGCACGCAGCAGCCCGCCAAGGCCCTGACCCAGGACGAGCAGATCGACCAGCTCGGCCGCTACCAGTACGGCTGGGCGGACGCCGACACCGCCGGCGCGTCGGCCAAGCGCGGCCTCAGCGAGGACGTCGTCCGCGACATCTCCGCCCGCAAGAACGAGCCCGAGTGGATGCTCGAGCGCCGTCTCAAGGCCCTCAAGCTCTTCGACCGCAAGCCGATGCCCGACTGGGGCTCGGACCTGTCGGGGATCGACTTCCAGAACATCAAGTACTTCGTGCGCTCCACCGAGGCGCAGGCGGCCAGCTGGGACGAGCTGCCCGAGGACATCAAGAACACCTACGACAAGCTGGGCATCCCGGAGGCCGAGAAGCAGCGGCTGATCGCCGGCGTCGCCGCCCAGTACGAGTCCGAGGTCGTCTACCACAAGATCCGCGAGGACCTCGAGGAGCAGGGCGTCCTGTTCCTGGACACCGACACCGCGCTGCGCGAGCACGAGGACCTGTTCCGCGAGTACTTCGGCTCGGTGATCCCGTCCGGCGACAACAAGTTCGCCGCGCTGAACACCGCCGTCTGGTCGGGTGGCTCCTTCATCTACGTGCCGCCGGGCGTGCACGTGGAGATCCCGCTGCAGGCCTACTTCCGGATCAACACCGAGAACATGGGCCAGTTCGAGCGGACCCTGATGATCATCGACGAGGGCGCCTACGTGCACTACGTCGAGGGCTGCACCGCCCCGATCTACAAGTCCGACTCCCTGCACTCCGCGGTCGTCGAGATCGTCGTCAAGAAGAACGCCCGCTGCCGGTACACGACCATCCAGAACTGGTCGAACAACGTCTACAACCTGGTCACCAAGCGGGCCGTGGCCCACGAGGGCGCGACCATGGAGTGGGTCGACGGCAACATCGGCTCCAAGGTGACGATGAAGTACCCGGCCGTGTGGATGACCGGCGAGCACGCCAAGGGCGAGGTCATGAGCATCGCCTTCGCCGGCGAGGGCCAGCACCAGGACGCCGGCGCCAAGATGGTGCACGCCGCGCCGCACACCTCCTCGACCATCGTGAGCAAGTCCGTGGCCCGGGGCGGTGGCCGCACGTCGTACCGCGGCCTGGTCCAGGTCGACGAGGGCGCCCACGGCTCCGCCTCGACGGTGAAGTGCGACGCGCTGCTGGTGGACACCATCAGCCGCTCGGACACCTACCCCTACGTCGACGTCCGCGAGGACGACGTGTCCATGGGCCACGAGGCCACGGTCTCCCGGGTCAGCGAGGACCAGCTCTTCTACCTGATGAGCCGCGGCCTGTCCGAGGACGAGGCGATGGCGATGGTCGTGCGCGGCTTCGTCGAGCCCATCGCCCGGGAGCTGCCCATGGAGTACGCCCTCGAGCTGAACCGCCTGATCGAGCTGCAGATGGAAGGTGCCGTCGGCTGATGTCCGACCCGAACAACACCCCCGACACGATCGCCGGGCCCGCGGAGTCCGCCGCGTTGGCCAGCGAGCTGTTCGCCGACGGCGTCGGCGCGCAGGCCGGCCCGCCGACCACGCCCGCTGCGGGCACCGGCGGCCCGGCCGGGTCGCACAGCCACGGCGGCCCGGTCCCGACCGGTTCCCCCGCCGAGCGCTTCACCTCCACCGACCCCGACGACTTCGCCGTCGTCACCGGGCGCGAGGAGGACTGGCGCTTCACCCCGATGAAGCGGGTCCGCCCGCTGCTGGAGGGGGCGGAGTCCGGGCTGCGCCCCGACTGGGACGCCGACCTGCCCGAGGGCGTCGAGCTGACCACCGTCGGCGCCGACGACCCGCTGCTCAAGGGCCTGCCCGAGCCGGTCGACCGGCTCGCCGCGCTCACCCGGGTGCGGGCCGGGGGCGCCACCGTCGTCCGCGTGCCGGCCGAGGCCCAGCTCGACGCCCCGGTCACCCTGACCCTGCGCGGCCAGGGCGGCGAGGACGTCGTCTGGGGCCAGACGGTGATCGAGGTCGGCCGGTTCGCCAAGGCCACGATCGTGCTGGACCACCAGGGCGAGGCCCGCTACTCCGGTGCGGTCGCCGTCGTCCTCGGGGACGGCGCGCAGGTCGAGCTGGTCAGCGTGCAGGACTGGGCGCCGGGCACGGCGCACGGCGGGCAATACGACGCCGTCGTCGGCCGCGACGCCCAGTTCACCCAGGTCGTGGTGACCCTGGGCGGTGACCTGGTCCGGCTGGTCAGCAACGTGACCTACGCCGGCCCCGGCGGCTCGGTCGACCTGTTCGGCGTCTACTTCGCCGACGAGACCCAGCACCAGGAGCACCGGCTGTGGGTCGACCACTCGGTGCCCAACTGCCGCAGCAACGTCGTCTACAAGGGCGCGCTGCAGGGCGAGCAGGCGCACACCGTGTGGGTCGGCGACGTCCGGATCCGACCGGCGGCCACCGGCACCGAGACCTACGAGCTCAACCGCAACCTCGTGCTCACCGACGGCGCCCGCGCCGACTCGGTGCCGAACCTGGAGATCGAGACCGGCGAGATCGTCGGCGCCGGCCACGCCAGCGCCACCGGCCGGTTCGACGACGAGCAGCTGTTCTACCTCTGCTCGCGCGGCATCGACGCCGAGACCGCCCGCCGCCTGGTGGTGCGCGGTTTCTTCGCCGACGTCGTCCAGCGCATCGGCGTCCCGGCCCTGCAGGACCGGCTGATGGGTGCCATCGAGCAGCGGCTCGGTGCCCTGCCCGGTCTCGAGGAGCAGGAGACCCCGGAGTCGGAGCTGCAGCCGGCATGAGCTTCCAGCGGGCCTGCGCGCTGAGCGAGATCGGCGAGGGCGAAGCCGTGCCCGTCGTGGTCGGGGACGTCGAGCTCGTGCTCGCCCGGCACGACGGCGAGGTCTACGCCCTCACCGACCTGTGCTCGCACCAGGACTACCCGCTCAGCGACGGGGGCGAGGTCGAGATGGTCGACGGCGTCCCCACCATCGAGTGCACCTGGCACGGGTCGTGCTTCGACCTGCGCACCGGTGCGCCCACCAACCTGCCGGCGAACCAGCCGGTCACCACCCACCCGGTCCGCGTGGAGGGGGACGACGTCCTCGTCGACACCTCCGCGGCCGCGAACTGAGAGAGGCACCACCCAGATGACCGAGAGCACCGGCAGCGTGCTGGAGATCCGCGACCTGCACGTCAGCGTCGGCGAGGGCGACGAGGCCAAGCCGATCCTGCGCGGGGTCGACCTGACGATCCGCGGTGGCGAGACCCACGCGATCATGGGCCCCAACGGGTCGGGCAAGTCCACCCTGGCCTACTCGATCGCCGGGCACCCCAAGTACACGATCACCGGCGGCACGGTGACCCTCGACGGCGAGGACGTCCTGGGGATGAGCGTCGACGAGCGCGCCCGGGCCGGCCTGTTCCTGGCCATGCAGTACCCGGTCGAGGTCCCCGGCGTGTCGGTGTCGAACTTCCTGCGGACGGCGAAGACCGCCATCTCGGGTGAGGCGCCGAAGCTGCGCACCTGGGTGAAGGACGTGCGCACCGAGATGGAGGCGCTGGAGATGGACTCCGCCTTCGCCGAGCGCAACGTCAACGAGGGCTTCTCCGGCGGTGAGAAGAAGCGCCACGAGATCCTGCAGATGGGCCTGCTCAAGCCGAAGATCGCGATCCTCGACGAGACCGACTCCGGCCTGGACGTCGACGCCCTGCGCGTGGTGTCCGAGGGCGTGAACCGGGCCAAGGCGACCAGCTCGGTCGGCGTCCTGCTGATCACGCACTACACCCGGATCCTGCGCTACATCCAGCCCGACTTCGTGCACGTCTTCGTGGCCGGCCGGGTCGTCGAGGAGGGCGGCCCGGAGCTGGCCGAGAAGCTGGAGAACGAGGGCTACGCGGCCTACCTCAAGGCCGACGCGGACGCGGCGGCGGCGACGGCATGACCGCCACCGCCTCGCGCGCCACGGAGCGCGCGCCGCTCCCGCTGGACGTCGAGGCGGTGCGCGCGGACTTCCCGATCCTGGCCCGGACGGTCCGGGACGGGAAGCCGCTGGTCTACCTGGACTCCGGCGCCACCTCGCAGAAGCCCCGCCAGGTGCTGGACGCCGAGCGGTGGTTCTACGAGAACGTCAACGCCGCCCCGCACCGCGGCGCGCACGCCCTCGCCGAGGAGGCCACCGAGGCCTACGAGGCGGCCCGGGCGACCATCGCGTCGTTCATCGGCGGGCGGCCCGACGAGGTCGTGTTCACCCGCAACTCGACCGAGTCGATCAACCTGGTCGCCTACGCGCTCTCGAACGCGGCCACGGCCAAGGAGCCGGAGTTCCGCCGGTACGCGGTCGGCCAGGGCGACGAGGTCGTGGTGACCGAGATGGAGCACCACGCCAACCTGGTGCCCTGGCAGCAGCTGTGCGAGCGCACCGGGGCCACCCTGCGCTGGCTCGGCCTGACCGACGACGGCCGGCTGGACCTCTCCGACCTCGGCACCGTGGTCAACGAGCGGACCAAGCTGGTCACGGTCACCCAGCAGTCGAACATCCTCGGCACCATGCCGCCGCTGCAGCCGATCATCGACCGGGCGCACGAGGTCGGTGCGCTGGTCATGGTGGACGGCGCGCAGTCGGTGCCGCACCAGCCGGTCGACGTCGCGGCCCTGGGGGCGGACTTCCTGGTGTTCTCCGGGCACAAGATGCTCGGGCCCACCGGGGTCGGCGTGCTGTGGGGCCGTGCCGAGGTGCTGGCGGCGCTGCCGCCGTTCCTCACCGGCGGCTCGATGATCGAGGTCGTGCGGATGGAGGGCAGCACCTTCGCCCCGCCGCCGCAGCGGTTCGAGGCCGGGGTCCCGATGACCGCGCAGGTGGTCGGCCTGGCCGCGGCCTGCGACTACCTGACCGCCCTGGGCATGGACGCCGTCGAGGCGCATGAGCACGCACTCACCGAGTACGCCCTGGCGCAGCTCCAGGCGATCCCGGGCGTCACCGTCATCGGCCCGGTCGACAGCGTGGCCCGCGGCGGTGCGATCAGCTTCACGGTCGACGGCATCCACCCGCACGACGTCGGCCAGGTCCTCGACGACCAGGGCATCGCCGTCCGGGTGGGGCACCATTGCGCCTGGCCCGTCGTCCGCCGGTACGGCGTGCCGGCCACCACCCGGGCCACGTTCTACGTGCACACCGGGTACGACGACGTCGACGCGCTGGTCGAGGGCGTGCGGCATGCGCAGCGCTTCTTCGGCGTTGACCGTGGTGAGGAGGCCTGATGAAGCTGCAGGACATGTACCAGGAGATCATCCTGGACCACTACCGGAACCCGCACGGCCGCGGTCTGCGCGAGCCGTTCGACGCCGAGGTGCACCACGTCAACCCCACCTGCGGGGACGAGGTCACCCTGCGCGTCAAGGTCGACGGCGACACCCTCACCGACGTGTCCTACGAGGGCATGGGCTGCTCGATCAGCCAGGCATCGGTGTCGGCGATGTACGACCTGGTCGTCGGGAGGAGCGTGCCGGACGCGCTGGCCACCGGTGACGACTTCATGAAGCTCATGCAGGCCAAGGGCGACCAGTCGGTCGCCGACGAGCTCGAGGACAGCCTGGAGGACGCGGTCGCGTTCGCCGGGGTGTCGAAGTACCCCGCGCGGATCAAGTGCGCGCTGATGAGCTGGATGGCCCTCAAGGACGCCAGCGCCCGAGCCTGGGGAGGACCCGCAGCATGACCGAGAGCACCCCGACCGCCGGCGCCCCGCCGCGCCCGTGGTCAAGGCCGACCTCGAAGAGCTCGAGGAGGCCATGCGCGACGTCGTCGACCCCGAGCTGGGCGTCAACGTCGTCGACCTCGGCCTCGTCTACGGCATGGAGGTCGACGACGACAACGTCGCCATCATCGACATGACGCTGACCTCGGCGGCCTGCCCGCTGACCGACGTCATCGAGGACCAGGCCCGCCAGGCCCTCACCGGCGGCCCCGGCCCCGGCCTGGTCGACGACATCCGGATCAACTGGGTCTGGATGCCGCCGTGGGGCCCGGACAAGATCACCGACGACGGCCGGGAGCAGCTCCGGGCCCTGGGCTTCCGGGTCTGAACGAGCCCCTCGACCGGTGGGCGCGCGGGGACGACCCCGCCGCCGACGGCAGCATGACGACGCGGCCGGCACCCCTCGGGGCGCCGGCCGTCGTCGTGGGTGGCACCGGTTGCAGCCACTGCAGGCAGTCGACCACCCGCGGGTGCAGCGGCTCACCGTCACCGCACCGTTGTGCACCGCCGGGCGCTACCTGACGCGGGGAGCTGTTCGGCAGCTAGCGGAAGGTCCGCACCCGGGCGGGGACCGGGTCGCCGCGGCGGCGCTGGCGCTCGCGCACCGCGCCCACCAGCAGCAGCACCGCACCCACCCCGAACAGCGTCACCACCCACGGCGTGGGGGCGCCGTCGGCCAGCCACCCGATCGTCACCCCCAGCACCCCGGCCAGCCCCAGCACGAACGGGGCCCGCACCGCCCAGCCCAGCCCACCGAGCACGAGCACCAGCGACGCGACCAGGGTGGCGACCTGCCGGGCGGGGGTGGGGTCGACCACGGCCAGCATCACCGACGGCACGAGCGCCGTCGCCAGGCCGGGGCCCCACGCGGACCAGCTCGGCCCGTGCGGCAGCGCCCGCCAGGTCCCGGCCAGCAGGACGGCGCCCGCGGCCACCGGCACGACCTCGACCACGCTCCACCCGGCCAGCGCGGCACCGGACCACGCGGCGACCACCAGGCACGCCCCGCCGAGCACCCGGGTGCCGCGACCCCGGGTGTCCTGCTCCTCCAGCGGGACGTCGGCCGGCCGGGTGCCGCGGGTGACGTCGCCGTGGCCCATCAGCGCCAGCCCGAGCACGGCCAGCAGGACCGCGGTCACCCCGGGCCGGCCGGCGGCCATGGCCAGGCCGACGCCCAGCAGGCCCACCACCGAGCCGGTGACCGCCGCAGAACCCGCGGCCCGCACGTCGGGGGAGTCCGCGTCGAGCTCGGTGGCGCCCACCGGCTCGGCCGAGCGCCCGGTGTCGGCGGCGCGGAACGCGTCGCGGACGTCGTCCACCGGCCCGGTGACCGGCGGGGACCCGCGCCCCACCCGGCTGCGCACCCAGGCCCGGACCCGCTGGTCGGCCCACCACGGCAGCACCACGGCGAGGACGACCGCCTCGGCCAGCGCGGCCACCGCGACCGCCACCAGCGCGGCCCCCACGGCCGCGCCGGACACCGGGCCCTCGCTGGTCAGCAGGACGACGGCCAGGGCCACCGTGCCGACCGCGATGGGCACGGTGGAGGGTCGGGTGTCCCGGTTGCGCACCGACAGCAGCACCGCCGCGGCCGCCGTGGTGACCATCAGCAGACCCAGGTCGGCCCAGCGACCGGCCCGCCCCGTGCCGACGGCGGCCAGCAGCACCAGGGTGGCCGCGGCGGCCAGGCCGGCGTCCCGGGGCACCCAGTCCGGCCCGCGCGACGCGGCGACGGCGACC
>NZ_JAMXRZ010000170.1 GCF_024124375.1 Klenkia sp. PcliD-1-E
CGGCGTCCTCGGCGGGTGCGGGGTCCCGACCGGTGGCGCGCCCGACCCCGTCCCCGCGGCCGACCTGCCGAGCGCGCTGGCCGCACCGGCACCGAGCGCGGCCACCACCGCCTCCCCCAGCGCCACCGCCGGCCAGCCCGCGGTGTTCCTGGTCGGCACCGGCGACCTGCTCGTGCCGCGCGGACGCTCCGTGGACGGCGACGTGGGGCAGCAGGTCGACGACCTGCTGCAGGCCCTGGCCGACGGCCCCACCGCCGTCGAGCGCGAGCAGGGCCTGTCCACCGCGCTCCCGGCCCAGGTGCTGCTGGGGGTGCGCGACCTGTCCGACGGGGTGGCCACCGTCGCGCTCAGCGGGGGCACCGACACCGCGACGGGGCTGCAGAACCGGCGGGCCGTGGCCCAGATCGTGCTGACCGTCACCAGCCTGCCCGCCGTCGACGGCGTCCTGCTGACCCAGGACGGCGCCGCGGTCGAGGCTCCCCTGCCGACCGGCGAGCTGACCACCCGCGCCCTGACCGCGCAGGACTACGCCGGGTACCTCACCGGGCCGCCGTGACCGGTGACCGTCAGGAGACGAGGCCCTCGCTGCGCATCCAGTCCAGCGCGACGTCGACCGGCTCCTCGCCGTCGACGTCCACCCGCCGGTTGAGCTCGATCATCACGTCGTCGGTGATCAGCGGGGTGATCTCGGCGAACACGTCGGCCAGCTCCGGGTGCGCCTGCAGCGTCGGGGTGTAGACCACCGGGGCGACGTTGTAGGCGGGGAAGAACTGCCGGTCGTCCTCGAGCACCGTGAGGTCCAGGGACTCGATGCGGCCGTCGGTGGTGAAGACCTCGCCGAAGTTGCAGGCCCCCTGGTCGGTGGCGGTGTACACCGCGCCGGTGTCGAGGGTGGAGACGTTGTCGCGGGGCACGCCGTCCGGGCTGCCCAGCGGCAGGTCGTAGGCCTCCAGCATCGGCACGAACCCGTCGTTGCGGCTGGCGAACTCGGCCTCGACGCAGAACGTGCGGTCCTCGACCGGCAGGTTGGCGATGTCGGACAGCCGGCTCACCCCGAGGTCCGCGGCGGCCTCGCTGCGGATCGCGAAGGCGTAGGTGTTGTTCATCTCCGCCGGCGGCAGCCAGGTCAGGTCGTTGGCCAGGTCGGCCTCGCGCACCGCCTCGTACTGCTCGGTGCGGTCGGGGATGCCCTCGGACATGCCCAGGTAGGTCAGCCAGGCGGTGCCGGTGTACTCCCAGTTCATGTCGATCTCGCCGTTGACCGACCCGGTGCGCACCGGCACCGAGCCCGGGATGTTGGTGCGGTCGAGCACGTCGAACCCGGCGGTCTGCAGCGCGATCACCGCGATCTTGCCCAGGATCAGCTGCTCGGTGAAGTTCTTGCTGCCGACGACGAGCTCGACGCCGGCGCTGTCGGCGACCGGCTGGATGGACCCGGGCTCGGCGTCGGGCGTGTACTGGTTGGCGGCCTGCAGCCCGCACCCGGCGAGCAGCAGGGGTGCGGTGAGCAGGGCGGCGGCGGCGCGGCGCATCTACAGTCCCTTCGGCCGGGCCAGGGTCTCCACGACCCGCCCGAGCCAGTCGACGGCCAGCGCCAGCAGCGCGACCAGCAGGGCCCCGCTGTAGAGCAGCGAGTCCAGGTTCAGGTTGATGCCGGTGGTGATGAGCAGGCCGAGGCCACCGCCGTCGATGAAGGTGGCCAGCGTCGCCGTCCCGACCAGCAGGACCAGGGCGGTGCGGACGCCGGAGAGCATGACCGGCACCGCCAGCGGCAGCTCCACCCGCAGCAGGACGGCGAGGGCGCTCATGCCCATGCCGCGGCCGGCCTCGACGAGCCGGGCGTCCACGCCCTGCAGGCCGACCATGGTGTTGCGCAGCACCGGCAGCACGGAGTACAGCACCAGCGCCACCACCGCCGACCGGAACCCGAAGCCCAGCCAGGTCGCCAGCAGCACGAACAACCCGATCGCCGGCGCGGCCTGGCCGGTGTTGGCGATGCCCAGCACCAGCGGGGTGGCTCGCCGGAACGGCCCCCGCGTCAGCAGCACCCCCAGCGGGATGCCGACGACCAGGACGACCACGGCCGACACCGCGACCAGCTGCAGGTGGTCCAGCACCGTGCCGCCCAGCGCGCTCCACCCCAGCGGTCGGGCCTCGGCGTCGGTGAGGTCGGCACCCGCGCGCCACACCGCGAACACGCCGAGCGCGGCCGCGATGAGCAGCGGCTGCAGCAGCAGCGCCCGCCACGGCACCTCCCGGCCCCGCCGGCGGGCCGGGGTGTCCTCGGCCTGCTCGCGGGTGTCCTCGGCCTCCGCGGTGACGGTCATGCGCGGACCTCGCTGCGGGTGGACTGGATGGCGGCCATGACCTGCTCGACGACGAGCACGCCGGCCACGGCGTCGCGCCGTCCGGTGACGACGACGCCGCCCTGGCTGGCCGCGAGCATGGTGTCCAGCGCGTCGTTGAGGGTGGACCGCAGGCCCACCACCGGGAGCCGGTCGTCGCGGGTCGCGGGCACCTGCGTGGTGCGGGACAGCTCGGCGACCGAGGGCCAGCTGACCGGCCGGCCGCGGCCGTCGACGACGACCACGTAGCGCTCGCCGGCGGCCTCGGCGCGGGCGACGACGGCGGCGCTGTCCTCACCGGCGGTCGCGGTGACCGGGGTGTGCAGCTCGGTGTCGGAGACCCGGGCGAGGGTCAGCTGCTTCAGGGTGGCACCGGCGCCCACGAAGTCGGCGACGTAGTCCTCGGCCGGCTCGGCCAGGATCGCCTCGGGGGTGTCGTACTGCACGACCCGCGCGCCGACGTCGAAGACCACGATCCGGTCGCCGAGCTTGACCGCCTCGTCGAAGTCGTGGGTGACGAAGACGATGGTCTTGCCCAGCTCCTCCTGGATGCGCAGCAGCTCGTCCTGCAACCGCTGCCGGGTGATGGGGTCGACTGCGCCGAAGGGCTCGTCCATCAGCAGCACCGGCGGGTCGGCGGCCAGCGCCCGGGCCACGCCGACGCGCTGCTGCTGCCCACCGGAGAGCTCCTTGGGGTAGCGGTCGCGGTAGACCTCGGGGTCCAGGCCGACGAGGTCGAGCAGCTCGTCGGTGCGCGCGGCGATCCGCCCCTTGTCCCACCCCAGCATGCCGGGCACCAGCCCGATGTTCGTGCCGACCGTCATGTGCGGGAAGAGGCCGCCGGCCTGGATGACGTAGCCGATCCGGCGGCGCAGCGTGTCCGGGTCCTGGTCGGTGACGTCCTCGTCGCCGAGGAAGATCTTCCCGCCGCTGGGCTCGATGAGCCGGTTGAGCATCTTCAGCAGCGTGGTCTTCCCGCAGCCCGAGGGCCCGACGAACATGACCGTCTCGCCGGCCGGGATGTCCAGGTCGACGGTGTCGACCGCCGGCACGTCCTGGCCGGGGTAGCGCTTGGTGACCCCCTCCAGCCGGATGGACACCCCGCTGACGGTGCGCTCCTCGGTCACGGTGGTGGACGGGGTTGACTCAGACACGGATGCCCTTCGACGTGGTCAGGCGACCGATCCCGACCAGCACCACGTCCAGGACGAGGGCCAGCAGGACGATCGCGATGGTCCCGACGAGCGTGGCGTTGAGCGCGTTGGCGCCGCCCAGCCGGGAGAGTCCGGAGAAGATGAGGCTGCCCAGTCCGGGACCGAGCACGTAGGCGGCGACGGCGGCGATCCCCATCACCATCTGGGTGGAGATCCGCACGCCGGCCAGGATCACCGGCCAGGCCAGCGGCAGCTCGACCCGCCACAGGGTGGCCCACCGGCTCATGCCGATGCCGCGGGCGCTCTCCACCAGCGACTGGTCCACCCCGGCGAGGCCGACGACGGCGTTGCGCAGCACGGGCAGCGCCGCGTAGAAGACGACGGCGACGACCGCCGGGGTGATGCCGAAGCCGAAGGGTGCCAGCAGCAGGCCCAGCAGGGCGAAGGACGGGATGGTCAGGCCGACGGCGGACAGCCCGTTGGCCAGGCCGGTGATGCGGGGGCTGCGGTAGGCCAGCACCGCCAGCCCGACGGCGATGACCGTGGCCAGGACGACGCACTGCACCACCAGGCTGACGTGCTGGTAGGCCTGGAACGCGATCAGCTCACGCCGGTCGACGAGGTACTGCCACAAGGGCACACCACTCTCTGCTGTCGGGGGGCTGCCCGGTCGTGCGGGCAGACGGGATCCGGCGGGCCGCTCGGGGGCCCGCCGGGGAGGACGCTACGGGTGCCGGACGACCGCGGCAGGCCGTCCGGGGGCGCTCAGGGGATCCACACCACCTGGACGACCTCGCTGCCCTGCTTCTGGACGCTGTGCGCGACCATGCCCGTCTCGTGCAGCTCGGCGACCGCCCGGCGCAGGTCGTGCTCACGTCCCCGCCACCGGTCGACCTCGGCCTCGGTGGTGGTGACCGGCCGCGGGTTGCACCGCAGGAGCAGGCCCTTGGCGGAGACGGGGCGGCCGATCTCGGCGAGCGTGCCGAGCAGGCCACGCGCCGTGGGGCTGAGGGCAGGCAGTCGCATGGCGGTCACGGGCGTCGACGATGGCCGGTCGCGCCGCCGACGAGAAGGGGGCGCGGCCCATCGTCAAGAGACTGTCATGAGGCCGTGACCGGATCGAGTCGGACGACCTCGTCGGCCCCCGACTGGCCGTACCGGCCGGGGCGCATACCCTCACGGGGTACCAGGCAACGGCGGGAGGTGGGACGTGCGGGCTCGGCTGGGGTGGGTGCTGCTCATGCTCGGCGCCGTCTTCGCCGTGCACGGGCTGCAGTGCGCGGCCACCGAGCCCGTGGACGCGGTGGCCGTGGATGCCGTGGATGCCGTGGCCGTGCACATGGGGTCCTCGCACGCGGTGTCCTCGCACGCGGTGTCGTCCTCCCCGATAGGCGTCGCGGCCCTGCCCGTCGCCGACGGGGACGGCGGCTGGACGACGGCGGACCCGTCGGACCGGGCGGCTGCGTCCTCGACGGCCCACGGCGCGCCGGCCGGCCACTCCGCCGCCGCGCACGCCGCGATGGTCTGCCTAGCCGTCCTCGCCGGCGGTGTCGGCGTCGCGTTGGCCGCCCTGGCGGCCTGGCTGGCCCGTCGGCGGGTCGGAGCCCGCATGGCGGCCGTGCAGCGGTCGCTCCACCTGCTGCCCGACCGGCTGCGGGCGCTCCCGCCCGGACCGGATCTCGCCCGGCTCTGCGTGCTGCGGATCTAGGACGGACGCCGACGCCCCGCCGCCCGGCGGTGCGCGGCCTGTCCGTCCCCGTCCGTTCGAGCTGGGCCTCGGCCCGGCTGCCCGTTCTGCCAGGAGTCGACCGTGCGTTCCCCCCTGTCCACCCGCCCCCGTCCCCGTCCGGTCCGCCTCGCCGGCGTGCTGCTGGCCGGCGGCATCGCCCTCACCGCCTGCTCCGGCGGTGGCGAGCAGTCCGCCACCACCACGTCGGTGCCGGCCGACGCCACCTTCAACGCCGCGGACGTGACGTTCGCGCAGGGCATGGTGCCCCACCACGAACAGGCCGTGGAGATGGCCGAGCTGGTCCCCGACCGGTCCACCGACCCGCAGGTGCTCGACCTCGCCCAGCGGATCCAGGCCGCCCAGGGCCCGGAGATCGAGATCCTGGACGGCTGGCTGCGGGAGTGGGGAGCCACCGCCGGCGGGGAGGGCGTCGACCACTCCGGCACGGACCACTCCGGCATGGACCAGTCCGCGATGGGCGGGATGATGAGCGAGGAGGACATGACGGCCCTGGAGGGCCTCTCCGGCACGGAGTTCGACCGGATGTGGCTGCAGATGATGCTCGAGCACCACACCGGCGCCGTCGGCATGGCCCAGACCGAGATTGCCGACGGCGAGGACCCCGACGCGCTCGCGATGGCCCAGGAGATCAGGGACTCCCAGAGCGCGGAGATCACCGAGATGGAACAGCTGCTCCAGGACCTGTCGACCCGCTGATCGCGCCCTCGACCCCGACAGGAGACCCGTGCCCGCCTACCTCGACCTGGCCGTGCTGGCCGCCACGGGCGCCGCCGGTGTCGGCGTCGTCCTCGCCCTGGCCCGCTGGGTGCAGGTCGCGCGCCCGGTCCACGACCTGCCGGCGTTCTCCGGGGGTCGCGGACCGGCGGAGCACGCGCTGTCGCGGTACCACGCCCGCTGGTACCCGGTGACGCTGCTGTTCCTCGCCTTCGACGTGGAGATGCTCTACATGTACCCCTGGACCGTGGTGGTCTCCCGGGTGGGCGCGGGGGCCGTCGTCGAGATGTTCGTGTTCCTGGGCGTGCTGATGGCCGCCGTCGTCTGGGCGTGGCGCGAGGGGGCGCTGCGGTGGACGTGAGGACGGTCCTGGCGCGGGTCGCCGCCCGTCGGCTGCACGTGCTGCTCGTCGAGGTCCCCGGCGCCGCCCGGGTGCGGTGGGCGGCCGAGGCCGAGGTCGACCGGCGGGGGTGGGTGGTCGCGTCGTCGGCGGCCGGTGCCGACCTCGTCCTCGTGTGCGGTGAGCCCGGCGCCGGGCTCGGTGCCCTGGTCGACGCCACCGTCGACCTCCTCCCCCGCCCTGCCGACCGGGCCGCGGCGACCACCCCC
>NZ_JAMXRZ010000171.1 GCF_024124375.1 Klenkia sp. PcliD-1-E
CGGACCCGCTGGCCCCGCTGCTGGACCTGCCCGGGGTGGCCGACGCCGCCGAGGCCGCCCGCACCGCCGTCGACCGGTTGCTCGGGCACAAGGTGCTGCGCCGGGAGTCCGCGGGGGTGAGCTCGGAGTCCGCGCTGCGCGGGGCCCGGGCGTCGGCCGCGCTGGAGGGTGTCGACGTCCCGCTGGCCCAGGTGCGCACCGGCGACGTCTCCGAGCCCACGCTGCAGGGGGCGCTGCGGGTGTCGGTGGCGCTGGGCTCGATGGTGGAGACCTGGGACCGCGCACCGGGGCAGGTGCTGGCCCGCATGCACGTGCTCGCCGCCGCCGACCTGGCCCCCGCCGGCGAGCTGGGCCGGCCCGCCGCACAGGCCGGCCCCCGGCTGGGCGGGGTGTTCGCGCTGGTCACCGGCGCGACGTCGGCCCCCGCCGTCCTCGTGGCCGCGGTGGTGCACGGCGAGCTGGCCGCCCTGGCGCCCTTCGCCGTGGGCAGCGGGGTCGTCGCGCGGGCCGCCGGCCGGCTGACCGGCATCGCCCGCGGGCTGGACCCCAAGGCGGTGTCGGTGCCCGAGGTCGGGTTCGCCGAGCTGGGTGCCGGGGCCTACGCGGACGCCCTGGCCGGCTACCGCGGCGGCACCCCGGACGGCGTCGCCGGTTGGCTGGTGCACTGCGCGCGGGCCACCGAGCTCGGCGCCCGCGAGGGCCTGGCGATCTGCGAGTCCCTGCTGCGCGGTTGACACTGGGGCGATGCGTTCACTCGACGTCGACGGTCTCGGTCCGGTCTCGCGGATCGGCCTGGGCACCTGGCAGTTCGGCTCCCGCGAGTGGGGGTACGGCGACGACTACGCCGACGCGGGGGCCACCGCGATCGTCCGGCGGGCCCTGGAGCTGGGCATCACGCTGTTCGACACCGCCGAGGTCTACGGGCCCGGGAAGAGCGAGCGCATCCTCGGTGCGGCACTGGCCGACGACCGCGACGACGTCGTCCTGGCCTCCAAGGTCTTCCCGGTCGCGCCGTTCCCCAAGCTGGTGCGCAAGGCGTGGCAGGGCAGCGCGCAGCGGCTCGGCGTCCGGCGGATCCCGCTCTACCAGGTGCACCAGCCCAACCCCGTCGTCCCCGACACCGTGACGATGAAGGGCATGGGCGCCCTGCTCGACGAGGGCCGGATCGGCGCCGTCGGCGTCTCCAACTACACCCTCGACCGCTGGCGGGCGGCCGACGCCGCGCTCGGCCGGCCGGTGGTCAGCAACCAGGTCGAGTTCTCCCTCGCCACGGCCGGCCCGCTGGAGGACCTCGTGCCCTTCGCGCAGGCCGAGGACCGGCTGGTCATCGCCTACAGCCCGCTGGCGCAGGGCCTGCTGGGCGGGAAGTACGGCGTGGACAACCGGCCCGGCGGGGTGCGGGCGATGAACAAGCTGTTCGGCACCGAGAACCTGCGCCGGGCCGAGCCCCTGCTGGCGGTGCTGCGCGAGGTCGCCGACGCCCGCGGCGTCGCGCCCGCCCAGGTCGCGCTGGCCTGGCTGCTGGCCCAGCCCCGCACCGTGGCCATCCCGGGGGCCTCCAGCGTCGAGCAGCTGGAGTTCAACGCCGCCGCGGCCGACCTGGAGCTGCCCGCCGACGAGGTAGCCGCCCTGACCGCCGCCGCGCGGGCGTTCGACCCGCAGTCCACCGTGAGCACGCTGGCCGAGCGGGCCAAGGAGGAGGCCGGGCCGCTGCTGGGACGGGCCGCGCCCGTCCTGGACAAGGTCAAGCAGGCCCTGCGCCGCTGAGCCCGGCCAGCCGGCGGACCAGCGCCAGCCCGGCGGGGCTGCCCGGCCAGTGCCGGGCCAGCGCGTCCGGCCCGGCGGCCCGGACGACGGACCGCAGCACCAGCGCGACCACGACGGCGTCGTCGGCGTACCCGATGACCGGCAGCACGTCGGGCACCAGGTCGACCGGTGAGGCCAGGTAGACCAGCAGCAGGGCCAGCCGGACCCGGACGCCGCGGGGCAGCGTGCCGTCCCCGGCCAGCCGCTTCACCAGCCGGACGACGTCGGGCAGCAGCCGCCACGCCTCCCGGGTCGGCACCGTCTCCGGGTGCCGCCGGGCGTAGGCCCAGAGCAACCCCAGCAGGACGGCGTACACCAGCAGCAGCCCCCCGACGACAGCCAGGGCCGTCTGCCACCAGTCCATCAGTCGGTGCCGACCTCCATGGCGGCGCGGTCGAGCAGCTCGTCCTCCCGGCTGGCCTGCCCGCGGGAGGCGATGGCGTCGGCGCCGCCTGCCTCCAGCGACCCGACCAGGTCGGCGTGCGAGCCCAGCATGCCGATGGCGGCGTACTGCTCGAGCTTGGCGCGGGAGTCGGCGATGTCCAGGTTGCGCATGGTCAGCTGGCCGATCCGGTCCACCGGGCCGAAGGCGGAGTCGCTGGTGCGCTCCATCGACAGCTTGTCCGGGTGGTAGCTGAAGGCCGGGCCCTGGGTGTCCAGGATCGTCCAGTCCTCGCCCCGCCGCAGCCGCAGCGTGACCTGGCCGGTGACCGCCGCGCCGACCCAGCGCTGCAGCGACTCGCGCAGCATCAGGCCCTGCGGGTCCAGCCAGCGACCCTCGTACATCAGCCGGCCCAGCCGGCGGCCCTCGCGGTGGTAGGTCTCGAGGGTGTCCTCGTTGTGGATGGCGTTGACCAGCCGCTCGTAGGCGATGTGCAGCAGCGCCATGCCGGGGGCCTCGTAGACGCCGCGGCTCTTGGCCTCGATGATGCGGTTCTCGATCTGGTCGCTCATGCCCAGCCCGTGCCGGCCGCCGACCGCGTTGGCCGCCAGGACCAGGTCGACGTCGGTGTCGAACCGCTGCCCGTCGATGCTCACCGGCCGGCCCTGCTCGAAGCCGATGGTCACGTCCTCGGGGGCGACCTCGACCTCGGGGTCCCAGAACCGCACACCCATGATCGGCTGCACGATCTCGATGCCGGTGTCCAGGTGCTCCAGCGACTTGGCCTCGTGGGTGGCACCCCAGATGTTGGCGTCGGTGGAGTAGGCCTTCTCGGTGGAGTCGCGGTAGGGCAGGCCGTGCTCGACCAGCCACTCGCTCATCTCCTTGCGGCCGCCGAGCTCGGTGACGAAGTCGGCGTCCAGCCACGGCTTGTAGATCCGCAGCGCCGGGTTGGCCAGCAGGCCGTAGCGGTAGAAGCGCTCGATGTCGTTGCCCTTGAACGTCGACCCGTCGCCCCAGATCTGGACGCCGTCCTCGAGCATCGCCCGCACCAGCAGCGTGCCGGTGACCGCCCGGCCCAGCGGCGTGGTGTTGAAGTAGGCGCGCCCACCGGAGCGGATGTGGAAGGCGCCGCAGGTCAGCGCGGCCAGGCCCTCCTCGACCAGGGCGGCCCGGCAGTCGACGAGCCGGGAGACCTCGGCGCCGTACTGGGCCGCGCGGCCGGGGATCGACCCGATGTCGGTCTCGTCGTACTGGCCGATGTCGGCGGTGTAGGTGCAGGGGACGGCGCCCTTGTCGCGCATCCAGGCGACCGCGACGGAGGTGTCGAGACCACCGGAGAAGGCGATGCCGACGCGTTCGCCGACGGGGAGGGACGTCAGGACCTTGGACACGATCAGAGATTATGCACTGTTCCGCATTGTCATGCATCGCCGGGGTCGGCCAGACCGTGCTCGATGGCGTAGCGGGTGAGCTCGACCCGGTTGTGCAGCTGCAGCTTGCGCAAGGTGTTCTGCACGTGGTTCTCCACCGTGCGGTGGGACAGCACCAGCCGCTCGGCGATCGCCCTGGCCGACAGGCCCCGGCTCACCAGCTTGAGCACCTCGGTCTCCCGCTCGGTCAGCCGCGGGGCGCCGTCGTCCGGGCCGGCCTGCAGCCGCCGGTACTCACCCAGCAGCAGCCCGGCCAGCCCGGCGGAGAACACCGCGTCGCCGGCCGCCGTCCGCGTGACGGCGTCGGCCAGCTCGTCGGCCGAGGCGGACTTCACCAGGTAGCCCGACGCCCCGGCCTTGACCGCCTCCAGCACGTCGGCCTGCTCCGCGCTGGCCGACAGCACCAGCACCCGGGTGGCGGGCAGAGCGGCCACGACGTCGCGGGTGGCGTCGACCCCCGACCCCTCGCCGAGCTGCAGGTCCATCACCACCACGTCGGGCCGCACGGCCTGCGCCCGGCGGACGGCGGCCCCGGCGTCACCGGCGGTGGCCACCACCTCGAACCCCCGCGCGGCGAGGTCGCGCTCCACGGCCTCGCGCCACATCGGGTGGTCGTCGACCACCATCACCGTCGTCATCGCGGGCCCTCCCTCGGCAGGGTCAGTTCCCACTCGGTGCCCTGCCCGGGCCCGGTGCGCAGGACGGCGGCGCCACCCAGGTCGGCCAGCCTGCCGCAGATCGAGGAGCGCACGCCGTGGTGGCCCTCATGCTCCGCGGCGGGCAGCCGGCCCGCGGGGATGCCCGGGCCGTCGTCGCGGACCACCACGACGACCTCGTCGTCGGCGGGCTCCAGCGACACCCACGCCCGGGCGCCCGGCGCGTGCTCGGCGGTGTTGGCCAGCGCCTCGCGGACCGCGGCGACCAGTTCGGTGCCGGTGGCCGCGGGCACCTCGACCGGTTCGGCCGGTCCGCTGACCTCGACGTCGGGGGTGGCCAGCAGCCGCAGGGCGGCAGCGAGGTCGGTGGTGCCGGCCGCAGCCGGGGTCCCCGTGGTCAGCAGCCCGCGCAGCGCGACCTCCTGCTCGGCGGCGAGCCGGCCGAGGTCGGCCAGGTCGTCGGTGGACCGGGCCCGCCGGCGGACGGCGACCAGCACCTGCAGCACGCCGTCGTGCACCGCCCTGCCCAGCCGCTCCCGCTCGGCGGCGGCGGCCTGGGCCGCGGCCGCCTCCCGCAGGGCCAGCTCGGCCTGCCGGGTGATGGTCGCGGCGTGGCCCAGCAGCACCGCGACGAGCACCAGCAGGGTCAGGTTGAAGACCTCGCGGTCGCCGACGTACCCGCGCAGGGAGGTGACCGCCGCCCAGACCACGAGCGCACCGAGCAAGCCGCCGGCCCGGCCGCGCACCAGCGCCATCGCCAGCGCCGGGCCGGCCACCCAGATGGAGGTGACGATCGGGGCGCCCTGCCCGAACGCACCGGCGGGCTGGGTGGCCACCGTGGAGGCGAGCAGCAGCACCGTGACACCGAGGTCGAGCAGCGTGGTGCGCACCCGCCGGCCCGACGCCCGGCTGTAGAGCACGGTGACGACGCCGGTCCACACCGCCATCGCCCCCAGCACCGCCAGCGGCGCGGCCATCCCGGGGTAGTCCGTGCGCTCCCGGAACCAGCCGGCCACCGCGAGCACCCAGGCCACCAGGCGGAAGGCGACCACCACCCGCCACAGGGGGGCGAGCAGGTCGCGGTGCCGCAGCGGCGTGGTCATCCCGTGCGCAGCGCCCGCCGACGGGCGTACCAGGCCAGCCCGACCACCGCCGCGCCCACGCCGACCGCCGCACCGGTGACCACCGGGGTGCGCTGGCCGGTTCGGGCCGACAACGCCACCGGCCGGGAGAACACCAGCACGGGCCAGCCCCGCTCGGTGGCCGCCCGGCGCAGGGCCCGGTCGGGGTTGACCGCGGTGGGGTGCCCGACCGCCTCGAGCATCGGCAGGTCGGTGATCGAGTCGGAGTAGGCGTGGCAGTCGGCCAGGTCGTAGCCCTGCTCGGCGGCGACCCGGCGCATCGCCTCGGCCTTGCCCTCCCCGTAGGCGTAGAACTCGATCTCCCCGGTGTAGCGGCCCTCGGCCACCACCATGCGGGTGGCCACCACCCGGTCCACGCCGAGCATCTCGCCGATCGGCTCCACCATCTCCGCGCCGCTGCTGGACACGATGACCACCTCGCGGCCGGCCGCGCGGTGCGCCTCGAGGAGGTCCACCGCCTCGGCGTAGACCAGCGGGTCGACGATCGTGTGCAGGGTCTCGCGGACGATCTCGTGCACCGTCTCCACGCTCCAGCCGGTGCACATCGCGGTGATCTGGGCGCGCATCCGCTCCATCTGCACCGCGTCGGCCCCGGCGAGGGAGAAGACGAACTGGGCGTAGGCGCCCTTGAGGACGGCGCGGCGGTTGATCAGCCCGCCCCGGTAGAAGGGCTTGCCGAAGGCCAGGGTGCTCGACTTGGCGATCACGGTCTTGTCCAGGTCGAAGAACACCGCACTGCGGGGCTCGACGCGGTCCATGGGGCACGAGGCTAAGGGCAGCACGGGGGTCCGACGGTCGGCTCGCCGTCGTCCACACCCGGAGGGGTTGTCCACAGATCCGCCGCGGAGCCCCCACGCTGGCCCGCGGGGGTGCTCACTGCTCCGCGTGGACGGACACCCCCTGGTCATCAGCACCGACGACGGCCTCGTCGACGACCTGCTGCACCTGCTCGCCGCGGCCGGCACCACCGCCGAGCTCACCCGCGGCGGCGCAGGGCTGCGGCGGGCGCACCGCGCGGCCCCGCTGGTGCTGGTCGGCGCC
>NZ_JAMXRZ010000172.1 GCF_024124375.1 Klenkia sp. PcliD-1-E
AGGCGACCGGTGCCGCGCGGGTGGCCGCGGTCGACCCGGCCCTGGCCCCGGTCGCGTCCTGGACCGAGCTGGGCGCCTGGCGCCAGGTCGTCCGGCTCGACGGCCCGGACCCGGCCTTCGCCGCCCTGCTGGCCGACCCGGTGCTGACCCGCACCGCCGAGGTGTGGCTGGACCGGGCGGCCTCCCCCCAGCGGGCCGCCGCCGAGCTCGTGGTGCACCGGCAGACGCTGTACTACCGGCTGGGCCGGGTCGCCGAGCTCACCGGCCTGGACCTGGCCGACGGCGGGGACCGGCTGGCCCTGCACCTGGCCGTCCGCTCGGCCCGGTTGGCGGCCGCCCCCGCCGGGCCTGCTCTAGGGTCGTGGGCCTCATGAGCAGGGACGCACGCACCGACGACCGGTCCCCCGACGACGTGATGGCGGCGCTGCGCGCCGCCACCGCGGCCGAGCACCAGCAGCTCGAGGACACCCTCGACCTGATGGACGACCACCTCACGGTGGCCCGGCTGACCGCGGTGCTGCAGCGCATGCACGCCTTCTGGGTGGCCGCCGAGACCGGTCTGGACACCTGGGCCGCCACCGACCCGGGCACCGCCGAGGACCTGGACTGGGCCGGCCGGCGGCGCGCCGACCTGTTCGCCGCCGACCTGGCCGCCCTGGGCGCCGTCCCCACCGCCGACCCGGCGCCCGCCGTCCCCGCGCCGTCCTCGACCGACGAGGCGCTGGGCACGATGTACGTGCTGGAGGGCTCGACGCTGGGCGGGGTGTTCATCGACCGCCACCTGGCCTCGCTGCCCGCCCTGGCCGGCGTCGGGACGGTCCGGGCGTTCAGCCCGTACGGCGAACGGACCGGCGCCCGCTGGGCCGCGTTCCGCCGGACCACCCGCGAGCACGTGACCCGCGGGGGTGACGCGGACGCGGTCGTCGGCGCGGCACGCCGTACCTTCGTCCTGATGGCCCAGTGGTGTGCCGACGTCGAGCAGCGTGCGTCGCCGCCGTCCGAACCCGCGACCCGACGTCGAGGTGCAGCCGCGTGACCGACACCCAGCCCGTGGAGTGGCTGGCCCCCGGTACGCCGGTGGACCTGACCAACTGCGAGCGCGAACCCATCCACGTGCCGGGCAGCATCCAGCCCCGCGGCGTGCTCATCGCGGTGGGCGAGCCCGACCTGGTCGTGGAGCAGGTGTCGGAGAACCTGGCCGACGTCGTCGGGGTGGCCTGGGAGGCCGCGCTCGGCCGTCCCCTGGCGGAGGTCATCGGCACCGTGCCGGCGCAGGCGGTGGCCCGCAGCGCCTCGGCCTTCGGCGACCTCCGGGAGCGCAACCCGGTCGAGCTCACCCTCGACCTGGACGGCACGCCGGTGCCGGTGGACGCGATCCTGCACCGCATCGTGCACGACGGGTCCGGCCCCGGCCGCCTCGACGACGGCGAGCGCCGCGGGTCGAGCTCGCTGGTGGTCGAGCTCGAGCCCGCCTTCGGCCCCCGGCCCTTCAGCTTCCCGAACACCTACCAGGCCGTGCGCAGCACGATCGCCGAGCTCAACCGGGCCTCGGACCTGCAGGACCTCTACGACGTCACCGTCACCGCCGTCCGCGCCCTGACCGGTTTCGACCGCGTGATGCTCTACCGCTACGACGACGAGTACAACGGCGAGGTCGTCGCGGAGGCCCAGCACGGCGGGCTGCCCACGTTCCTGGGCCTGCACTACCCGGCCTCGGACATCCCGGCCCAGGCGCGGGCGCTGTACGAGAAGAACTGGATCCGGCTGATCTCGGAGGTGCCCTACACCCCGGCCCTCCTGCAGCCGGTCGACCACCCGGCCACCGGTGCGCCGCTGGACCTGACCTACTCGTCGCTGCGCAGCGTCTCGCCGATCCACGTGGAGTACCTGGGCAACATGGGGGTGGCCTCCTCCATGTCGATCTCGCTGCTGCGCGAGGACAGGTTGTGGGGCCTCATCGCCTGCCACCACTACGCCGGGCCGCACGCCCCGCCGTACGCCACCCGGGCCGCCGCCGAGTTCCTCGGGTCCACCCTCTCGCTGCGGCTGGTCGACCGGGCGGCCGAGGAGGAGGTCCGCCGCGCGCTGCGGGCCCGCTCCACCCTGGCGTGGCTGACCGCGGCCACCCTCGACCAGGACCGGCCGCTGGCCGAGTCGCTGCTGGGCACCCCCGACCTGCTGGACCTGGTGCCCGCCGACAGCGTGGTGGTGCACCTGGAGGGCCACAGCGCCGTCCGCGGGCTGCCGGTGCCCGAGGAGCTGGCCGCCCAGGTCGCCGAGTGGGCGGCCGGCCGGGGCGGCGACGTGGAGAGCACCGACTCGCTGCCGGTGGACGCCCCCGAGCTGGACGTGCCCGTCGAGCTGGCCTGCGGCGCCCTCGTCGTCCCGCTGCCCGAGGGCCAGTCGGTGGTGTGGCTGCGCCAGGAGAAGGTGCGGTCGATCGACTGGGGTGGCGACCCGCACCACAAGGCGGTGGTCGTCCCCGAGGGCGACGGCGTGCGCATCTCGCCCCGGCAGTCCTTCGACCGCTGGTCGGAGACCGTGCACGGCCGCTCCGAGCCGTGGACGGCGGCCGAGGTCGGCGAGGCCACGGAGCTGCGCACCAACCTGCTCGAGGCGCTCTACGCCCGCACCCGTCGGGTGGTCCGGGCCGCGGAGACCCTGCAGCGCAGCATGCTGTCCGACCCGCCGCAGCCCGACCACCTGCAGATGGCGGTGCGCTACGTGCCGGCCGCGCGCGAGGCCCAGGTCGGCGGCGACTGGTACGACGCGTTCACCCAGCCCGACGGCGCGACCGTGCTGGTGATCGGCGACGTCGTCGGCCACGACACCGAGGCCGCCGCGGTCATGGGTCAGCTGCGCGGCCTGCTGCGGGGCATCGCCTACGACAGCGGGCTCGGCCCGGCCGAGGTGCTGCACCGGCTGGACGCCGCGGTGGACGGCCTGCGGATGGAGGCCATCGCCTCGGTGCTGGTGGCCCGCCTGGAGCAGACGCCGGCCGAGCACGAGGAAGGGGTGACCCGGCTGGTGTGGTCCAACGCCGGCCACCTCCCGCCGGTCGTGCTGACCGAGGACGGCGACACGCAGCTGCTCGGCGACGGCGGTCGCGCCGACCTGCTGCTGGGCGTGGACCCGGCGGCCCCGCGGCGGGAGCACGAGTCCGTGCTGGCCCGCGGCTCGACCGTGCTGCTGTACACCGACGGCCTGGTCGAGCGCCGGGACCAGGTGTTCGACGAGGGCATCGACGAGCTGCGGCGACGGCTCGGCGGCCTGGCCGGTGCGACGGTCGAGCAGCTGGCCGACACGCTGCTGGCCGACCTGCTCCCCGAGCGGGCCGAGGACGACGTCGCACTGGTCGCCGTCCGGCTGCACGCGCAGGACCGGCCCCGACCCGACCGCTGAGCCCCGACCGGTAGATCAGGACCGCAGGGTCGTCAGCAGCTCCCGGACCGCCGAACGGCCGGCGCGGTTGGCGCCGATCGTGCTGGCCGAGGGGCCGTAGCCGACCAGGTGCAGCCGGGGCTCGGCGGCCACCCGGGTGCCGTCGACGACGATGCCGCCGCCGGGGGCCCGCAGGTGCAGCGGGGCCAGGTGGTCCAGGGCCGCCCGGAACCCGGTGGCCCACAGCACGACGTCGACGGCCAGCTCCTGCGGCGGCTCGTCCCAGGCCACCCCGGTCGGCACCATCCGGTCGAACGCGGCCCGGCGCTCCAGCACGCCCCGGGCCCGGGCGCGGCGGACCTCCTCGGTCACCGGCAGCCCGGTCACGCTGACCACGCTGGCCGGCGGCAGCCCGGCCCGGACCCGCTCCTCCACCATCGCCACGGCGGCCCGGCCGGCGTCGGCGTCGAAGTCCTCGGTGCGCCACACCGGGGGCCGTCGGGTGACCCAGGTGGTCCGGGTGACCTCCGCGACCTCCATCAGCAGCTGCAGCGCGGAGATCCCGCCCCCGACGACGAGCACGTGCTGGCCGGCGAGGTCCTCGGCCTCGGTGAACTGCGCGGCGTGCAGCTGCCGGCCGCGGAAGGTCTCCCGGCCCGGGTAGGCCGGCCAGAACGGCCGTGACCAGGTGCCGGTGGCGTTGACCAGCCCGCGGGCGGTCCAGGTGCCCTCGCTCGTCGCCAGGGCGAACCCGTCGTCGGTGCGGGTGACCCGGCGGACGGCGACCGGGCGGCGGACCGGCAGGTCGAAGGCGCGCTCGTAGTCGGCGAAGTAGCGGGCCATCGCCACCGACGCCCGCTCGGCCGGGTCGCCGGTCAGCGGCATCCCGGGCAGGTCGGCGATGCCGTTGGCGCGGTCCAGCCGCAGGGAGGCCCAGCGGTGCTGCCAGGCCCCGCCGGGGGCGGCGTCGGCGTCCAGCACGACGAAGTCGGCGCCCTCGCGGCGCAGCTGGTAGGCCGCCGACAGCCCGGCCTGCCCGGCCCCGACGACCACCACCTCCGCGTGCACGCCCGCCCCAACGCGGGCGCACCGGCGCTCATGCCCGGCGCGCCGCCACCACCAGCTCCGGGCGCAGCGCGCCCGCCGACAGCAGCGCACCGACCCGTCGCGACTGCTCCGCCGACCGCCGGTACCGCGGGTCCTCGCCGTGCCGGCGGGCGACCTCGGCGTCCACCGCGTCGGCGGCCTCCTGCCACCCGGGCGGGCTGTCCCCGAGGTCGGCCACCGTGCGGTCACGGACGTCGAACCCCGCGGCGTCGAGCAGGGCGTCGAGCTCGGGCACGGTCGGGAACGAGTTGCCCTCGGGCGCGGGCTCCGGCAACTCGTCGACGACCCGGGCGAAGACCAGCAGGCCGAGGCGGCCGCCGGGCCGCAGCACGCGGTGCAGTTCGCCCAGCGCCCCGGCCTTGTCCTCGGTGGTGCACAGCACCCCGAGGTTCCACGCGGCGCCGGTGACGCCGTCGCGCAGGGGCAGCGCCTGGGCGAGGGCGACGGCCGAGGGCAGGCCGAACAGCCGCCGGGAGGCGCGCACGGCGCCGACCATCGGCTCCAGGCACACCGGCGCCACCTGCCGCTCCCCGGCCACCCACCGGGCCGGGCCGCCCACGCCGGCCCCGCTGTCGACCAGCAGGTCGCCGGGTGCCAGGTCCAGCCGGTCGGCCAGCCAGCGCAGCGACCCCACGCTGCCCGACCCCCGGCAGCCCGCCGGGACCGCGTGCCCGGGGCCGAGTGCGCGGGCTGCCTCCTCGGTCCACGCCGCAGCGACGTCGAACTCGTCCTCCATCGCCGTGCCGTCCAGCTCGCCCATCCCCTCCGGCTGCCCGTCGCCGGGGGAGGCTGAACCGTTCCCCGGCCCGCTGGTGTGGGATCGGACGCAGCATGTGTGCAGCCGGGGATCCCGGGCACCCAGGGACCCGTGTCCTACAGCGCGGGGGTCGAGGGTGCGGCGGGAGCCGACCAGCGCGGCTACGTGCACGTCGCCCACCGCGGCGCACCCGGCCCGGGCTCGGCCGAGCTGCTGGCCCCGTGGCTGCAGCGGGGTCTCACCGACGGCGGCGCCGTCGTCCTCGCCTGCGCACCCGGTCTGCGCGGCCCGCTGCTGGACCGGCTGGGCACCGAGGGCGTGCACGTCGTGGACCCCGACGAGCTCGGCGGCCGGGCGCCCGACGCCATCGCCGGCCACACCTCCCTGGTCGACCGGCTGACGGTCGGCGGCACCCGGCTGCACCTGGTCACCGACAGCGCCCGCACCGCGCTGGGCACCCCGGCCTGGCTGCAGACCGAGGCGCTGCTCAACCACGTGCTCGCCGACCGCGCGCTGGTGCACTACTGCGTCGTCGACCCCGACCACCTCGGCGCCGACACCGAACGGGCCCTGTCCTGCCACCCGTGGACGCTCACCGCCGAGGGCGTCCTCCCCAACCCCGGCCGCAGGGACCCCGCCGAGGTGCTGCGGTCGCTGTGGTCGGCCCCGGCGCCCGACCCGCTGGAGGCCACCCCGCCGACGCTGGAGGTCGAGGACGTCGGCAGCGTGCGCCAGCTGCGCCGCGCGCTGAGCGAGAGCCTGGCCGACGGGCCGCTGGACCCCGACGACGCCGAGGACCTGGTGCTGGCCATCGACGAGGTGGTCGCCAACGCCGCCGAGCACGGCGTCCCCCCGGTCGACGTCCGGCTGTGGGTCACCGAGCAGCGGGTGCTGTGCGCGGTCGCCGACCGCGGGCAGGGCTTCGACGAGCCGCTGGCCGGCTACGGCCCCGCCCACGGCACGGACCTGTCGGTGGGCGGGATGGGCCTGTGGCTGGCCCGCCGGGCGGTGGACCGGATGACCACCGCACCGCTCGCGGACGGCGACGGCTGCGTCGTCCGGCTGGTCGTGGACCCCCGCCGCGATGTCTAATGGGGCTTACCGGGCCTCCCGTTGTCTGGAAGGTTCGGTGCCGGTAGCGGCCGGTGGGTCAGCACTCTCTTGGACTGGAACGCTCCTGATTCCTAGGCTCAGATCGTGCGCCCACCGGTCGTG
>NZ_JAMXRZ010000173.1 GCF_024124375.1 Klenkia sp. PcliD-1-E
CCCGGCCCGCCCGCCCGGCTGCCTCCCGGGCGCTGAGCACCGCGGCGTCCGGCGCCGGGCGCCACGCGGTCAGGGACGCCGGGTCCGCGGACGCAGCGACCTGACCGCGCCGAGCAGGGTGCGGCCGGTCAGCCGGCCGTCGGCCAGGCCCAGCGCCACCACGTCGTCGAAGACCCGTTGGTCGGCCGCCGCCGCACCGAAGGTGGCGTCCATCAGCCACGGCCGGCTGCTCAGCCGGGACGCCGTCGCGGTGTGCCGCAGGTGGGTGCCCAGCCGGTCGGCCAGCGCGGCCCGCAGGACCGCCCCGGCACCCGGGCCGTGCGCCGCCGCGGCCCCGGCCAGCGCGCCGGAGAGCAGCGCGTAGAAGATGCCCTCCCCGGTCATCGGGTTGATCAGCGAGGCGGCGTCCCCGGCCAGCAGCACCCGGCCGTCGGGCTGCCGCGGCCGCTGGGTGGACAGCGGCAGCCGGTGCGCCCGCAGGCCCTCGGGCTCGACCCCGGGCAGCAGCCGGTGCAGGCCCTCGAGCAGCCCGGCCCGGGTCGCCCCGCCGCTGACCAGCTCGCCGTAGCCGACGTTGGCCCGCCCGTCGCCGACCGGGAACGACCACGCGTAGGCCGGCCAGCGCTGGTCGGTGGTGGTGATGACCTGGACGCCGGGGTCCCCTGCCGGTGCGTAGCCGCGGATCGCCACGGCCAGCCGGTCCGGGCGGTTCGCGCCGACCCCCAGCGCCCGCCGGACGACCGACTCGGCGCCGTCCGCCCCGACGACCACCCCCGCGGTGAGCGCGCCGTCGACGGCCACGCCGTCCGGGCCGGGGACCAGCCGGCGCACGGTGTGCCGCCGGAACTCAGCGCCCGCGGCCCGCGCGGCATCCAGCACCCGGGCGTCGAGCACGGCCCGGGGGACGACGAGCGCCGGCCGGTGCATCGTGCGCTCCAGGGTCCGGCCCGACGGCGAGGTCAGCCGCAGCCGCGGGACGGCGGGGAACCCGGCGGTGACGGCGTCCACGTCGGCGCCGAGCGCGGCCAGGACGTCGAGGGCCTCCGGGGCGACGCCGTCGCCGCAGACCTTGTCGCGGGGGAAGTCGGCGCGGTCGACCACCAGCACCGACGCGCCGTGCCGGCGGGCGGCCAGCGCGGCGGCGGCACCGGCGGGGCCGCCGCCGACCACGACGACGTCCCAGGCCTCCACCTGCGCGACGCTAGGCGCTCGCGGCCGGTCCGGCCGGGCGGGTCCACTTGCGCTGCGGGTGCCGGTAGGCGGCGACGAACTCCAGCAGGGCGTCGGCGGTGTGCACCACGCCCAGGGCGTCCAGCCGGCGGCCGTCGAGGTAGCCGTCGTCGACCATCCGGTGCAGCTGGGTCAGCAGCGGCTGCCAGAAGCCGTCGACGTCCAGCAGGAGGGTGGGCTTGGCGTGCAGGCCGAGCATGCCCCAGGTCCAGGCCTCGAAGAGCTCCTCCAGGGTGCCGGCGGCGCCGGGCAGGGCGACGAAGGCGTCGGCGAGGTCGGCCATCGCGGCCTTGCGCTCGTGCATGGTCGCCACGACGCGCAGGTCGGTGAGGCCGGGGTGGGCCAGCTCGTCGTCCACGAGGTGCTGCGGGATGACGCCCACCACCTCGCCGCCGGCGGCCAGCGCCGCGTCGGCCACGGTGCCCATCAGCCCCACGTGCCCGCCGCCGTAGACGATGCCCACCCCGGCGCGGGCCAGGGAGGAGGCGAAGGTGGCGGCGGCGTGCTGGTGGGCGGGCGGGCCGGCCTGCGACCCGGTGAAGACGGCGATGCGCATGGTCTGCAGGCTGCCACCCGGCGTGGATCAGGTCCGACGACCCCTGTGCATCCTCAGCCACCGACGTCGGTGGCTGAGGATGCACATTCCTCGTCGGACCTGATCCACGCCCGCGGGCGGGGGCGTCAGCCGGCGGGCTTGCCGTAGGCGCGGGTGACCCACTCGGCGATGCAGACCGGCTTGTCGCCGCCCTCGCGCTCGATCACCACGCCGATGGTGTTCTGCAGGCCGCCGGCGACCTCCTCGACGTCCTTCAGCGTGGTGGTGGCGCGCACGCGCGAGCCCACCGGCACCGGCGCGGGGAAGCGCACCTTGTTCAGGCCGTAGTTCACGCCCATCACCGAGTCGCTGATGGTGTAGGTGGCGGTGGCCAGCGGCACGGCCAGCGACAGGGTCATGAAGCCGTGCGCGATCGGCCCGCCGAAGGGGCTCTCGGCCTTCGCGCGCTCGACGTCGACGTGGATCCACTGGTGGTCACCGGTGGCGTCGGCGAAGGTGTTGACCGCCTCCTGGGTGATCTCGTACCAGTCGCTGGTGCCGAGCTCCGTGCCCTTGAGGCCGGGCATCTCGGCGAGGGTCGTGGTGGTGGTCATGCGTCCTCCTCGGTGAGCACGTACGCGTGCCGTAGGTCTGGCTTGCGGATCTTGCCGGTCGCGGTCTTGGGCAGCTCGGCCGCCCACCGCACCTCCTTGGGCACCTTGAACCCGGCGAGGCGTTCCCGCAGCGCGGTGCGCACGCCCTCGCCGTCGGGGTCGGTGGCCGGGTCGAACCCCGGGGCGGGCACCAGGACGGCCAGGCCCACCTCGCCCCAGTGCTCGTGCGGGACGCCGATGACGGCGGCCTCGCCCACCTGGGGCAGCTCGCGCAGCGCGGACTCCACCTCGGCCGGGTACACGTTCTCCCCGCCGGAGATGATCATGTCCTTGTACCGGTCGCGGATGGTGAGGTAGCCGTCCTCGTCGACCGAGCCCGCGTCCCCGGAGTGGTACCAGCCGTCGCGGACCGCCTCGGCCGTCGCCTCGGGCGCCTCCCAGTACCCGGCCATGATGTTCGGGCCCGAGAGCACCACCTCGCCGACCTCGTGCGGGTCGCACTCGGTGCCGTCGGGCCGGACCACCCGGACGTCGACGAAGAACTGCGGCTTGCCCGCCGACCCGACCTTGGCCACCGCGTCGGCGCTGTCCAGCACGGTGCCGGCCGGCGCGGACTCGGTCATGCCGTAGGCCTGCTGCACGGTGACCCCGCGGTCCAGCCAGGTGCGCAGCACGGGCAGCGGGAGCGGGGCGCCGGCGGCGCCGATGGTGCGCAGCGCCGACAGGTCCAGGGTGGCGAAGCCCGGCTGCTTGGCCATCGCGTCGAGCATGGTGGCGACGGCGAAGAACGACGTCACCTTCTGCTCGGCGATGACCTGCAGCGTGCCGGCCGGGTCGAAGCCGCGGACCAGGACGACGCAGCCACCGCGCAGCAGGGTGGGGTTGAGCGTGCCGTTGAGCCCGCCGATGTGGAACAGCGGCGCCAGGCCGAGGGTGCGCTCGTCGGGGGTGAAGTCGAACCCGAGCACCTGGTTGAGGCAGGCCCAGGTCATGTTGCCGTGCGTCAGCAGCGCGCCCTTGGGCCGGCCGGTGGTGCCGGAGGTGTACATGACCAGGCAGGGGTCGTCGTGCGTGACGACCTCGTCGCGGGCCACCGGCTCGGCCGCGGCGACCAGCGCCTGCCAGTCCTCGGCGCCCTCGGCCGGCTCGGCGGACAGCCACGCCCGCACCTGCGGCAGCTCGGCGCGCAGCGCCGCCGCCGTCCCCACGTGCTCGGCGCCGTGCACGACGAGCGTGGTGCCGGAGTGCTCGAGCACGTACCGCGCCTCGGCGGGGGAGAGCCGGGCGTTGACCGGCACCCACACCGCGCCCAGCTGGCCGCAGGCGTAGAGGGTGTGCAGCGCGGCGGGGTGGTTGGCGCCGAACCAGGCCACCCGGTCGCCCTTCTGGACGCCGAGCTCGTGCAGGGCGGACGCGGCCCGCCGGACGTCGAGGGCGAACTCGCCGTGCGTCGCCGTCGTCCCCTCGAACCACAGCGCCGGGCGGTGCGGGGAGATGCGCAGCCGGCGCTCCGGCCAGGAGCCGATGCCCTGGTTCCTCACCGCAGCCCCAGGGCGCGGATCGCGTTCTCCTTGAAGATCAGCGGCTTGACCTCGGGCTTGATCTCCAGGGTCTCGAAGTCGGCCATCCAGCGGTCGGGGCGGATCAGCGGGTAGTCCGAACCGAAGAGCACCTTGCGCTTGAGCAGGCCGTTGGCCGCCTTGACCAGCTGCGGCGGGAAGTACTTCGGCGACCAGCCGGACAGGTCGATGTAGACGTTGGCCTTGTGCGTGGCGATGGAGATCGCCTGGTCCTGCCACGGCACCGAGGGGTGGGCCATGATGATCGTCAGGTCGGGGAAGTCGGCCGCGACGTCGTCCAGGAGCATCGGGTCGGAGTAGCGCAGCTTGATGCCGCGCCCGCCGGGCAGGCCCGCGCCGATGCCGGTCTGCCCGGTGTGGAACAGCGCCGGGACGCCGAGGCTCTGGATCTCCTCGAACAGCGGGTAGACCGCGCGGTCGTTGGGCTCGAAGGCCTGGATCGAGGGGTGGAACTTGAACCCCCGGACGCCGTGCTCCTGCACCAGCCGGCGGGCGAGCTCGACGCCGGCCTTGCCGCGGGCGGGGTCGACCGAGCCGAACGGGATGAGCACGTCGGGGTGCTGTGCGGCGAGGTCGGCGATCTCCTCGTTGGACAGCGCCGGGTGGCCGGTGGCGTGCTCGATGTCGACGGTGAACACGACCGCGGCCATGTTCTTGGCCCGGTAGTCCGCGGCGATGTCGGGGACGGTGGGGTCGTAGGGGTCGCCCTTGAAGTACTTCGCGGCCGCGGCGTTGAGCTCGTCGTCCAGCGCCTTGTGGCCGCGGGTGTCGGCGTGCACGTGGGTGTGCACGTCGATGGCGACCAGGTTCTCCAGGTCCAGCTGCAGCGCCATGTCAGCTCTCCGGCTCGAACTGCTGGCCGACGGTCTGCTTCGAGCCCTCGAAGGCCTTCGGCCAGACGTCGGCGATGGCCTCGGCCGACCAGCCGGTGCCGTCGGCGAACTCGACGACGGTCTCGGTGGGGTGGGTCCACAGCGCCAGCCGGTCGCCGCCCACGCCGATGGCCTGGCCGGTGATGCCGGCGGCCTCGTCGGAGGCGAGGAAGGCGATCAGCCCGGCGACGTCCTGCGCCGAGCCGAAGCCCAGCTGCTTGCGGGCGTAGGGCGGCAGCGGGTCGCCGTTCTTCAGGGCGGTGACGTAGGGCTCGAGGAAGGGCACGGTCTCGGTCATCGCGGTGGCGGCGACGGGGACCACGGCGTTGACGGTGATCTGCGCGCGGGCCAGCTCCATCGCCCAGGTGCGCACCATGCCGACGATGCCGGCCTTGGCGGCGGCGTAGTTGGTCTGGCCGAAGTTGCCGACCTGGCCGGTGGGGGAGCCGATGGCGATGATCCGCCCGCCCTCGCCGCGCTCGCGCATGTGGACGGCGGCGGCGCGGGTGCAGGTGAAGGTGCCGCGCAGGTGGGTGGTGATGACCGCGTCGAACTGCTCGTCGGTCATCTTCCACAGCGTGGTGTCGCGCAGGATGCCGGCGTTGTTGACCAGGACGTCGAGCCGGCCGAACTCGCCGACCGCGCGGTCCACCAGGGCCTGGGCGGCCTCGCTGGTGCCGACCGGGACGACCTCGGCGACGGCGGTTCCCTCGATGCTGTCGACGGCGGCCTGCGCGACGTCGGCGTCCACGTCGTTGACGACGACGGCGGCGCCGCGGCGGGCCAGTTCCTGGGCGTAGGCCAGGCCGAGGCCTCGGCCCGATCCGGTGACGACGGCGACCTTGCCGGTCAGGTCCACGGGTTCTCCTCGTGACAGGGGGGTGGTGTCGCGACCGTAGGTCGGTATCGTGGAGGTTGTCAACGATGGAGGTGCTCATGGGTCACCCGCTGACCGACGACCTGGGATTCCTGCTCTCCCGGGCCAGCGGCGCGGTGGTGCGCGCGACCAACGCCGCGCTCGCCGCGCACGGGCTGCGGGTGCGCCAGTACTCGGTGCTGGTGCTGGCCTGCGACGCCGCCGAGGGCGTCACCCAGCGCGAGCTGGCCGACGTCCTGGGGCTGGACCCCTCCCAGGTGGTGCTGCTGGTCGACGAGCTGGCCGGCCGGGGCCTGGTGGAGCGCCGTCCCTCCGAGGCCGACCGGCGCACCCGGCTGGTGGTCGCCACCGACGCCGGCCGGGCGCTGCGCGAGGTGGCGGAGAAGGACGCCACCGCCGCCGTCGAGGCCCCGCTGGGGCTGCTGGCCGACGCCGAGCGGGACCGGCTGCGCGACGTCCTCACCCGGATCTGGACCGCCACCGGCTGAGGCGTGGGCGGGTGGGGCGGCGCGGGGACCGGGGGGCGGGTCAGGCGACGCGGCCGGTGGCCCGCAGCGAGCGCTGCAGGGCGGCGCGGGCGGCGGGGGCCAGGGC
>NZ_JAMXRZ010000174.1 GCF_024124375.1 Klenkia sp. PcliD-1-E
CGGGTCCTGGGGCGCCGGCCCGGACGGGGCGAACCTGGCCTGGGGCCGGCCGGTACCCCTGCCGGTGGCGCCGGCCGCCCGGCACCGCGCCCCGGACGACGACGACCCGGTGCCCATGCGGGAGCTGCCCAGCACGCCGAGCACCCCCGCTGCGCCCCCGGAGGCGTTGCGCACCCGTCCCCGCCCGGCGGCGACCCCGCCCCGGCGGGTGGCGCTCCCCGCGCCGGTCCCGTCGGGTCGTCCTGCCCAGCGGACGGCGCGGCGTGCGGTGGTCCGCGGGGTGGCCTGGACCTCGTCCCGGTCCGCGCCGGGCACGCTGCGACCCAGCGGCGGGGTCCGTAGGTTGGAACGGTGTTCACGACCCGTCCCGAGCTCGCCGGGACCTTCGGCATGGTCGCCTCGACGCACTGGCTCGCCAGCTCGGCCGGGATGGCGACGCTCGAGTCCGGCGGCAACGCCTTCGACGCCGCCGTCGCCGCCGGCTTCGTGCTCCAGGTCGTCGAGCCGCACCTCAACGGCCCGGGTGGCGAGGTCCCGGTCGTCTTCGCCCGCGGCGGGTCCGGTGGGCTCGCGGGCCGGGCCGCCGTGCTCTCGGGCCAGGGGGTCGCCCCCGCCGCAGCCAGCATCGATGCGTTCGAGGCACTGGGTCTCGAGCTGGTCCCCGGTACGGGCCTGCTCGCGGCCACCGTCCCCGGTGCCGTCGGTGCCTGGCTGACCCTCCTCCGCGACCACGGCAGCCTGCCGCTGGACGCCGTCCTCCGCTTCGCGGTCGAGTACGCCGAGTCCGGCCACCCGCTCTCCCCACGGGTGGCAGCGACCGTCGCCTCGGTCTCCGAGCACTTCACCACCCACTGGCCGACCTCGGCCGCCACCTGGCTCGCCGCCGACGGAGCTCCTCCGGCAGCCGGCCGCCTGTTCCGCAACCCCGCCCTCGCCTCCACCTACCGCCGGCTGCTCGACGCAGCGCGCGGGCCCTCCCGGGAGGCGGGCATCGATGCGGCGCTCGCGGCCTGGTACTCCGGATTCGTCGCCGATGCGATCGACGTGTTCTCCCGGCGCCCCGTGCGCGACGACTCCGGTCGCGACCACGCGGGCTTCCTCACCGGGCACGACCTGGCCAGCTGGCAGCCGACGTACGAGCCCCCGGTCACGACCGACTGGCGAGGGTGGGACGTCTCGAAGGCCGGGCCGTGGTCCCAGGGACCGGCGCTGCTCCAGGCGCTGGCGATGCTGGACGGGGTCCCCGCGCTGGCACCGGGTTCGGGAGCAGGGCAGCAGGCACCATCGGCCGAGGTCGTCCACGCCACCGTCGAGGCGGTCAAGCTGGCCATGGGCGACCGCGAGGCCTGGTACGGGGACGTGCCCGACGTCCCGCTCACGCAGTTGCTCGACCCGCAGTACTCCGCCGAGAGGCGGGCGCTCGTCGGTGACACCGCAAGCCTGACCTTGCGGCCCGGTGCACCGGACGGGCGCCCGCCCCGGCTCCCCCGGCACGTGACGGACCCGTCCGGGAGCTTCGCCACCGGCGCCGGGGTCGGAGAGCCCACCGTGGCCCGCACCGGCGAGCAGGTCACCGAGCCCGACGGCACCACCCGCGGCGACACCTGCCACGTCGACGTCGTCGACCGCTGGGGCAACGTCGTGTCGGCCACGCCCTCGGGCGGCTGGCTGCAGAGCTCGCCCACCATCCCCGAGCTGGGCTTCTGCCTCGGCACCCGCGCGCAGATGTTCTGGCTGGACCGCGGCCTGCCCAACTCCCTCGCCCCGCGCAAGCGGCCGCGCACCACGCTCACCCCGACGCTGGCGCAGGACCGCTCGACCGGCCGCTGGCTGGCGTTCGGGACGCCGGGCGGGGACCAGCAGGAGCAGTGGCAGCTGTGCTTCTGGCTGGCGCACACCGTCCGCGGCCTGGACCTGCAGGCCGCCATCGACGCCCCGGCCTGGCACACCACCAGCTTCCCGTCCTCGTTCTACCCCCGGGAGACCGTGGCCGGCGAGGTGGTCGTGGAGTCCCGGCTCGGCGAGGAGGTCATCGCGGACCTGCGCCGCCGCGGGCACAGCGTGGTCGTGACCGACGCCTGGTCGCTGGGCCGGCTGTCGGCGGTCAGCGCCGACCCGAGCACCGGCCTGCTCACGGCCGCGGCCAACCCCCGCGGCATGCAGGGCTACGCCGTCGGCCGGTAGCGCCGGGGGTCCCCGCTCGATGTGACCCGTCGCGGCGTTCGGGCGCCCCGACCCGACGACGAGTCACCTCCAGCGGGGTGCGCCGCCGGGTCAGCGGCGGACGTCGGCCGGGCCGGTGCCGACCGGGAAGCCGGCGTCCCGCCAGGCGGCGAAGCCGCCCACCAGGTCGGTGGCCCGGTGCAGGCCGACCGCGCGCAGGCTGGCCGCGGCCAGCGACGAGCTGTACCCCTCGTGGCAGACCACCACGACCTCGACGTCCCACCCGGTGGCCTCGGGGATGCGGCTGCCGCTGGTGGGGTCCAGCCGCCACTCCAGCACGGTGCGGTCGATGACCAGCGCCCCGGGGACCTCACCCTGCTCGGCCCGCTGCGTCCCGGTGCGGGTGTCCACGACCAGCGCCCCGCGCGCCAGCGCCGCCGCCGTCCCCGCGGGGTCCAGCCGGACGACGCCCTCCCGGGCCCGGGCCAGCACCGCGTCGACGCCGGGCGGGTCCGGGCTCAGCGGGGCAGCAGGGCCCACACGCTCTTGGTGGCGCCGACGGTCTGCCAGCCGTGCGCCGTCGCCATCTCGGCGATGAGGTAGAGGCCCAGGCCGCCCTGGCTCGGGTCGCGACCGATGGCCGGCGTGGGCGGGGTGGTGGCCGCGGAGTCGCAGACCTCGACCAGCCACGACCGGCCGTGCGGGGCGACCCGGGCCCGGACCCCGGCGCCGCCGTGCCGCAGCGCGTTGGACGCCATCTCGTCGAAGGCCAGCACCACCCGGTCCACCAGCTCGGCCGCGACCTCGGGGCCGGAGTCGTCGGGCGCCGCGACCAGCAGGCGGCGCAGCTGGGCGCGCACCCGCGGCAGCTCCGAGACGTGCTGGAGGTCCCACACCTCGCCCGGCGGGGCGTCCGGCGGTGCCGCAGACGGCCACACCGGGCTCGCCGTGTCGCGGTCCACGCGGGTGCTCCTCGTCGTCACGTGTCGTCGTCGCGGGTCGCCGGGTACGCGCGAACCCGGGACAGTCGACCACGGACGTCCCGGTCCGGCACGACGGGGGTCACCCCGGGCTCACCCCGCGGCCATCGCGGCGACCCGCGTCACGGTGGTCCAGTTGCGGCCGGTACCGGTCGTGCCGAGCAACCGGTCCCACGCCCAGCCGCCCACCGGCGTCGCGAGCACCCCGTCCGGCAGCCACAGGTGCAGGTCGCGGCCGCGCAGCGCCCACGCCCCCTCACCGGGTCCGGCGGCGGGCACGGCGGCCACCGCGGCGGCGTCGGGCACCACGGGCAGGAAGGTCACCAGGTAGCGCGCCGGGTCCAGCTCGGTGCCCGCCGGCAGGGCGACCGGCCCGGCCACGACGACGTCGGCGAGCTCGGCGGCGGAGCGGACCACGACCGGCACGTCGTGCCCGAACTCCTCGGCGATGCAGGCCCGGACGTCGGCGGCCAGGTCCTCCTGGCCCCGGTCGGTGCCCAGCACGACGTTGCCGCTCTGCAGGTGGGTCGCGACCTCGGCGTACCCCCGCGCGGTCAACGCCTCCCGCAGCGGGCCCATGCCGATCCGCTTGGCCTTCCCGACGTTGATCCCGCGCAGCAGGACGACCGACCTCTCCACGACCCGCACCGTAGGGCCCGCGGCGGGTGGACACGAACCTGTGACGTGGCTGTGACGCGGACCCGGCAGTCTCGCGCCATCCGGCGGGACGACGGGTCCCGGGGAGGGGGAGCAGCGATGGCCACGACCAAGGCGACCAAGGCGACCAAGCGCCGGCGCGACCCGGCCGACCCGGACGGCATGCCGCCGTGGGGCACCGCCGTGCCCCTGGGGCTGCAGCACGTGCTGGCCATGTTCACCTCCAACCTGACCCCGGCGATCCTGCTGGCCGGAGTCATCGGCGCCAGCACCGGCGAGGCGGTGCTGCTGGTGCAGGCCGCGCTGCTCTGCGCCGGCCTGGCCACGCTGCTGCAGACCATCGGCATCGGCCCGGTGGGCAGCCGGCTGCCGCTGATGATGGGTTCGGGCTTCGCGTTCATCGCCGTCGCCGTCCCGCTGGCCGCCGAGCGCGGGCTGGACGCCGTCCTCGGCGGGGTGCTGGTCACCGCGCTGGTCCAGGTCGCGATCGGCCTGGGCATCCACCGGATCGCGTTCCTGTTCCCCCCGGTGGTGACCGGCACGATCATCCTGGTCATCGGCCTGGGCCTGCTGCCCAGCGGCATCAACCTCGCCGCCGGCGGCGTGGGCAGCCCCGACTTCGGGTCGGCCACCAACCTCGGCGTCGCGGCACTGGTCCTCGTGCTCACCGTGGTGCTCAACCAGTTCGCCCGGGGGCTGGCGAAGTCCGCGTCGGTGCTGATCGCGGTGGTCGTGGGCTACCTCGTCGCCATCCCGCTGGGGCTGCTGGACCTCTCCGGCGCCGGCGACCGGCCGGTGCTCGCCTTCCCGACGCCGTTCGCCTTCGGCGTCTCCTTCGAGCTGGTCGCCGTCCTGTCCATGGCCGTCGTCGGCGTGGTCAACATGGTCGACTCGGTGGGCACCGTGCACGCGGTCACCGAGGGCGGTGCCGGCCGGCCGGCCACCCGGCGGGAGCTGCGCGGCGGCATCCTCGCCGAGGGCGGCTCCGCGGTGGTCGGCGGGGTGTTCGGCGCCCTGCCGACCACGATGTTCAGCCAGAACATCGGCCTGGTCGCGCTGACGAAGCAGATGAGCCGGCACGTGGTGACCATCGGCGCCTGCGTCCTGGTCGGGCTCTCGCTGCTGCCCCAGCTGGCCGCGGTGCTCGCCGCCATCCCGCCCGCGGTGCTGGGCGGCGGCGTGCTGGTGCTGTTCGGCATGGTGTGCGCGATCGGCATCGAGCTGCTGAGCAAGGACGGCCTGACCACCCGGTCGCTGCTGGTCCTGGCGGTGTCGATCGGGCTGGGCCGGGGCATCGCGTCGGCCCCCGACGCCATCGCCGGCGTCGTCGGCGACTGGGGCCCGCTGTTCAGCTCCGGCATCGTCGTCTCGGCGCTGCTGGCCGTGGTGCTCAACCTGGTGCTGCCCGGCCGCGCGGTGCCCGCGGCCGAGCCGCCGTCCCCCGCCGAGCCGTTCGTCGAGGCCGCCCGCGAGGACCGCGCCGCCGACTGAGCGCACAGGGAGGGGCCCTAGGGTGCGGCGGTGATGGCGAAGCCGGGGCTGCTCGAGGTGCGCGACCTCTCCGTCGGCTACGGCGGGGAGGCGGTCTGCGCGCCGGTCACCGTCGGCGTGGCGCCCGGCACCGCCCTCGGCGTGATCGGGCCCAACGGGGCCGGCAAGTCCACCGTGCTGCAGACCGTCGTCGGGCTGCTGCCGCCGATCGCCGGCACCGTCGAGTTCGACGGCCGGCCGGTCGACGAGAGGGAGGCCGCCTTCCGCCGGGACGTCGCCACCGTGCTCGACGACGACGCCTTCTTCCCCTCGCTCACCGGCGCCGAGCACCTGCTGCTCACCGCCCGCGGGCACGGCGTGGCCGACGCCGACGCGGTCGTCGAGGCCGAGGTCGCGGAGTTCGGCATCGCCGACCGCGCGCACGCCCTGCCCTCGGCGCTGTCCTCGGGCCAGCGCCGGCGGCTGGCGCTGGCCGCGGCGTTCGTCCGCCCGGCCCGGCTGCTGGTGCTCGACGAGCCCGAGCGCCGCCTGGACGCGCAGATGCGCCGCCGGCTGGCCGCCCGGATCGCCGCCGAGGTGGCCGGCGGGCTGACCGTGGTGTTCGCCAGCCACGACCCGGAGTTCCTGTCCACGGTCGCCCGCCGGGTGCTGGTGGTCGACGACGACGCCTGCAGCCTCGTGTCGCCCAAGGACGCCGTCGCCGCCTTGCACGCGGGGTGAGCGTCACCGAGCTGACCGGGGCCGGCGTCCGCCGGTTCACCCGGCGGGCCACCGCCCGGCGCGCCGACACCAGCTGGGCGACCCTCGGCGGCGACGTGCTCTCGGCGCTCACCGTCGCCGGCGTCGTGGTCGCCGTCTTCGGCGGCGCGTTCTCCGCGCTGCGCGAGCGGATCGCCGCCCGCCCCCCGGCGCCGGCCACCGACCTGCCCGGCGAGCTCACCGCCCTGGTGGGCGCGCTGGTCGTGGCCGCCGCGGTGGTGGCGCTGCTGTCCCGGCTCGGCCC
>NZ_JAMXRZ010000175.1 GCF_024124375.1 Klenkia sp. PcliD-1-E
GGCGTGGCCCTCGGCGAGCCGGGCCAGCGGCAGGTCGCGCGCGCCCAGCGCGGACAGCTGCGCCCACCGCTGCGCCGTCGCCCCCGACCCGGGCAGCGGGGGGCACCACCCGCCGTCCAGGAGCGCGGCGAAGGCGTCCGCGGTCCGGGAAATCTGGCCGGACCAGTTCTGCAGGGGCACCGGCCGCCGCTACCCCCGGCCGAGGGGGCCTCAACCGGGCCCCGGCGGATGTGTAGGCGGCCGGGCGCTGCGGTAGTGAGACCCCGGGACCGCCGACCGGCGGTCGCACGACGAGTTCTGGAGGGACCGCGGTGTTCGACGACGAGGACATGACCAGCGTGGAGGGCCCCGCGGACAGCGGCGCCGGCGAGGGCACCCCGGGCCAGCACGACGGCGGCGCCGACGGCAGCGCCGAGGGCCCCGCGGACAGCGGCGCCGGCGGCGGCACCCCGGGCCAGCACGACGGCGGGGCCGACGGCTCGGCCTGAGCCACGGCTCGACGAGGGCCGGGCGACCACTCCCACAGGAGCGGTCACCCGGCCCTCGGCACGTCCGGAGCGGGATGTGTGCGCCGGTCCCGGGGGCGGTAAGGACGGCGGGGCGGAGCACGTCCGCCGCGGACGAGGAGGAACCAGGTGGAGCACGGAGGAACGGCCCTGCGCCGGTGCGTGGGGGTCGACCCGGCGGAGTTCGCCGAGCACCACTGGGCCCGTCGCCCGCTGCTGACCAGCGCGGCGCAGCTGGGCCAGGACTTCTCCGACCTGCTCACCCTGGCCGACGTCGACGAGCTGCTGAGCACCCGCGGCCTGCGCACCCCGTTCCTGCGCATCGCCCGCAACGGCGAGGTCGTCGACGCCAAGCGCTTCACCGGGCCGGGCGGCGCGGGGGCCGAGGTGGCCGACCAGGTGTCCTCCGACGCCGTCCTGCGGCTGTTCAGCGAGGGCTCGACCGTGGTGCTGCAGGGCCTGCACCGGCTGTGGCCGCCGCTGATCGCCTTCGCCGACGCGCTCGCCGCCGAGCTGGGCCACCCGACCCAGGTCAACGCCTACATCACCCCGCCGTCCTCGCAGGGCTTCTCCCCGCACTACGACGTGCACGACGTCTTCGTCCTGCAGGTCGCCGGCGAGAAGCACTGGACGATCCACGAGCCGGTGCTCACCGACCCCCTCCGCACCCAGCCATGGGGCGAGCGGGCCGACGCGGTCGCCGCCCGGGCGGCCGAGGAGCCGGTCGTCGACGCGGTGCTGCGCCCCGGGGACGCGCTCTACCTGCCCCGCGGCTACCTGCACTCGGCGCGGGCACTGGGCGAGATCAGCGCCCACCTGACCATCGGGGTGCACGACGTGACCCGCTGGGGTGCGGTGGAGTCCGCGCTGGACCTGGTGCGCAGCCTGGCCGTCGACGACCCGTCGCTGCGCACCTCGCTGCCGCTGGGTGTGGACCTGGCCGACCCGGCGAGCACGGCCGAGGACGTCGCCGCGGTGATCGCGGGTCTGCACGCCGCCCTGGACCGGGTGGACCCGTCCGCGGTGGCCGACCGGCTGCGCTCGCGCACGTGGGCGCAGGTGCGCCCCGAGCCGGTGTCCCCGCTCGCCCAGTCGACCGCGGCGGCCGCGCTGACCCCGGACACGGTGCTGCGGGTGCGCCCGCGACTGCGGGTGCAGCTGCGCGAGCCGGTCGGCGAGCAGGTCGTGCTGGTGACCGGCCGGCAGCACCGCACCTTCCCGGCCGCGCAGCGCCCGGCGCTGGCCGAGCTGCTGGCGGTGGGCGAGCTGAAGGTGGGCGACCTGCCCGGGCTGCCCGCGGAGGAGCAGGTCGAGCTGGCCCGCCGGCTGGTGGTGGAGGCGGTCGCCGTCGTCCCCGACGCACGGGCCGGTGCACCCGTGCACCATGGGAGCCGATGACCGCCGAACAGCTGACCGGGACGGGCCCGGGGGACCCCTACTGCCAGCACCCCGACCCCAGGCGCCGGCCGGTCGGCCGGCTGGACGACGGCCGCTGCTCGGTGCAGGCGCTGCTGGCCGGGGACTCCCCGCTGGCCACCGCTCCCCCCGCCCGCCGCTGGCTCCTGGTCGAGCAGCCCGGGCCCTGGGGCCGGGACGCCCTGCTGCAGTCCCGCTTCGACGCGGCCGTCGCGCCGCAGCTGGCGCAACGGGCCCGCGAGGCCGGGCTGCGGATCCAGATGGTGCGGCGGCCCGGCGAGAAGCTGGCCGAGTCGCAGGGGCGCTGGGCGGTGGCCGACGTCCGCGAGGGCTGGGTGCGGTGGTCCCGGCGCGCCCGAGACGCCGAGCTGCTCGACGCCCCGCTGGACGGCTCGGTCGGCGTGCAGGTCGACGTGCCCTCGTTCCTGGTGTGCACGCACGGCGGCCACGACGCCTGCTGCGCGGTGCGCGGCCGGCCGCTGGCCCGCACGCTGCCCGGCGACGTCTGGGAGACCAGCCACCTGGGCGGTGACCGGTTCGCCGCCAACGTGCTGGTGCTGCCCACCGGTCACCTCTACGGCCAGGTCGCCGACGACGGCAGCGGGCTGGCCCGGGCCCACGCCCGCGGCGAGGTGGTGCTCACCGGCCTGCGCGGGCGGGCGGGGCTGACCCCGCCGGCGCAGGCCGCGCAGCAGTTCGCCCGGGCCGAGCTGGGCCTGCTGGGCGTGGCCGACCTGCCGGTGGTGTCGGTGCGCTCCGGCGGCGCGGCGCAGGACGGCGCCGAGCGGTGGGAGGTGGGCCTGCGCGGCCCGGACGGCGACGTGCGGGTGGTGCTGGACAGCCGGTTGTCCGCCGAGGCCCGCCGGCTGACGTGCGCGGCGGCCACGCCCGGCCGCTTCCGCACCTGGCACCCGGTCTCGGTCGGCTAGAGCCCGGCCTCCCCGCGCACCCGGCGGGAGGGCGCGAAGAACTGCAGGTCGAGGAAGTCCGGTGGGTCGGCGACACCGGGACCGCCGTCGGCGACCCACCGGAGGACGTCGGCGGTGCGGTCCTCGTCGAGGACGCCGCCCAGCCACTGCGGCCGCGCGCCGGCGGCCCGCCCGGCCGGGCTCGGGCTGACCACCACCACGTTGGACCGCTCGCAGGCGTCCAGGCAGTCGACCACCCGGACCTTCGCGCCGCCGGCCCGGAAGGCGTCCAGCTGTGCCCGGTGGTCGGTCCCCGGGTGCTTCTCGGCGCGGCCGCAGCAGCAGCCGCGGCACACGGTGAGGACCGGGCCGCTCACAGCGCGGACCCCCGGGCCACCAGCAGCGGGATCGCGAGCTCGGTGGCGGTGAGGGAGCCGTGGTAGGCGGCCAGCACCGACGGGACCGGTTCCTGCCGGGTGGCCGTGAGCGCCCAGGTGCCGCGGGCCAGCGCCACGACGTCGCCGACCCGGGCGGCCAGGGCGTCGTCCACCGGGCCGAAGACGCCGCTGGCGATCGCCTCGTCCCGACCGACCACCCACGCGCGGTCGCCGACCTCGGCGCGCCAGGCGGCCAGGACGTCGGCCGCGGCGCCGGGGACGGCGTGCACGTACCGGGCCCGGGGTTCGCCGGCCAGCAGCCGGACCCCCTCGGTCAGGGTCGGGGTGGCGTCGACGTCGAGCCGGGTGCCGGCGGGGACGTCGAGCATGCCGTGGTCGGCGGTGACCAGCAGGGCGGCGTCGTCGGGCAGGCCGTCCAGCACCTGGGCCACCACGAGGTCGACGTGGGCCAGCTGCTGGCGCCAGGACGGGGAGTCCACCCCGCGCACGTGGCCGGTCAGGTCGAGCTCGGCGTGGTAGCCGTAGACCAGGGTGCGGTCGGCGTCGGCCAGCGAGCGGGTGAGCACCCCGGCCAGGTCGCCGGGGCTGACCGCCGGTGCGTAGCGGGCGCCGCGGTAGGCCGCGCGGGTCAGCCCGGAGCCGGCGTAGGCGTAGGGCCCGACGACGGTGGAGGGCACGTCGGCGGCGGCGAGCTGCGCGAAGACCGTGGGCCGGGCCTGCCAGGTGGCCGGGTCGGGGTCGTCGGTCCACTGGGTGTGGACCAGCGGGCGGTCCTCGCCGGGGACGTCGGTGACGAAGCCGAGCACCCCGTGCCCGCCGGGCGGCACGCCGGTGCCCAGGCTGGTGAGGCTGACCGGGGTCGTGCTGGGGCAGGGCGCCTGCAGGTCGCCGAGCGGCGCGGCGAGGCCGGCCAGGGTGGGCGCGAGGTGGGCGTGCGCGCGGACCAGGTCGGCGCCCAGCCCGTCCACCAGCAGGACGGCGACCCGGCGGGCGCCGTGCAGGTGCTGGGCGAGGCCGAGACGGTCGGCGAGGCCCGGCCGGCCGCCGCCGCCGAGGGCTGCGGCGACCGAGGGCAGGACGTCGGCGAGGGTGGCGGTGCCGTAGGCGGGGCGGTGCAGGTCCGCGGGCAGGGTCACGGCGCCCCGCGGCTGGCGACGACGTGCAGGCCGGTGGCCACGTCGCGGTAGGGCGAGATGCCGGCCAGCTCGAGCTCGAGCCGGCGCAGCGCGTCGGGGTCGGCGCCGGAGGTGGACTCCAGCAGGTCGGCCACGACGGACACCCCGCGCCAGTCCCCGGCCTGCAGACCGGCACCGCGGACCAGCGACAGCAGCTCCTCCGGGCTGAACCGGCGCCGGGCGTGCCGGGTGCGGGCCCGGTCGGGCGCCGGGTCGCGGTCGCCGAGCAGGGCGCGGGCCTCGACCGGGTGCCCGGCGAGTGCCCGGGCCAGGACCGCGCCGGCCCGGTTGGCGGCGGTCACGCTCAGCCGGCCGCCGGGCCGCAGCACCGCGGTGATGCCGGCGAGGGTGGCGGCGGGGTCGTCGACCACCTCGAGGACGGCGTGCACCAGCGCCAGGTCGTACCCGCCCTCGGGGCCACCCACGGCACCGAGCGCGTCCGCGTCACCCTGCACGCCGCGCACCCGACCGGCCACCCCGGCCAGGTCCGCGCGGCGGCGGAGGGTGGCCAGCGCGTCGGCGGAGGTGTCGACGACGGTGACGGTGTGCCCGAGCTGGGCCAGCGGGACCGCGAAGACCCCGGCCCCGCCGCCGACGTCGAGCACCTGCAGCGCGGCGCCACCCACCAGCGGGTCCAGGGCCGCCCACACCGCGGCGGAGCGGACCGGGGGCTCGGCGGGGCCGCCGTGGCCTGCGGGCGGGGTCTGCGGCTGCGGCACCCTGGCGACCCTAGACGGGGGCGCGCACCGCCCGCAGCACCGCGTCCCGCACCGTCATCGGTCGCCCACCGGGCCCGGGTGGGAACACCGCCTCGCGGGTCGGGTCGGTGGCGCTGACCTGCCAGTCCGCACCGAGGTCAAGGCCCGCGGCCATCTCGGCGGCGGTGGCGAACAGCTCGGCGCTGAACGGGGTCTCGCCACCACCGTGCGAGTCGGCGTGGTGGGCGGTGATCAGCAGGGTGCCGCCGCGGGCGACCGCGGCGGCGAGCTTGCGGTGGAAGGCGGCGAGCTCGGCGCGGGGGAACTGCACGAAGGAGACGGTGACCAGGTCGTAGGCGGCGGCCGGCGGGGCCCAGTCGCTGCGGCCGTCGGAGTGCTCGAAGGTGATCGCGTCGCCGACCCCGGCTGCCCGGGCGGCCTCCCGGGCCCGCTCGAGGGCGACCGGGGAGACGTCGGTGGCGGTGACCCGCCACCCCTGCCGGGCCAGCCAGATCGCGTCGCCACCCTCGCCGCAGCCGACGTCCAGGGCCCGGCCCGGGGCGAGGTCGGTGGCCACCTCGACCAGCCGCTGGTTGGCGTTGCCCGACCACATCGACCGTTCGCGGTAGCGGTCGTCCCAGAAGGACTCGGTGAACCACAGCGACGGGTCGGTGTCGCGCCACGCCGCCAGCTGCTCCTCGGACCCGTGGTCGTGGGTGTGCTCGTGGTCGTGGGTGTGCCCGGACCGGTGGTGGGTGTCGTCGTGGGGGTGCGCGGTGGCCATGGCACGACCCTCGACCACCCCGGGCGGGACCCGCAAGCACCCGTGCCGGACCGGCAAAGGGCCGCCGGACGCAGCCAGGTCAGGCAGGGCGCAGCCGGCGCACCTCCGGGTGGTCGGGCGGGGCGGGCTCGGCGGCCTGCGCCGACACCGGCCGGCCCAGGGTCGTCTCGACGACGGCCAGGAAGGCCCCGGCGTCCCGGACCAGGTCGTCGGCCTCCCGCTCGGTGACCGCCGAGGTCAGCCCGGCCTCCGCCGCGGCCCGCTTGGCCGCGCCGGCGGCGAAGAACGCCGCCCACTCGCCCAGCTCCGGTGCCACCTGGCCGATGAGGACCCAGGCGCTGCGCGGCCGCCGTCGCCCGGACTCCGGCCGGGTG
>NZ_JAMXRZ010000176.1 GCF_024124375.1 Klenkia sp. PcliD-1-E
GCGACCGGGCCGGCTGCGGGGTCCGCGGAGGCCCGGGGGCCGGCGCCGCCGAGCAGGGAGCCGGTGAGCACGACCAGCAGGACCAGGCGGAGGAGGGGCACCCGCCGACGGTCCCGTCCCGCACCCCCGGAGGGGGCGCCCGGGGATGATCTGTGGACGGGCGCCCGGGCTGTGGAGGACCGCGGACGGGGTCTGCCGGGGAGCGGGTATGCTCGCCCCTGCGACCGGTCGGCAGACCGGTCGACTTCGCGCGTCCTCCTCCCACCCCAGCGGTGGGGCGGCGCCCACCCCGGTCCCGGAAAGCACGGGTGCAGGTGGCCCGCAGGACGCCAGGGCGGTGCACCACCCGGTGCGCCGCGACAACCGGGAAGCGCGGTGGACCGGCCGGAGGGCCGGGTGCCGCGCGTGCACAGAGAGGCGGCGCCACGTGGCAGTCGTCAGCATGAAGAACCTGCTCGACAGCGGGGTCCACTTCGGGCACCAGACCCGTCGCTGGAACCCGAAGATGAAGCGCTTCATCTTCACCGAGCGCAACGGCATCTACATCATCGACATCCAGCAGACGCTGGGCTACATCGACCAGGCCTACGAGTTCGTGAAGCAGACCGTCGCCCACGGCGGTTCGATCATGTTCATCGGGACCAAGCGCCAGGCGCAGGAGGTCATCGCCGAGCAGGCGACCCGGGTCGGCATGCCCTACGTCAACCAGCGCTGGCTGGGCGGCATGCTCACCAACTTCCAGACCGTCTTCAAGCGCCTCGAGCGCCTGAAGGAGCTGGAGGACCTGGAGCAGACCGGCGCGATCAACGGCCTGACGAAGAAGGAGCAGCTGGTCCTCTCCCGCGAGAAGGCCAAGCTGGAGCGCTCCCTCGGCGGCATCCGGGACATGAAGAAGGTCCCGAGCGCGGTCTGGGTCGTCGACACCAAGAAGGAGCACATCGCCGTCGGCGAGGCCCGCAAGCTGGGCATCCCCGTCGTGGCGATCCTGGACACCAACTGCGACCCCGACGAGGTCGACTACAAGATCCCGGGCAACGACGACGCCATCCGCAGCGCCGCCCTGCTGACCCGCGTGATCGCCGACGCCGTCGCCGAGGGCCTCATGGCCCGCTCGGCCGCGCAGGCCAACGCCGGCCGCGGTGAGGGCGACGCCCCCGCCGGTGCCGACGCCGAGCCGCTGGCCGACTGGGAGAAGGAGCTGCTGACCGGCGGTCAGGGCGCCGACGCCGCCGCGCCGGCCGACAGCTCGGTCCCGGCCGCGCCGGAGCAGGAGTCCGTGGTCAGCGAGCAGGAGCAGGCGCCCAACGCGGGCGACCCCGCCGTGACCGAGATCGTCCAGGACAGCACGAACCAGGCGTGACCCGACGGCGCCGCCGTCCGTCCCGACCGGGACGGACGGCGGCGCCGCGGCACGTCTCCCCACCGCACTCCGCACAGAAGAGGAAGTGACATGGCTGCTGTCACCGCTGCCGACGTCAAGCGTCTCCGCGACGCCACCGGCGCCGGCATGATGGACTGCAAGAAGGCCCTCACCGAGGCCGACGGCGACTACGACAAGGCCGTCGAGATCCTGCGCGTCAAGGGCGCCAAGGACGTCGGCAAGCGGCTGGAGCGCTCCACCACCAACGGGCTGGTCGTCAGCCGCGACGGCGCGCTGCTCGAGCTCGACTGCGAGACCGACTTCGTCGCCAAGAACACCGACTTCGCCGCCCTGGCCGAGCGCCTGCTCGACATCGCGCTGGAGCACAAGCCGGCCGACGCCGCCGCGCTGCTGGTCACCGAGGTCGACGGCCAGACCGTCGAGAAGCTGGTCGAGGGCGAGTCCGCCCGCATCGGGGAGAAGCTCGTCCTCTCCCGGGTCGCCATCTTCGACGGCCCGACCGCGACCTACCTGCACAAGCGGGCCACCGACCTGCCCCCGGCCATTGGCGTCGCCGTGCAGTACTCGGCCGGTTCCGAGGACGCCGCCCGGTCGCTGGCGATGCACATCGCCGCCGCCCGGCCCAGGTACCTCACCCGCGACGAGGTCCCCGCCGACGCGGTGGAGACCGAGCGCCGCGTCGCCGAGCAGACCGCGAAGGAGGAGGGCAAGCCCGAGCAGGCGATCTCCAAGATCGTCGAGGGGCGCGTCAACTCCTACTACAAGGACTTCGTCCTCCTCGAGCAGCCCTCGATCACCGAGCCCAAGCGCACGGTGAAGCAGGTCATCGACGAGGCCGGGCTCACCGTCGACCGGTTCGCCCGGTTCGAGGTCGGCCAGTCCTGATCCACGCCCCGGCCCCGTCCCCCGCACCGGGGGGCGGGGCCGGAGGTCTGTCCGGCGCCGGTCGGGCAGGATGCGACGCACAGACCACCCCGCGAGAGGACGACGAGACGCCGATGACCGACCAGCTCCCGCTGTCCGCCCCCACCGCGTTCCAGGCCGCCGGCGCGAGCGGGTACGACCGCGTCCTGCTCAAGCTGTCGGGCGAGGCCTTCGGCGGCGGCGGCGTCGGCGTGGACCCCGCCGTCATCCGCGACATCGCCGAGCAGCTGGCCACCGTCGTGGCCCGCGGCACCCAGGTCGCCATCGTCGTCGGCGGCGGCAACTTCTTCCGCGGTGCCGAGCTGTCCCAGGCCGGCATGGACCGCGGGCACGCCGACTACATGGGCATGCTCGGCACGGTGATGAACTGCCTGGCCCTGCAGGACTTCTGCGAGAAGGCCGGCATCGAGACCCGCGTCCAGACCGCCATCACCATGGGCCAGGTCGCCGAGCCCTACATCCCGCGCAAGGCCATGCGGCACCTGGAGAAGGGCCGCGTCGTCATCTTCGGCGCCGGCGCCGGCATGCCCTACTTCTCCACCGACACCGTCGCCGCGCAGCGTGCGCTGGAGATCGAGTGCCAGGTGCTGCTGATGGCCAAGAACGGCGTCGACGGCGTCTACTCCGCCGACCCGCGCACCGACCCGACCGCCACGATGTACTCCGACCTGGACTACTCGACGGTGCTGGCCGACGAGCTCGCCGTCGCCGACGCGACCGCCATCAGCCTGTGCATGGACAACCGGATGCCGATCGTGGTGTTCAACCTGCTCCAGGACGGGAACATCGCCCGTGCCGTCGCGGGTGAGAGGATCGGCACGTTGATCAGCCGGCCCGCCTGAGGCCGCCGGCACCGACCACCCCGCACCACCGGCCCCCGGGCCACAGGAGGAGACACACGTGATCGACGACACCCTGCTCGACGCCGAGGAGCGGATGGACAAGGCCCTGTCGGTCGCCCGCGAGGACCTCGGCTCGGTCCGCACCGGCCGGGCCGCGCCGAGCATGTTCAACCGGATCGTCGTCGACTACTACGGCGCACCCACCCCGGTGCCGCAGATGGCCTCCATCACCGTCCCCGAGGCGCGCATGGCCGTCATCAAGCCCTACGACGCCGGCCAGCTGAACGCCATCGAGACCGCGATCCGCAACTCCGACCTCGGCGTCAACCCGAGCAACGACGGCCAGATCATCCGGGTCAACTTCCCGCAGCTGACCGAGGAGCGCCGCCGCGACCTGGTCAAGCAGGCCCGCGCCAAGGGCGAGGACGCCAAGATCGCCATCCGCAACGTGCGCCGCCGGGCCAAGGAGGAGCTCGACCGCATCGTCAAGGACGGCGAGGCCGGCGAGGACGACGTCCGCCGCGCGGAGAAGGACCTCGACGACCTGACGAGCAAGCACGTGGCCGGCATCGACGAGGCCATGAAGAACAAGGAAGCCGAGCTGCTGGAGGTCTGAGCGCACCCCGCGCCGACGCCGCACCCGCCATGCCCGCCGCCCCCACCCCGCCCCCCGGTCCCCGCCGACCGGAGCACGGGCGTGCCCGGGTGGCCGAGCCCACCACCGAGGCGTTGCCCGTGGTCGGCCGGTCCCCGGGGGCGTCGCGCCCGGTGCCCCCGCTGCCGCCGGTGCAGACCGTCGACACCGCCGACGATGCCGGCAGGGACGACGACGCCCCGCCGGTGACCGCGCTGCCCGACGCCCTCGGCGCCGAGGCCACCGGCGCACCGCCGGCCGAGACGCCGTCGGGCGCGCCCCGGGTCAGCCGGGCCGGCCGGGACCTCGGCGCGGCCATCGGCGTGGGTGCCGGGCTGGGCGCGGTCGTCATCGCGTCGCTGTTCCTCTACCGCCCGGCCTTCCTGCTCGTGGTGGCGCTGGCCGTGGTGGTCAGCGTGACGGAGCTGGTCCGGGCGCTGGACAACGGCGGCTACCGGCCGCCGCTCCCCCCGGTGCTCGTCGGCGGGCTGCTCATGCTCGGCCTGGCGTGGGTCCGGGGCCCTGCCGGGCTGGTGGTCGCCTTCTTCATCACCGTGCTGGCCGTGCTGCTGTGGCGGCTGGGCGACGGCCCGGTGGGCTACCTGCGCGACACCTCCGCCGCCGTCCTGGTCGCGCTCTACGTGCCGCTGCTGGCCGGGTTCGCCGTGCTGCTGCTGGTCCCCGACGACGGTGCCGCCCGGGTGCTGCTGTTCATCGCCACCGTCGTGTGCAGCGACGTCGGCGGCTACGCGGCGGGCGTGCTGTTCGGCAAGCACCCCATGGCGAGGAGGATCAGCCCGAAGAAGTCCTGGGAGGGCTTCGCCGGGTCGGTCACCGCGTGCGTGGTCATCGGCGTCCTGGCCGTCACCCTGGCCTTCCACGGCCCCTGGTGGGGCGGGGTGCTGTTCGGGGTGGCGATGGCGGCGACCGCGACCGTCGGCGACCTCGCCGAGTCGTTGATCAAGCGCGACCTGGGCATCAAGGACATGGGCACGCTGCTGCCCGGCCACGGCGGCCTGATGGACCGGATGGACTCCCTGCTGCCCTCGGCGGTCGTGGCCTACCTGCTGCTCAGCGCCGTCGTCCCGGCCTAGAGGTCGGGCAGGTCGCGCGCTCCGCGGGGGCGCGGCCACGGCACGACGCGGACGACGGCCTCGACGGGGAGCGCGCCGTACAGGTGCGGGAACCGCATCGACGCCGGGTCCCCGGGCACGCCGGGTTCCAGGCGGACCGGGTCGGTGAGGCGGTGCTCGTCGACCACCAGCAGGACGACGTCGTCCCGCTCGTCGAAGAGCCGCTGCGCCGGCAGGTGCACCTGCTCGGGCGCCGACAGGTGGACGAAGCCGACGTCGGGCAGCGGGTCCACGCGACCCCGGTCCGAGGCCGCGGCCCACTCGGGCGCGGTGATCAGGTGCAGCAGCACGCCGCGAACCCAACCACCACCGACCGACCTAGGCTGCCCCGGGTGGAGGAGCAGGCGGGACCGACCGAGTGGGGGAGCGCCGTCGGGGTCGGTCCGTGGGTGGGTCCGTGGCCCGACGACCCCCGCTACGACCGGCAGCTGCTCGCCGAGGGTGACCGCCGCAACGTCGTCGACCGCTACCGGTACTGGACGGTCGAGGCGGTCGTGGCCGACCTCGACCGCCGCCGGCACGCCTTCCACGTCGCCATCGAGAACTTCGGCCACGACCTGAACATCGGGACCGTCGTCCGCACCGCCAACGCCTTCCTCGCCGCCGAGGTGCACGTGGTCGGCCGGCGACGGTGGAACCGGCGGGGAGCCATGGTGACCGATCGCTACCAGCACCTGCGGCACCACCCCGACGTCGCCGGGCTGCTGGACTTCGCCCGCGGCACCGGCCTGGCGGTGGTCGCGGTGGACAACGGCCCCGGCGCGGTGCCGCTGGAGACCGCGGACCTGCCGGAGCGGTGCGTGCTGCTGTTCGGTGAGGAGGGCCCGGGGCTGACCCCGGCGGCCCGCGACGGCGCCGACCTCACCGTGTCGATCTCCCAGTTCGGGTCGACCCGGTCGCTGAACGCCGGGGTGGCGGCCGGGATCGCCATGCACGGCTGGGTCCGCCAGCACGCCGACCTCACAGGTGGTGACCGCTAGACCGCGGTGGGTCGTCGCGCCTCCGTCGCCGGGGGGCTCCGGGGCGGGAGCATGGCGGCGACCCGTCCGTCGCGAGGAGAACCCGTGAACGACCCCGCCGTCCCGCTGCCGTCCGGGTCGAGCGACCCCGGGACCGGGTGGGACGCCGGCTGGCTCCCCGAGTGGCTGACGCCCGGGCCCGGCGCGCCCGTCGAGGAACCCCGCGTCGCCGTGCCGCCCGGCCCGGCCGCCGTGCCGCCGGGCCGACGCGTCGCCGCCGCCGTGGCCGCGGTGACCCTGGGCCTC
>NZ_JAMXRZ010000177.1 GCF_024124375.1 Klenkia sp. PcliD-1-E
CGGCGCGGGCGGTGGCACCGCGGGGGCCGCACCGAGGCCGTCGAGCACCTCCCGGGCCAGGTCGTGCACGGGCCGGCCGCCGGCCCGTGCCTCGCGGCGCAGCTGCTCGAACGCCGCGCGCGGCGTCGTCCCGCCGCGGGCGGCCAGGACGCCGATGGCGCGCTCGGTGGACACCCGGGTGGCCAGCGCGTGCTCCAGCTGCGCGACCTGCCGCTGCAGCGCGGCGATCTCCGCCTCGCGGGGGTCCTCCGCCTGGGGGTCGCCGGCGGCGCCCCGGGCGGCCCGGCGGACGTCGCGGCCGGGTTCGGGGCAGGCGCCCAGGTCCTCGGCGATCAGGTCCGCGAGCACCATCGCCTCGACCAGGTCCGGGGCCTGCTCGGTGCCGGCCGGGGTCAGCACCGCCCAGCCCCGCGCCGTGCGCGTCACGACGAAGGCCGGGTCGCCGGCCGCCGTCCGCACCACGTCGTCGGGCGCGAGCGCGCCCACGTGGGTGTCCGCCACCACGACCTCCTCAGCTGTGCGCGACCGACCTGGCCACGCACGCACCCGCCCCCCACAGCCGGTGCCCTCGTGATCATCGCCCGAGGACGGCCGTGGGTGGGGGATCACGCGCCGGTGGACCGCGAGAGCTGGCTCTTGACCTGGTCGATGCTGGGGTTGGTCAGCGCGGTGCCGTCGGCGAAGACGAGCGTGGGCACGGTCTGGTTCCCGCCGTTGGCCTTCATGACCAGCTCGGCGGCGCTCGCGTCGTGCTCGATGTTGACCTCGGCCCACTCGATGCCCTCGCGCTGCATCAGCTTCTTCAGGCGCACGCAGTACCCGCACCAGCTGGTGGTGTACATGGTAACGGGCGCGGTCGGGGCGGTCATGGTGTCGATCCTCCATCAGTCGGTTCCGGTGCACCAGGGAACGCCCGGGCGCCGGGGATGCTTCCCGGGGCTGTCGTACCCGGCTGCCAGACTCGGGTCGTGGCAGTGGGGGAGCGGTCGGGGTCCGGTGGGGTGACCCGGGTCGTGACCGGCGCGGAGGCGGTGCTCGCGGGCCTGGACGACGAGCAGCGCGCGGCGGCCGCCGCGGTGCGCGGCCCGGTCTGCATCCTGGCCGGCGCGGGCACCGGCAAGACCCGCACCATCACCCACCGCATCGCCTACGGGGTGCACACCGGCGTCTACGTCCCCGAGCAGGTCCTCGCCGTCACCTTCACCGCCCGGGCGGCGGGTGAGCTGCGGGGCCGGCTGTCCGGGCTGGGGGTGGGCGGGGTGCAGGCCCGCACCTTCCACGCCGCCGCGCTGCGCCAGCTGCGCTACTTCGCCCCCCGGGTGCTCGGCGGGCCGATGCCCGAGCTGGTGGAGAACAAGCTGCGGGTGGTGGCCGGCGCGGCCAGCCGGCACCGGCTGACGACCGACCGCACCTCCCTGCGCGACCTGGCCGGGGAGATCGAGTGGGCCAAGACCACCCTGGCCACCCCCGACGACTACCCGGCCCGCGCCCGGGCGGCCGGCCGGGAGGCGCCGTTCGAGCCCGCTGCCGTGGCCGCGGTCTACGCCAGCTACGAGCAGGCCAAGCAGCGGGACGGCACCCTGGACTTCGAGGACCTGCTGCTGGTCACCGCCTTCGCCCTCGAGGAGCACCGCGACGTCGCCGCCGAGGTCCGCGGGCAGTACCGGCACTTCGTCGTCGACGAGTACCAGGACGTCAACCCGCTGCAGCAGCGCCTGCTCGACGCCTGGCTCGGCGGCCGGGCCGAGCTGTGCGTGGTCGGCGACCCGCACCAGACCATCTACTCCTTCACCGGCGCCGACCCCGACTACCTGCTGGGGTTCCCCGACCGCTACCCCGACGCCGAGGTGGTGGCGCTGGAGCGCGACTACCGGTCCACCCCCGAGGTCGTGGGGCTGGCCAACCGGCTGATCGGGATGGCACCGCGCCGCACCGGGCTGCCCGCGCTGCGGCTGCGCGGGCAGCGGGCCGCAGGCCCCGAGCCCCGGTTCGTCGAGCACCCCGACGAGCCCACCGAGGCGGCCGCGGTCGCCGCCGCCTGCCGCGCGCTGGTCGACGCCGGTGTGCCGGCGGCCGAGATCGCCGTGCTGTTCCGGATCAACGCCCAGTCCCAGGTCTACGAGTCCGCGCTGGCCGACGTCGGCGTGCCCTACGTGCTCAAGGGCGGGGAGCGGTTCTTCGAGCGGCCCGAGGTCCGCGAGGCGGTGCTGCTGCTGCGCGGCGCCGCCGCCGGGCGGGACGACGGCACCCCGCTGGTCACCGCCGTCCGCGACGTCCTGGCCTCGGTCGGCTGGGCCGAGCACCGGCCTCCGTCCGGCGGCGCCGCCCGCGACCGCTGGCAGTCGCTGTCGGCGCTGGTCGACCTCGCCGTCGACCTCGTCGCCGAGCAGCCGGCGCTGACGGTGGCCGGCTTCGTCGCCCACCTGGCCGAACGCGCCGGCGCCCAGCATGCCCCCACCGTGCAGGGCGTCACCCTGGCGTCGATGCACGCCGCCAAGGGCCTGGAGTGGGACGCGGTCTTCGTCGTCGGCCTGGTCGACGGCGTCGTCCCGATCGCGCAGTCGCTGGCCCGGCCCGAGGCGGTCGAGGAGGAGCGCCGCCTGCTCTACGTGGCCGTCACCCGGGCCCGGGAGCAGCTGACCCTGTCCTGGTCGCTGTCCCGGCAACCCGGGGGCAAGCGCCCGCGGTCCCGCAGCCGGTTCCTGGAGGGCCTGGCCCCCGACACCGGCACCCGGGTCCGCCGTCCCGCGGCGCGCCGGGCCGAGGTGGTCCTCGACGGGGCGGCGGCCGAGCTGTTCGACCGGCTGTGGGCCTGGCGGTCGGCCACCGCGGCGGCGGCCTCGGTGCCGGCCTACGTGGTGCTCGGCGACGCCACGTTGCAGGCCATCGCCGAGACCCGGCCGGGGTCGCTCGGGGAGCTGTCCGCGTTGCCCGGCATCGGCGCGCGCAAGCTGGAGATGTACGGCGCCGACGTGCTCGCCCAGGTCGGTTCCACGACGACCCGTTTATTGCGTTGACCGTCTCCGACGGGACCCCCTAACCTCACCTGCACGCACCCACGGAGGGTCGCAGCCCACCGGCTGCACCCCGAGCCCCGGAAGGAGGGGTCCACGTGATCGGCACCGACATCTCCACGACCCCGTCCTGCACCGGGGTCGTCGTCGTGCGCGGCACCGCTCTGCCCACCGGCTGGGCCCCCGTCCAGGGCGCCGTCGCCGGCGGCACCGCCCGGTTCGGCGCCACCGGTCTGCCGATCGGCACCGCCGTCCGGCTCCGCGTCGGCGCCGCCGCCGAGGGCTTCCCGGTCGCGATGACCGAGCCGGCCCACGACGCCACCGGTGGCACCGCCGCCGTCCAGCTGAACAGCGACACCCCGGGTGACCTGCCTCCGGGAGACCCACCGGGCTAGTCAGCTCGGTCGGTCCCCTCGAGGCCGCGGAACCCGGACAACCGGGATCCGCGGCCTTCTTCGTGCCGTCGATCCCACCGACCTGACCGGTCGGCGGGACCTCCGCCGACCGGAGCACGACGAGGAGAGAGGAACGACCGTGCAGCACACGATCGAGCGACCGGTGTCCGTCCCGCGCGCCGAGCTCGAGCGGGCGGAGCGGACGGCGTTGCCCTGCCGGGTGCAGGACCCCGAGCTGTGGTTCGCGGAGTCGCCGGCGCTGCTGGAGCAGGCCAAGGAGTTCTGCGGGTCCTGCCCGCTGCAGGCCTCCTGCCTGGCCGGCGCGCTGGACCGCGGCGAGCCCTGGGGCGTCTGGGGCGGGCAGATCTTCGACCACGGGGTCGTGATCGCCCGCAAGCGCCCGCGGGGTCGCCCGCGCAAGGTCGCGGCCTGACCCACCACGACACCCACGACGACACCCCGGGAAGGGGGAGAGATGGACCTCCACCACGAGCGGCTGGCCGGCGACCTGTTCCTGGCCCGCGCGCGGCAGGCCGACCTGATGGCCGACGCGGACGCGGCGGCCCGCGCCCGCCGGGTGCTGGCCGCCCGGCGCTGGGCGCGGCGTGCCGAGCGGGCCACCCGGCGCGCCGCCCGCGCCAGCGCCGCCGTCCGGTGACGTCCGCCGGACGGTGATCAGGGGACCTGGTCACCGTCCGGCCGACCACACCGACGTCGGTGTGGACGGCCGCACAGTGACCAGGTCACCTGATCACTGTGGGCGGGCGTGGTCAGTCGGCGAAGCCGGGCAGCCAGCGGGCGATGACCGAGCGGAAGTCGGCCTCGGCGTCGAGCTGGCACAGCACCCCGATGGACCCGATGGTCACCCGGTGGATGAGCAGGTAGGCCGGGGGCAGGTTGAGCTGCCGGCCGAGCCTGCTGGCCTCGCTGCGGGGGTCGCCGATGCGGGTGGCCTGGTCCTGCATCCAGGATCGGGTGAAGTGGAACCGGTCGCTGGCCACCGGCTCCAGCAGGGGGAGCAGGTAGTCCAGCACCGCCTGGGCATCGACCTCGACCGCCGGCTTGACGAAGCCCTCGGCCCGCAGGTCGGCCAGCACGTCCTCGGCCCGCCCCTCCAGCGACCAGCGGACCAGCCGGCCGATCGGTTCGGGGTAGCCGTCGGGCAGCCGGGCCACCGCGCCGAAGTCGATGACCCCGAAGCGGCCGTCGGGCAGCAGCCGGAAGTTGCCCGGGTGCGGGTCGGCGTGCAGCAACCCCGCCCGGCGCGGGCCGGAGAAGTGCAAGGTCGACATCAGCAGCCCGGCCCGGTCGCGCTGCTCCTTGGTGCCGGCGGCGATGACCCGGGAGAGCGGGGTGCCCTCCATCCACTCCGAGACGATGACCTTGGGTGCGCTGGCCACGATCCGGGGGACGGCGATCTGCTCGTCACCGGCGTAGGCGGCGGCGAAGGCACGCTGGGAGTCGGCCTCCATCGAGTAGTCCAGCTCCTCGGCCACCCGGGCCTTGAGCTCGGCGATGAGCGGCTTGACGTCCATCCCGGGGAACAGCACGGCGAACATCCGCGCGAAGCGGGCCAGCTGGTTCAGGTCGGCCATCAGGGCCGACCCCGCGCCGGGGTACTGGATCTTCACCGCCACGTCGCGCCCGTCCCGCCAGGTCGCGCGGTGCACCTGGCCGATGCTGGCCGCGGCGGCAGGGGTGTCGTCGAAGTCGGCGAACCGGGTGCGCCAGGTGCCGCCCAGCTGCTGGGCCAGCACCGCGTGCACGGTGCGCACCGGCATCGGCGGGGCCTCCTCCTGCAGCTTCACCAGCGCCTCGCGGTAGGGCGCGGCGAGTTCCTCGGGCACCGCGGCCTCGAAGACCGAGAGCGTCTGGCCCAGCTTCATCGCCCCGCCCTTGAGCTGGCCCAGCACGGCGAACAGCTGCTCGGCGGTGCGCTGCTGCAGGTCCGCCGACACCTGCTCGGCCGACTGGCCCGACAGCCGCCGACCCAGCCCGAGCGTGGCCCGGCCCGCCGCACCCAGCGGCAGGGAGGCCAGCCGGGCGGTGCGCGACACGCTGCCGCGGGGGATCACCCGTCCGTCGTCGGTCACCCCTCCAGTGTCCCTGGTCGCGCGGCCTCCCGCCGGGACGGCCCCGCCGGCGACGGGCGGCAACCGCACGCCGGGTGGGCCGGCCACCGCCGTCGCCGGGGGAGCAGGTCGGGCGCACGCAGCTCCAGGGTCGCCTCCAGCGCGGCCGGTGCAGCGCTGCCGTCGAGGTGGGCCAGCACCTGCCCGAGCGCGGTGAGGGCGGTGGCCAGGCCGAGCGCGGCCCCGCCGCCGCTGTCGGTCCCGCCCCCGGTGCCGGTGAGCTGTCCGACGAGGCCGGGCCAACCGGCGTCGGCGTCGGTGCGGTGCAGCTGGGCACAGCGCAGGCAGGCGGTGCGGCCGGGGACCACGAGCGGCCCGACGACGCCGACCCGCCCGCGGACGGTGGCCACCAGGTGCGGGCCGCGCACCCCGTGGACGGGCACCGGGTCCAGTGCGGACCAGGGCCGGGTGAGCACCAGCAGGTCGGGGACGGCGGCGGCCGGCAGGGGCCGCAGGTCGACCTCGGGGGCGGCCCGGCGGACGGCGTCGGCCGCGGCCAGGGTG
>NZ_JAMXRZ010000178.1 GCF_024124375.1 Klenkia sp. PcliD-1-E
CGCCGCGACGGGCCCCCCCACCGGGGGGCCCGCCCGCCGGTCCACCCGCCGGCGCTGGATCGTGGTCGGCGCGGTCGCCGCCGGTCTGCTCGTCGGTGTGGCCGTCGGCGCCGCCCTGGCCCGGGGCGGGGCTGGCTCCCCGGTCCCCGTCCCGGGGACCGCCGTCGCCTCCGCCCAGCTCGACCCGTTCGGCGACTGGGACAGCTCCGGCGAGGCCACCCTGACCGAGACCGACGGCCGGTGGGACCTGCAGGTGCAGCTGACCGCACCGCCACCGGCCGCGGACGGGTTCTACGAGGTGTGGCTGCTGTCCGCCGACGGGGGTGCGCAGTCCCTGGGGAACCTGGAGGGCGCCTCCGGCAGCTACGTCGTGCCCGAGGGCGTCGACCTGTCCGCCTACGACACCGTCGACGTCTCGCTGGAGCCCTACGACGGCGACCCGGAGCACTCCACCGACTCCATCACCCGCGGCACCCTCGGCTGAGCGGGCAGGGCACGATGGCCCGGTGACCCTGCCCCACCCGGAGCTCGGCGCCGCCTGGCGCGCCGCCCGCCCCCGGCCCGCCGGCGTGCACCTGGACTCGGCGGCCTGCAGCCGGCAGTCGGCCCGGGTGCTCGACGCCGTCGCCCACCACGCCCGGCACGAGGCCGAGGTCGGCGGGTACGTGGCGCAGGAGTCGGCGGAGATGCTGCTGCAGCAGGGCCGGTCGGTGCTCGCCGGGCTGGTGGGCATGGCCGCCGCCGACGTCTCCTTCACCGAGAGCGCGTCGTCCTCGGTCCGCATCCTGCTCGACGCCTGGCCGTTGCCGGCCGGTGCGCGCGTCGCGGTCCTGCCCGGGGAGTACCACGGCAACCTCGCCGCCCTGGTCCACCACGGCCTCGAGCCGGTCGCGCTGCCCGCCGACGACCTCGGCCGGCTGGACCTGGACGGCACCGCCCGCCTGCTGCGCGGCAAGCCACCCGCCGCGGTGCACCTGACCGTGGTCGCCAGCCACCGGGGCGTCGTGCAGCCCTGGGTCGAGCTGTCCCGGCTGTGCCGGGCCACCGGCGTGCCGCTGGTCGTCGACGTCGCGCAGGCCCTGGGCCAGGTGGACTGCGACGTCCCCGCCGACGCCGTCTACGGCACCTCCCGCAAGTGGCTGGCGGGTCCGCGCGGGGTGGGCTTCCTGGTCACCCGGCCGGCCTTCCGGGCCGGGTTGCGGCCGGTGCAGGGCGACCCGGACGACGCGCTGTCCTACGAGACCCACGACGCGCACGTCGCCGGCCGGGTCGGGCTGACCCTCGCCGTCGGCGAGCACCTGGCTGCCGGACCGGTCGCGGTGCGCGAGCGGCTGGCCGGCACCGGGCGCGCGGTGCGCGAGCTGGTCGCCGACGTCCCCGGCTGGACGGCGGTGGAGCCGCTGGACGAACCCACCGCCTCGACCACGCTGACCGGCCCCGACGTGGTCATCGCGCACGCCCGCCTGCGGGCCGAGCACGGCGTGGTCACCACGCTGTGCCTGCCCGCCCGAGCCCCGGGCGAGCTGCGCCAGCCGGTGCTGCGGGTCGCCCCGCACCTGGACGTGACCGACGCCGACCTGGCCACCCTGGCCGAGGCGCTGCGCGCCGGCTGAGACCTCGGCGCGGCTCGTCGGCCACCTGACCGGCCCCGCCGGTCACGCCTGCCGTCCGTCGAAGGCCCGCTGCAGCTGCGCCCGGCCCGCGTCGGTGGCCCGGCCCCACAGCCGCAGCCGGGCCATGCCGCCATCGGGGAAGACGTCCAGCCGGACCGCGACAACCCCGGGGGCGTCGTCGAGCAGGAACCGGTGCCGGGTGTCGGGCTGCAGCCGGGTGCGCGGCAGCAGCTCGACCTCGGCGCCGTCGGCGGTGCGGCCGGTCAGCGCGGCGGCGCCGGGGGCGTTGCCGAGGAAGTACGAGGTGTCCAGCTCGGCGAGGGTCACCACGCCCTCGCAGGCCAGCTGCACGTCGACCCAGTCGTTGCCCTCCCCGCGCCGGCGGGCGTTCTCCCAGCCGCCGCCCATGTTCGCGGCCTCCCCGCGGCCGATCAGCTGGTGCGGGCTGCCGTAGAAGGCGTTGCTGACCGCGGTGACCCGGCCGCCGTTCTCCAGCGCGGCCAGGTCGAAGGGGCCGGCGTCGAGGAACCGGGGGTCGGGGACGGCGGTGCCGTGCACCCGGAAGCGCGCCACCCCGCCGTCGGGGTGGATGGTGAGCCGGACGTGGGTGACCCGCGGGCCGGGCTCGACGGCGAAGGCGTTGGCGACGCCGCCGGCCAGGTCGACCCGGGGCAGCAGGGGCTGCCAGTCGGCGGTGACCAGCTCCTCCACCGAGGGGTGGCCCTCGACCGCGACGGCCTGCACGGAGGCCTGCGGCGGGTAGTTGCCGAGGAAGAACGCGGTGTCCACGACGACGCCGGCGACCACGCCGGGGGTGCCGAGCCGGACGATCGCCCAGTCCTCGCCGGGCTCGCGGCGGCGGCGGGTCTCCCAGCCGTCGTACTCCTTGCCCTTGTGCCCGAAGTCCGGCCGCGCCTGCGCCGGACCGGGCAGCACGAGGTTCTCCCGTGCGGCGAAGAACTCGTCGTTGGCGGCGACCACGGCGCCGCCCTGGGCGCGGGTGGCGAGGTCGGGCAACGTGGTCCAGTCCGGTGCGCTCACCCGGCCACTCTGGCAGAGCCCCCGCGGTCCAGGAGCCGGCCCCGCGGCGGGCCGCCGTCCAGCGGCTGCCCGGCCAGCCACACCCGGCGGACCACCCCGGTCAGCTCCCGCCCGGCGTAGGGGGTGACCGGGTTGCGGTGCTCCAACGCGCCGACGACGGCGGTGGCGTCGGGGGCGAAGGCGACCAGGTCGGCGTCCTTCCCGACCGCGATGCCGCCCTTGGTGGGCAGCCCGGCCAGCGCAGCCGGCGCGGCGGACATCAGCTCCACCACCCGGGTCAGCGGCAGCCCGCGCGCCCGGGCGCCGGTCCAGACCGCCGGGAGGGTGACCTGCAGGCCGGCGATGCCGCCCCAGGCGAGGCCGAAGTCCCCGACGTCGAGCCGCTTGAGCTCGGGGGTGCAGGGCGAGTGGTCGCTGACCACCATGTCGACGGTGCCGTCGGCCAGCGCCGACCACAGCAGCTCGCGGTGCGACGCCTCGCGGATGGGCGGGCAGCACTTGTAGGCGGTGTCGCCGTCGGGGACCTCGTCGGCGGCGAACGTCAGGTAGTGCGGGCAGGTCTCCACGGTCACCCGGGTGCCGTCGGCGCGGGCGCGGCGCAGCAGCGGCAGGGCGCCGGCGTCGGCGAGGTGCACCACGTGCACGCGGGCGCCGGTGTCGGCAGCCACGGTGAGCAGCCGGGCGATGGCGGTCTCCTCGGCCGCGGGCGGGCGGGAGGCCAGGAAGCCCGCGTAGCTGCGCCCCGCGGGGTCGGGGGCCGCGTCGATGACGGCCTCGTCCTCGCAGTGCGCGATGAGCAGGCCGTCGACGGCGGCGAGGTCGGTGAGCACCTCGCGCAGCCCGGCGTCGTCCAGCGGCGGGAACTCGGGGACGCCGCTGTCGAGCAGGAAGCACTTGAAGCCGACCACGCCGGCGTCCAGCATCGGCCGCAGCTCGGCGGTGTTCCTCGGGACCGCGCCGCCCCAGAACGCGACGTCGACCGATACCTGGCCCGCGGCCGCCGCCCGCTTGGTGACCAGCCCGTCGAGGGTGGTGGTGGGCGGGATCGAGTTCAGCGGCATGTCCACGACCGTGGTGATGCCGCCGGCCGCGGCCGCGCGGGTGGCGCTGGCGAAGCCCTCCCACTCGGTGCGGCCGGGCTCGTTGACGTGCACGTGGCTGTCGACCAGCCCGGGCAGCAGCACCTCGTCCTCGGCCAGGGTGACGGCGTCCGCGGGGGCGTCGTCGAACGCGGTGACGGCGGTGACCCGGCCGGCGACCACGTGCACCGCGGCCGCCTGCTCACCGCCCGGCAGCACGACCCGGCGGGCCCGGACGACGGTGGTGCTCATCGCCGTGCCTCCTCTGCCGGTGCGGCGCCCTCGAGCAGGGCGAGCCGGCCCACGGTGCCGGCCAGCCGGTCACCCCAGGCGGTGGCCACCCAACCACGGTCCAGCGGCAGCCGGACGGCGTCCTGCGCGGTGGCCCGGCCGAGCGCGGCGTCCTGGCCGAGGTGCACGGTGCTGGCGTAGGCGCAGGGGGCCACGGGCGGCAGCCAGGCCGCCGCACCCGGGCCGAGGCCGACGGTGGTGTGCAGCAGAGGGACGCCGCCGCGCTCGACGCGGGTGGTGCCGGTCCAGCGGCCCGGTTCCTCCCCGACGCGGCCGAGCTGCACCTGCTCGGTGGCGGTGAGCTGCGCACCGTCGTCGAGCTGGGCGTGCAGCAGCGCGCGGTGGTGCGCCCCGCGGGTGACCACGGTGGGCTCGGCCCGCAGGTCGAGGGTGCCGCCGACCTCGGCACGGACCCGCTGCACCGACGGCGGGGACTCCCCGCGCGCCGGCAGCACCACCGCGGCCGCCACGGTGCGCACCGCCAGCCGGGCGCCGACCTCGACGACCAGCCGGATCTCCGCGTCGTCGCCACCCAGCGGCCCGAACGCCGTCGCCACCAGGTGCACGGTGGACGGACCGGTCCGCCGCACCGCCAGCTGCCCGCTGGCCCGGACGACGGGCAGCACGGTGCGCCCGCCCGGCCCGGCGCGGGCGACCACCTCGACGAGGGTCCTCACGCGTGCTGGGCCGCGCGGCTCCGCAGCTGCTGTCGCACCCAGCCGGCCACCTCGGTGGCGGCGGGGTCCTCGCGCAGGGAGATCAACAGGGTGGGCTTCCCGGCCCGCACGGCCGCCGCGTCACGGCGCATGACGTCGAGGTCGGCGCCCACCAGCGGGGCGAGGTCGGTCTTGTTGACCACCAGCAGGTCCGACGCGGTGACGCCGGGCCCGCCCTTGCGGGGCACCTTGTCCCCGCCGGCCACGTCGACGACGAAGATCTGCACGTCGACCAGGCCGTAGCTGAAGGACGCGGTGAGGTTGTCCCCGCCGGACTCCACCAGCACCAGCTCGAGGCCCGGGTGCCGGGACTCCAGCAGCTCGACGGCGTCGAGGTTGGCGGTGATGTCGTCGCGGATCGCGGTGTGCGGGCAGCAGCCGGTCTGCACGGCCTCGATGCGGTCGTCGGGCAGCACGGCGTTGCGGCGCAGGAAGTCGGCGTCCTCGGTCGTGTAGATGTCGTTGGTGACGACGGCGAGGTCGAGTTCACCGCCCAGCGTGCGGCACAGCGCTGCGGCCAGCGCCGTCTTGCCGGAGCCGACCGGGCCGCCCAGGCCCACCCGCAGCGGACCGTGCCGGTGGCCGCGTGCAGCGGGGTCGTCGTAGGGGTCCACGTAGTCGTCGAGCAGGTGGTCAGGCGGCATGGTCGCTCCCGGTGGTCGTCTCGGTCGGCTTCGCGGTCGGTGTCGTGGTCGGCATCAGGTGGTCAGGAGGCGAAGTAGCGGTCGCCACGGTCGGCGTGCACCTCGGCGAGCAGGTCGAGCAGGGGGTCGGTGTCGGCCGGGAGCCACGCGGGGTCGACGTCGGCGACGCCCGCCGCCCGGGATGCGACGTCGTCGACGTCGGCGACGAGCCGCGCGGTGACGGTGGCGACCGTGATGGGGTCCATGGCCAGCAGCCGCTGCGCGGCCGTCGCCGAGCCGGTGATCGACAGGTAGGCGGCGGCCTGGCCGGCGTCGGCGGGCCCGAGCCCGGCGGCCGCGGCGGCCACCCCGAGGACGAGGTGCTGCTGCCCGGGCTGGTCGACAGCCACGTGCACGTCAACGAGCCCGGCCGCACCGAGTGGGAGGGCTCCGCCAGC
>NZ_JAMXRZ010000179.1 GCF_024124375.1 Klenkia sp. PcliD-1-E
ACCGCCGCCGCCCACCACGGCCTGGCCGACCCCGCCCTGCGCGCCGCGGCCCGCACCTGCCTGGCCGCGGCCGCCGACCGGGTGCCACCCGACCTGCGCCCCGAGGTGCACGCCCTGGCCGAGCAGGTCGAGGCCGGCACCGGGCCGGGCGCCGCCGTCCTGACCACCGCCCGCGCCCACGGGCCCGAGGCCGCACTGCTCGCGGCCACCGAGGAGGCAGCATGACCGGGATCGACACCGTCGTCCGCGACCTGACCGCGGCCCGCGAACGCACCCTGCACCTGACCGACCTGGACGAACCCGAGCTGCTGCGCCAGCACGACCCGCTGATGAGCCCGCTGGTCTGGGACCTCGCGCACATCGGCCAGCAGGAGGACCTCTGGCTGCTGCGCGGCGGGCAGGCCGGCCGCTGCGGCATCCTGCGCCCGGACGTCGAGCAGCTCTACGACGCCTTCACCCACCCCCGCGCCGTCAGGGACAAGCTCCCGCTGCTGCCGCCGGTGGAGGCCCGCGGGTACGTGGCCGAGGTCCGCGCCCGGGTGCTGGACCGGGTGGCCGACGCCGACGCCTTCGAGGTGGCCATGGTGGTCAGCCACGAGCAGCAGCACGACGAGACGATGCTGCAGACGCTCCAGCTGCGCCGCGGCCCCGCCGTCCTGGGCACCGGCACCCCGCTGCCGCCCGGCCGCCCCGGTGTCGCGGGCACGTCGGTGCTGGTCCCCGGCGGGCCCGCGCAGATCGGCGTCGACGGCACGGCCGAACCGTTCAGCCTGGACAACGAGCGGGGCGCCCACACCGTCGACGTCCCGGCCTTCCGGATCGGTCGGGTCCCGGTCACCGTCGCCGAGTTCGCCTCGTTCGTCGAGGACGGCGGCTACACCCGCCCGGAGCTGTGGACCGACCGCGGCTGGCAGGTGCGCACCGGGATGGGGCTGACGCACCCGATGGGCTGGCACGGGGACGGCACCCGCACCCGGTTCGGGGTGCACGAGGAGGTGCCCGCCGACGAGCCGGTGCAGCACATCACCTGGTTCGAGGCCGACGCGTACGCCCGCTGGGCCGGCGCCCGGCTGCCCACCGAGGTGGAGTGGGAGAAGGCGGCCGCCTGGGACCCGGCGACCGGCCGGCGCCGCCGCTTCCCGTGGGGGTCCACCGAGCCCACGCCGGAGCTGGCCAACCTCGGGGGCGGCGCGCTGCGGCCGGCCCCGGTCGGGGCGTACCCGGCGGGCGCGTCGGCCTACGGGGTCGAGCAGCTGATGGGCGACGTGTGGGAGTGGACGTCGTCGGACTTCACCGCGTGGCCCGGTTTCGCCCCGATGCTCTACGCCGACTACTCCGCGCCCTTCTTCGGCGGCGACTACAAGGTGCTGCGCGGCGGCGCCTGGTCGGTGGGGGCGTCGATCCTGCGGCCGAGCTTCCGCAACTGGGACCACCCGCAGCGGCGGCAGGTCTTCAGCGGCGTCCGGCTGGCCTGGGATGTGTAGGCACCTGGCGTACCTGGGACGACCGCGCACCCTGGCGTCCCTGGTGCTGGACCCGCCGTCCTCGCTGCTCGTGCAGTCCTACGCCCCCCGCCGGCAACGGCACGGCACGGTCAACGCCGACGGCTGGGGCGTGGGCTGGTGGGCCCCCGACCGGCCCGAGCCCGCCCGCTGGCGCGCAGCCACCCCGCTGTGGGGCTCGGCGTCCTTCGCCTCGGTGGCCCCGGCGGTGTCGTCGTCCTGCGTGCTGGCCGCCGTCCGCTCGGCCACCGTGGGCATGCCGGTCGACGAGACCGCCGCCGCCCCGTTCACCGACGGCCGCTGGCTGCTCTCCCACAACGGCCGGGTCGACCGCGCCGTGCTGCCGCCCGCCCCGGGCGCCGAGTCGGTCTGCGACAGCGCGCAGCTCGCCGCGGTCGTGTTCACCCGCGGCGTCGACGCGCTCGGCGACGTCGTCGTCGAAGTGGGGACGGCGGACCCCGCGGCGCGGCTCAACCTGCTGGCCACCGACGGCACCCGCCTGCTGGCCACCACCTGGGGCGACACCCTCTCGGTGCTCAGCCTCGACGAGGGCACCGTGCTGGCCAGCGAGCCCTACGACGACGACCCGCGCTGGACCGACGTCCCCGACCGGCACCTCGTCATGGTCAACCCCGACGGCACCGCCCTGGAGGCCCTGCAGTGAGCTTCACCCTGACCGACCACCTCGGCCCCGTCGACGCCGGCGCCGCGCTGTGCGCCGACGTGCGGGCCGGCCTCACCGCCACGCCCAAGACCCTGCCGCCCACCTGGTTCTACGACGCCCGCGGCAGCGAGCTGTTCGACGAGATCACCCGGCTGCCGGAGTACTACCCGACCCGCGCCGAGCGGGCCATCCTCGCCGAGCACGCCGACGAGGTCGCGGTGCTCTCGGGTGCGGACACCCTGGTCGAGCTGGGCAGCGGGACGTCGGAGAAGACCCAGCTGCTGCTGGAGTCGCTGACCACCGCCGGGACGCTGCGCCGGTTCGTGCCCTTCGACGTCGACCCGTCGGTGCTGCGGCACGCGGGGGCGGTGATCGGCGAGCGGTTCCCCGACCTCGCCGTCGACGCCGCGGTCGGCGACTTCACCCAGCACCTGGGCAAGCTGCCCCGCGAGGGCACCCGGCTGGTGGCCTTCCTCGGCTCGACGATCGGCAACCTCGAGCCCGGCCCGCGGGCGGCCTTCCTGGCCGACGTCGGCTCGGTGCTCGACCCCGGCGACTGGTTCCTGCTGGGCACCGACCTGGTCAAGGACACCGGCCGGCTGGTCGCGGCCTACGACGACGCGGCCGGGGTGACCGCGGCGTTCAACAAGAACGTGCTGGCGGTGGTCAACCGCGAGCTCGACGCCGACGCCGACCTGGACGCCTTCGAGCACGTGGCGCTGTGGGACCCGGAGAACTCCTGGATCGAGATGCGGCTGCGCTCGCTGCTCGACCAGGTGGTGCACATCGGCGCGCTCGACCTCGACGTCCCCTTCGCGGCCGGGGAGGACCTGCGCACCGAGGTGTCCACCAAGTTCCGCACCGAGCAGGTCGCCGAGGAGCTGGCGGCCGCCGGGCTGCGCGCCGCGGAGTGCTGGACCGACCCGGACGGGGACTTCGCGCTGACCCTCGCGACGCCGATCTGATCTTCTCCGCGTCCGCTGCATCCGGGGCGGGGGGTCCGGCGGAAGGAGGGGTGAGAGCACACCCACTCCACGGAAGGACACCCGATGACCCCGCTCCGCAGGACCCTCGTCGTCGGCGCCACCGGCGCCCTCGCCCTCGGCGCCTTCGCCGCCCCGGCCTCCGCCGCCGAGGACACCGCCACCGTCTCCGTCCTGCACGCCGTCCCCGGCGTCCCGGTCGACGTCTACGCCAACGGCGAGGAGCTGATCCCCGACTTCCAGCCGGGCACCCTGACCGACCCGCTGCAGCTGCCCGCCGGCACCTACGACCTGGCCATCTACCCGGCCGGCTCCGACCCGGCCAGCACCCAGCCGGCCGCCTCCGCGGACGACGTCAGCGTCCCGGCCGGCGCCGACGCCACGATCTCGGCGCACCTGACGGCCGACGGCACCCCGGTGCTGACCCCCTACGTCAACGACACCTCGGCGGTGCCGGCCGGCCAGGCCCGGGTGACCGTCCGGCACAACGCCGCGGCCCCGGCCGTGGACGTCCGCGCCGGTGGCCAGGTCATCGTCCCGAACCTGAGCAACCCGGGCGAGGCCAGCCTGGTGACCGCGGCGGGCACCGTCTCCGCCGACGTCGTGCTGGCCGGCACCGACACCGTGGCCATCGGCCCGGCCGACCTGACCCTGGCCGAGGGCACCTCGACCGTCGTCTACGCCTGGGGCTCGGAGGACGCGGGCTACCAGCTCGCCGTCCAGACGATCGAGGGCACGCACTCCAGCCCGTCCGGCGTCCCCGGTGGCTCGGCCGGCCTGGTGGACAGCAGCGTCCCGCTGCCGGTCGTCGGCGCCGCGCTGCTCGGCATGGTCGCCCTCGGCCTGGGCGCGCGGCGGCTGACCGCCGAGCGCGGCTGACCCGGGGCCACCCGTGCGCCCGGCGGTGCGCGTCCCCGTCCTCCTGGTCGTGCTGGGCGTGCTGCTCGTGGTCGGCGTGCCGACCACCTGGCTGCTCACCCGGCCGGGGACGTCGGAGGGCCCTCCGGTCGCCGAGGTGGTCGCGAACCCGTCCGGTCCGGCGGACCCACCCTCCGCCGGGCCGGACCCGGTCGGGTCGGGTGGGTCGTCGGGGGTTCCCCTCCCCCCGGTGACCACCCGCCCGGCCACCCCCCAGGTCGCCCCGGCCCTGCCGGCACCCACCCGGCTCGCGGTGCCGGCGCTGGGCATCGACGCCCCGGTCGACGCGGTCGGGGTCGAACCGGACGGGAACATGACCATCCCCGAGGACGTGTCCCGGGTCGGCTGGTACCGCTTCGGCCCCGCCCCCGGCGCGCCGGAGGGGTCGGCGGTCCTGGCCGGTCACGTCGACGACGCCGAGCAGGGTCTGGGTGCGATGTCCCCGCTGGCGCAGGCGTCGGTCGGGGACCGGGTGCAGGTCACCGACGACGCGGGCGGCTCGACCACCTGGCAGGTGGTGGCCCGCGAGGAGTTCAGCAAGCAGTCGGTGCCGCTGGCCGATCTGTTCGCCCGTAGCGGTCCGCCACGGCTGGTGCTCATCACCTGCGGCGGCCCGTTCCTGGCCGACGTCCGGTCCTACGAGGACAACGTCGTCGTGGTCGCCGAACCCGTCGCCTAGCTGCTGAAATGCCGATCACCCAGCGGGCACCTAGGCTCGCGATCATGGTCGCGATGGACGTACCCCCCGGTGCGGGGACCCCCGCGCCCGGGGAGCCCACCGACGACGAGGTCGGCCGGCGGTTCGCCGCCGGCGACGAGCAGGCCCTCGCCTGGGCCTACGAACGGTGGGGCGCCCAGCTGCACGGCATGGCCGTGCGGGCGATGGGCCCGGGACCGGAGGCCGAGGACGTCGTCCAGCAGTCCTTCGTCTCGGCCTGGACCGGGCGGCACGGCTTCCGCCCCGAGGCCGGTCCGCTGCCGGCCTGGCTGACCGGGATCTGCCGGCACCGGGTCGCCGACGCGTGGGCCCGCCGGGAGCGGGACCGCCGCGCGGCGGAGGCCGCCGCCGGCACAGCGGCACCCACCGCACCCGACCCGCTGGACCGCGCGGTGACCGACCGGGTGCTCGTCCTCGGCGAGCTGGAGCAGCTCGGCCAGCCCCAGCGGGGCATCATCGAGCTGGCGTTCTACGCCGACCTGACCCACAGCGAGATCGCCGAGCGCACCGGCCTCCCGCTGGGCACGGTGAAGAGCCACATCAGACGGTCCCTGGAACGGTTGCGGAGCAGGTTGGAGGCCGGCGGTGCAGCACCACTGCAGCCCTGAGGACCTCGCGCTCGCCGCCCTCGGCGAGCAGCTGCCGGCCCGTGACGCGCAGCACCTCGCCAGCTGCCCCACCTGCGCCGACGAGGTGACGTCGCTGCGCCGCGCGGTCGACGCACTCGACACCGCCGACCTGCCCGCCGACGACGGCCCCGCCATCCCCGTCCCCGACCGGGTGTGGGCGGCGATCGCGGCGCAGACCGGCGTCACCGCCACCCCCCGTCCCGCGGCCGCGCCGTCGCTCGTCGGCCTGCCCAGCGCGGGCGACCAGGACGACGCGTCGTCCGCACCGCCCACCCGACCCGCCCTGCGCTCGTTGCCCGCGCCGGAGGCCGACCGGTCGCCGGACCGCGACGCCGCGACGGGCCCCC
>NZ_JAMXRZ010000017.1 GCF_024124375.1 Klenkia sp. PcliD-1-E
TGCTCACCGCCCGCGCCCGCCGCTGGGGCTGGGCGCCGCAGGTCGGCCTGGACCGCGCGCTGGCCGAGCTGCGGGCCGGGCTCAGCCGCCCGTCGTGAGCGCGCCCGGCCCGGCGACGATGACCGCCGCTCTGCTGACGGCGTTCGGCGGCCCGGACGTCCTCGCCGTCCGGCACGACGTGCCGGTGCCGGCGCCGGGCCCGGGCGAGGCCCGGGTCCGGGTCCGCGCCGCGGCGCTCAACAACACCGACGTGTGGACCCGCGAAGGGGCCTACGGGACGGCGGAGGACCCGGACGCGCAGGCGGGCTGGCTGGGGCCGGTCGACTTCCCCCGCATCCAGGGTGCGGACGTCGCCGGGGTCGTGGACGCCGTCGGCCCAGGCGTCACCCCGGGGCTCGTCGGGCGCCGGGTGCTGCTGGACCCCGCCCGCTACGCCGACGACGGGCCGCACGCGCCGGTCGTGGCCGTGCTGGGCAGCGAGTTCGACGGGGGCTTCGCGGAGTTCGTGGTCGTCGACGCGCTGCGGGCGCACGACGTCACCACGTCGCCGTTGAGCGACGAGCAGCTCGCCTGCCTGCCCATCGCCTACGGCACCGCCACGGGGATGCTCGAGCGGGCCGGGGTCAGCAGCGGGCAGACCGTCCTGGTCACCGGGGCCTCGGGCGGGGTGGGGCTGGCCGCGGTGGCCCTCGCCGCCGCCCGGGGGGCCGACGTCACCGCGGTGACCAGCGCCGCCAAGGCGTCCGCGGTGCGGGAGGCGGGTGCGACCACCACCGTGGACCGGGCGGGCTCGCCGCGGGACGTCGTCGCCGCCGTGCGCGCGGTGCACCCGGACGGTGTCGACGTCGTGGTGGACGTGGTCGGGGGTGACCAGCTCGGTCAGCTGGTCGACGTCCTGCTGCCCGGAGGACGGGCGGTGGTGGCCGGTGCCGTCGCCGGGCCGGTCACCACGCTCGACCTGCGGCGGCTCTACCTGCACAACCGGCAGCTCGTGGGGTCCACGATGCACACCGCGGCGCACTTCGCGAGGCTGGTCGAGCACGCCCGGTCCGGCGACGTCCGGCCCCGGGTGGCGGCCCGCTACCCGCTCGCCGAGATCCACCGGGCACAGGAGCGGTTCCTGCGCCGCGACCACGTGGGCAAGGTCGTGCTGGTCCCCGAGGAGGCCTCACCGGACCGCTGAGCGGTGGCAGGTCGTCAGCCGGGGCCGAACTTCTGCACCAGGGCGGTCAGCGTCGGGATCCCCCGGGACGACGCCGGTGCGCCGGTGAGCCGCTCGACCACCGGCGTGGCGTTCGACTCCCGGTCGCGCTCGTTCACGGTGACCGCCCAGCCGGGGCCCGCCTGCAGCACCCGGCAGCGGCGGCGCGCCGCCTCCTGCCGGGTGCGCTCGTCGAGGGGGATGGTCACCGGCGCGTGCAGGGTGAGCTCCCGCCGGCCCGCGTCGGGTGCGCCGCCGTGCTCGGCCACGACGGCGGCGACGTCGTCCAGGGACACCACGAACACGTCCCGACGGACGCCGGTGCTGGCGGCGAGCGCGTCCGCGACGTCCTGGGCTGCCCCGGGGTCGCCGTCGAACACCACGGTGCCGTTGCTCCGGAACGCCGCAGGGTCGCCGCACCCGGCCGCCTCGAACGCGGCGAGCAGGTCGGCGGTCCTCACGTGGCCGCGCTGGCCCTGGTTGAGGTTGCGGATGAACGCGACGTGGCGCACCGGCTCACCCTGCCCGTCCGGCGGCCCGGCGGGGCAGCGCCCGGACCACCCCGAGGAGCAGGGTGCGGCGGCCCGCCGGGGGCAGGGCCGCGGCCACGCGCAGCATCGCGGCGGCGACGGCGGTGGGGGAGCTGCCGACGTCGAGGTAGGCCGCCCACGCCCGCGGCGGCAGGGTGAAGAAGGCCTGGAAGAACGCGTCGGTGTCGGCCTCGTCGAGGCCCAGCAGCACCTCGCGGCCCAGGCCGAGCAGGCCCAGGGTGGCCCGGAGCCGGCGCGGGCGGACCAGCGCGGCCACCTCGGCCGGACCCGCGCCGCCGACCACGGCGTCGGCGACCACCGGACCCAGCCGCAGCGAGGTGGCCACGCTGTAGCCGGTCGCCGGGTGCACCAGCCCGGCTGCCGCACCCACCGGCACGCCGCCGCTGCGCGCCGGGCGGGCGTCGAGCGGGATCGCCACCTTCTCGGGCTCACCCAGGCTGCGCAGGCCGTGCCGGGCGAGGTGGGCGTGCAGCCGGTCGCGCAGGGCGTGCAGCCGGACCGGTGGGCGCCCGGCCAGCGAGGTCGCCTCCAGCAGCACGGTGCCGTCGTCCATGCCCATGCCGTAGAGGAACGCCGGGGGCTGCGGGTCGGCGGGGTCGCGCAGCGCCGGCCAGTCCATGAGCAGGGCCCCGCCCTCGGGGACGACGTCGGGCACCGGGCCCGCGACCCGCTCGCCCCAGGCCCGCTGCTGGGTGGTGCCGGGTCCACCACCCCGGGCATCGACGACGACCATGCCGGTCAGCTCGGTGCCGTCGTCCAGGACGGCGACCCGGCCGTCGCGGACCTGGCCCACGCGGCCGGTGACCAGCTCGCCGCCGGCATCGCGCACCCGGTCGAGCAGCGCGGTGTGGACCAGCTCGTTGTCCAGCCGGGCGTAGGCCCGGCGCAGGTCGTGGTCGCCGGCGCCCGTGCGGACCAGGGTCGTCGGGTACCGCACACCCGCGGTCCGGCGCAGCAGGGCGGACTCGGCGTCGGCGAGCTCGTCGGCCCACAGCCCGTAGGTGTGCGTCCACGGCCGGGCCGACGGGGCGACGACGGCCACCGACAGGCCCCGGTCGGCGCAGGCCGCGGCCACCGCCAGCCCGGCCGGACCGGCCCCGGCGACGACGACGTCGCAGGGCGGGCGGGGTCCGGGCGGCACGGGTGGACCCAACCAGATGCGCACCGGACCGCACGCCGTGGCCACGACGAGGACCGGCCCGCTCAGCCTCCGCGTCCTGATCGCGCACCCCCGTGCCCAGCGGGGGTCCGTACGGGTACGGGGCGCCGTCACGCGTCCCCGCCGATGACCTGCACCCGTCGCACAGCACCGGTGGCCGCCGTGGCGGGGTCTGCCCCGGGCGGGGTGGTCGACCGTTCTGCTGGTCGTGGAGACGGGCGATCGACCCAGGTGCTGCAGGTGACCCCGACGGCTACGGTGACCGCCGTGGCCAGGAGCTCACCGACGGCTGGGGCCGAGGACCAGCTCGGCGCAGACGACCGGTGAGGACCCAGGTCCTCCCACTAGGCGAGGTCGACCCCGCGCTGGTGTTCGCCCCCCTGGCGATGCTGGGAGGCGACCCCTCCACCCGGTTGCTGCCGGGCCGGCTGGAGCGGGCGTCGCCCACCCCCGAGGGCCCCGGCACGCTGGTGGCCGAGTGGGAGCCCGGGCGCCCGGAGGTCCGCGTGCGCACAGCCGGGGACGGTGGGGCGTGGCTGGCGGCGCGGGCTCCCGACCTGCTGGGGCTGCACGACGACGCCAGCGGTTTCGCCCCGGGGTCGGGGGCGCTGCGCGAGCTGTGGCGCCGCCGCCGGGGGGACCGGGTCGGTGCGACCGGCACCCTCTGGCACGACCTGGCCTCCTTCGTGCTCCAGCAGCGGGTCACCCGGAAGGAGTCCGCGCAGCAGTGGGCGCGGTTCGTGCGCACCTTCGGTGTTCCCGCTGCCGACGCCGAGGAGTTGGTGGTCCCGCCGGCCCCCGAGGTCGTCGCGCGGCTGCCCTACGAACGGCTGCACGCGCTCGGGGTGGAACGGCGGCGGTCCGAGCACCTGGTGGCCGCAGCGCGCCGGGTCAGCACCCTGCTGCGCGCCGAGGACCTGGACCGGGCATCGACCCTGTCGGCACTGGGTGCCGTCCCCGGCATCGGGCCGTGGACGACCAGCTGCCTGTCCGCGATGACGTTCGGGGACGCCGACACCGTCATCACCGGGGACTCCGGCATCCCGGCCCGGATCGCCTGGGTCCTGGCCCGCGAGGCCCGCACCGACGACGCCCGCATGCTGCAGCTGCTCGAGCCCCACCGCCCACACCGCTACCGGGTGCTGAGGCTGGCCTTCGCACCGGAGGTGCGCCCGCCGCGCCGGGCGCCGCGACCGTCGGCGCGCGACCTCCGCCGGCTCTGAGGAGCCCCCCAGGGGATGGTGCGCCGGAGGACGGGGCGGACAGCGGCGCGCCCGTGACGGCGATGGCTGTGGCCGGGCCCTAGCGCCGGACGCGCCGGAGTCCACTCGCCCGGACGACTCGTCGACCGACGGCGGCACGCACCGATTCCTCGGTGCCGACCACCCGGACGCGGTCCACCGCCCGGGTGACGGCGGTGTAGAGCAGCTCCCGGGTCAGCAGCGGCGACGTCGGCGGGGGCAGCAGGACGGTGACCGCTCGGTACTGGCTGCCCTGGCTGCGGTGGACGGTGAGGGCGTGGGCGGTGGCCACGGACGACAGCCGGGACAGCGGCACCTCGGCGGTGGAGGTGCCGCGCGCGAAGGCCGCGGCCAGACCGTCCGCGCCCTGCACGACGACCCCGGTGTCGCCGTTGAACAGGTGGTTCTCGTAGTCGTTGGCCGTGATCAGCAACGGCTGCCCCGGGTACCAGTCCGAGAACGCAAGGCCCCCGGCCGGCCGGGTCCAGCGGCTGAGCTGCTGGTTCCAGGCCGCGACGCCGTAGGGGCCCTGCCGGTGGGCGCACAGCAACCGGTGCTCACCGAGCATGCCCAGCGCGGCCACCCGGTCGCCGGCCGAGGCCGCGGCGAGCATCGGACCGGCCCCGGCGCGGACGTCGGCGGCCAGGCCGTCGGTGTCCTCGTCCCGGCTCAGGCCGTCGGTGGCCTCGATCAACCGCACCACCTCGTCGGCGTCGCCGGTCCGGATGGCCTCGGCCACGGCGCCGATGGCGGCACCGAAGCGGTGCGTCTCGCGGAGCCGGACCACCCCGTTCGTCAGCTGCCGGAGCTCGTCGGGGTCGAGAGCGGCGGCGGTCGCGCCCGGCACGTCGGGCCCGGGCCCTGCACCGGCGGAGGGCCGGTGCACCAGGTCGCTCAGCACGGCGCCGGCCTCGACGGGGGTCAGCTGGTCGGGGTCGCCGACCAGGACCAGACGAGCGGTCGGGCGGACCGCCTCCAGCAGCCGGGCCATGAGGGTCAGCGGCACCATCGAGGACTCGTCCACCACGACGACGTCGAAGGGCAGCCGGTTGGCGGCATCGTGCCGGAAGCGGCTCCGGCTGTCGGGACGCCAGCCCAGCAACCGGTGCAGGGTCGAGGCGGTGAGGTCCAGCGGCAGCCCGATCGCCGCCGCCTGGGCCTGCACGGACTCCTGCAGGCGGGCCGCGGCCTTGCCGGTGGGCGCGGCCAGGGCGATGCGGGGCACCGGGCCGGGTTGGTCCAGCAGCAGCTTGAGCAGCCGGGCGACCGTGTGGGTCTTGCCGGTGCCCGGACCGCCGGTGATGACGCTGACCCACCGGCCGGCTGCGACGGCGGCCGCCAGCCGCTGGCGGTCGGCGCCCGCCTCCAGGAACAGTCCGTCGAGGGGAGCGAGGTCGACCGGTGGGGGCGCCTGGGCGGCCCGGTCGTCGAGCTCGCGCCGGACCAGCTCCTCCTGCTGCCAGTACCGGTCGAGGTAGAGCAGACCGTCGACCAGCCGCAGCGGGCGCCAGGTGGGGTCGGTGCCGAGCGCGACCAGCGGGCTGCGCTCGACCGCGGACCAGTCGGTCGGCCAGGGCAGGGTGATGGGGTCGGTGACGGCGTCGGCGTCGGCGTCCGACGGGGTCTCCTCGGGCACCACGGTCCCGGCGACCGAGGAGAGCTCGACGCACACCGATCCGGTGCGCACCCCGCGCACGGCGAGCGCGACGGCCAGCAACACCGTCTCGTCGGCCTCGCCGCCGAGGCGGGCGAGCCGGAGGGCGACGTGGACGTCGGCCGGGACCAGGACCCCGGCCTCGGCGAAGGTGCGCAGCAGCCCCGTGGCGCGGACCGGGATCACGGCCGCCCCGCCAGGAGGTCCGACAGCCCGGTGACCAGCGCTGGGGGTGGCTGCCAGGTGAAGACCCCCGCGCCGGGCTCGGCGTCGGGGCCGGCCATCCCGCGGACGAACAGGTACAGCACCGGACCCAGGTGGCGGGCCGGGTCGTAGCCGGGCTGCCGCCAGCGGAGGAAGCGGTGCAGCGCCGCGGAGTACAGCAGCGCCTGGAGCACGTAGTGCGCCGACTGCATCTCCTCGGCCATCGCGTCGGCGCGGTAGTGGCCGGTCGTCAGCGGCTCGGGTCCCAGCCGGTTGGTCTTGTAGTCGACCACCGCGTACCGGGGTCCGTCCGGACCGTGCAGCCGGAGGACGGCGTCGATGCTGCCGGTCAGGAACCCGCGCAGGGCGTGGGGCTCCACGGTCGCGAGCAGGTCGGCGTACCCCTGGACCGGGCCCAGGTCGTGCCCGCGCAGCAACGCGACCACGTCGCCGAGGGTGGCGTGCGGGACGGCGCGGTCGCCCCCGGCGAGCGGCAGCTCGAAGTCCAGCTCGGCCAGGCGGTCGGGCGCCGCCACGGATGCCAGGGTCGTCCCCGCGCCGTCCAGCGGGGTGTCCAGGACCGGGCGCAGCGCCTGCGCCAACGGACCCGGCGCGACCCCGGGCACGAGGAACCGGGCCACCGCGTCCGCGCAGCGCTCCTCCAGGTCGACGTGGTCGGGCTGCTCCAGGACTGCGTGCACCAGGGTGCCGAACGCGGCGCCACCCGGGAGCTCGCCGAAGGGTGAGGGCAGGCCGTCGGGCACGGCGGCCACCGGCAGCTCGGCCACGTCGTCGCGCTCGTCGTCGACGCCGGCGACCTCGGGCTCGCTGGAGGGCGGGGCGGCGTGCGCGAGGTCGTGGGCATCGCGGGTCAGCGAGCTGTAGGACGTGCGTCGCCACGCGTCGTCCAGGGTGCGGGTGAAGTGGCTGACCGACAGCGGGGGAGGGGCGCCGGTGCCCGTCGCCCAGACCGGCCGGCGGACCCGGTCGACCTCGGTGGTGCTGATCAGGCCCTGCGAGTCGCGGGCGAGCGCCTCGAACCGCGAGGCCACGACGGCGTCGTCCGGCACCGGGACCGAGGCGGCCGGTTCGGTGCCGGCGGGTGCGCCGCCGAGCAGCAGCCGGTGCAGCGGTGCGCACTTCGTGGTGGCGCCGGGCGCCCAGTGCGCGACGACCTGGCAGGCGGCCCGCGTGAGGGCGACGTAGAGCAACCGCAGGTCCTCGCCGAACTCCTCGGCGTCGTGCTGCGCGCGGGCCGTGGTGTAGTCACCGGCCGCCGTGCCGCCGACGTGCAGCACCCGCGCGCCGTCGCCGTCGTGCAGCCGGAGCACCTCGGGGTCGCGCGGGACCCACCGGTCCCAGCCGAAGGGCACGTGGACGACGGGGAACTCCAGCCCCTTGCTGACGTGCACCGTCATCACCTGCACGGCCGCCGCGTCGGACTCCAGGCGGCGGCTGCGCTCCTCAGTGCCCTCGGCGTCGGCCCGGGCGATGCGGCGCCGCAGCCACTCCACCAGCGCCGTGAGGCCGAGGGACTCGCGCAGCGCGGCCGCGTGCAGGACCTGCCCGACGTGCCGCAGGTCGGTCAGCACGCGTTCCCCGTCGGGGCGCTGCAGCACCCGGGCCGGCAGGCCCTCCTCGGCGGTGAGCACCTCGGCGAAGGCCGCGACGCCCTGGGTGGTCAGCAGGTCGGCCCAGCGGCGCAGCCGTGGCCCGAGCTCGTCGGTGACGGCGTCCCCGCGCCGGTCGAGGGTGTGCTCGTCGAGGGGCAGGAAGACCGACAGTGCGGCGGCGCGCACCCGGCCCGCGCGGTGGGGCTGCTCGAGGGCCTCGAGGAGGACCAGCCAGGACCGGGCCGAGTCGGTGGCGAAGACGCTGCCACCGCCGGTCATGACCGACGGCACGCCGGCCGCCCGCAGCGCGTCCCGGACGAGGTGGCCCTGCTTGTTCGTGCGGACCAGCACCGCGACGTCCCCCGGCCGGACCGGCCGGCCCTCGAGCCGGGCCGGTCCCGCGAGGAGGTCGACGACGTCGGCGGCCACGTCGGCGGCCACGGCGGCACGCAGCCTGTCCAGCTTGGGGAACCCTCCGCGGCGGACCGGGCCGTGGCCGCGGCTGCGCAGCCTGCGCAGCCGCAGCGGCGCCCCGGCGCCGGTCAGCCGGGCCTCCGGGTGCGCCGACCCCACCGGTCGCACGACGATCCGCGGGTCACCGAGCGCCACCCCGCCGAGCACCTGGTCCAGGGCGCTCACCAGGTGCTGGTCGCTGCGCCAGTTGGTGCCGAGGGTCTCCCGGCGCCCGGCGACGGCGGCCGCGGCCAGGTAGGTGGTCACATCACCGCCGCGGAAGCCGTAGACGGCCTGCTTCGGGTCGCCGATGAGGACCAGCACGGTGTGGCCGTGGAACGCCCGGCGCAGCACCTCCCACTGCACCGGGTCGGTGTCCTGGAACTCGTCGACCATCACGACCCGGTAGCGGTCCCGCACCCGCGCGCACGCGACGTCGCCGTGCTCGGGGTCGGCGAGCGCGTCGCGCAGCAGGGTCAGCCAGTCGTCGTAGTCGACCAGGCCGAGCCGCCGCTTGCGCTCCTCGACCTCGTCGCGCACGGCCTGGGCGGCCCGGCGCCGGCGACCGGCGACGCCGGGGTCGTCGACGGGCTCGAGCCGGGCCTGCCGGTCGCTGCCGACCGCGGCCCGGCCGAGCGCCAGCAGCTCGGCGTGCTGCAGGAACGGCGGGGCCGGCTGGCCGGCGGGGGCGAAGGTGCGCAGGTACAGGTCACCGACGACCTCCTGCACCAGGTCGTCGACGTCCTCGGTGAAGGTCGCCGTCGGGTCGGCGTCGGCGACCACGCCGAGCCCGGCGAGCATCTGGGAGCAGAAGGAGTGCGTGGTGGCGATGGTGGCCGCGTCGAAGTCGGTCAGCGCCCGCACCAGGCGTGCCCGGCGCTGCTCGACGTCGGCGTCGTCGCCGGCGGCCAGCAGCCGCAGCAGGGCGTCCGGCGACGACCGGGCAGCCGACGGGTCCCGCAGGCCGGCCTCGGCGGACACCATCCGCTCGCGGACCCGGTCGCGCAGCTCCCGGGAGGCGGCGTTGCCGAAGGTGACCAGCATGATCTCGGACAGCTGGGCGTGACCCTCGGCGACGAAGCGGGTGGCCAGGGCGGCGATGGTGAATGTCTTGCCGGTGCCCGCGCTGGCCTCGAGCACCGTGGTGCCGGTGGGCAGCGGCCCGCAGACGTCGAAACCGTCGGTGGCTGAGGTCGAGCTGCTCGGTGTGGTCACGACAGGGCCTCCGCAGCCAGCAGGGGGGTCCAGAACCGGCGGGCGAGCGCGCCGAACCGGGTGTTCTCGTCGGGCCACCGTTCGTCGTCACCCGGGGCCGCAGTGCTCCAGACCGAGAAGGGGGCGCTGCTGCCGTACAGGTGGACGTGGTGGCGGTCGGCGGACTCGCCCGGGAACTGCCCGCCGTCCCAGACCCCGGTGGCGGCATCCAACGAGGCGTCGCGGTCCTCCCCGACGGCGCGCCGGGCTGCGTAGGCCTCGGAGACCTTCGGGCCCATCGGCAACGGCTCGCAGGTGCCCCGGGCATGCAGGTCGAGCAGGTCGGCCAGGACGGTGGCCGGGTCGGCGGGGGCGAACAGGGTCGACGTCCGGGCCCCGGACCGCCAGCGGCCGATCGTCACCGCCCGTCCGCTGCCCTCGGCGGCGGCCAGCACGAGGGCGTGCACCCAGGCCCGGGCACGGTGCTTGGCGCCCAGGGACGAGTACGTCACCGAGACCACCGCGCCGTCGCGGACCCCGTTCACGGTGCCGGCCAGCTCGTGCTCGCCGATGCGGAGGCGCACGTCGACGCTGTGCGCCGGCGCCTGCAGGAGGGGCGCGGCAGCCAGGACCAACGGGTCGACCCGCGACCCGACCCGCTGCACGACCGCCGTGCCCAGCGACCCCGGGGGAAGCGTGCCGCGCAGCCACTCGGTGTGGACGGCGTCCTCGGCCGACGTGCCGGCCAGGCGTGCGCGCAGCAGCCGGTCGCCGACCGCCCACTCCTGCAGGGCGTCCAGGGAGGCCGACAGCTCGTCGTCGACCTCGTCGTCCTCACCCGGCAGCGAGATCTGCAGCCGCTGGCGCAGGTAGGCGCGCACCGGGTGCTCGACGAAGGAGACCAGGTCGTCGAGGGCCACCGGTCCCGTACGCGGGGGGAGGGGGGAACGCGGTGGCGGGGGCTCGCGGTCGAGGACGGCACGCCGGGCACCGGCCAGGGCGACGCGGTCGAAGCTGGCAGGGGGCTGCCCGGTGAAGGAGCGGGGGTCGAAGGGCTGCAGGGGGTGGTGCTCCACGAGTGCGTCCCGGTGGCCGCCGGTCATGCCGGCGAGGACGTCGAGGAGCTCGCCGACGGGGACGGCGGGAGGTCGCTCGGCCCCGCTGACCGGGTCGGCCCCGGTGCAGAAGACCAGCAGCTTCTCCCCGGCCGAGCACACGGCGTCCAGCAGCAGCTGCCGGTCCTCGCTGCGCACGTCGCGCTCACCCACCCGCGGGTCGCGGGCGAGGACGTCGTCGCCGTCGACGGCCCCGGCCCGGGGGAAGACCCCGTCGTCCATGCCGAGCAGCACCACGACGCGGTGCGGCACCGACCGCATGGGGACCAGGGTGCAGACGGTGAGGTTGCCGGTGCGGAAGTTCGCCCGGGTGGGACGACCGGCGAGGCGGCCGGCGAGCAGGGCCCGCACGTCGGCGGTGCGCAGCCGGCCCTGGCCGCCCTCGAACGCCTCGGACAGCTCGCGACGGGCCTGCGAGAGCTGCCAGGCGTCGTCGGGGCCCACGGCGGTGAGCACCTCAAGCGCGTCGTGGAGGCTGTCGCGCCAGTGCGTGACCGGGTGCTCGCCGCTCAGGGTGCCGAGGACGGCGGCCAGGCGGTCGACCAGCTCGGCGAGCCGGCCGGCGAGGTCGATGTCGCTGCTGTCGACGTCGTCGAGCGGGAGCGCCTGGGCCAGCCAGACCGGCTGGTCCTCGGAGGTGGTGACGCCGAGCAGGACGCGGTCGAGACCCGCCTGCCAGGTGTTCTGCGGCACGGAGGCCAGGCGGTAGTCCGCCCGGGTGGTGGTGTCCAGGCCCCAGCGGACGCCGGTGCGGGCCACCCAGTCGCGGATGCGATCGAGGTCCTCGTCGCTGAACCCGAACTGCCGGCGCACACCGGGGGTCGCGGCGAGGTCGAGGACCTGCCCCGCCGTCACCCGGCTGTGGGCGAGCTGGAGCAGCAGGGACACGGTGTCCAGCAGCGGGTTGGTGGCGCGCAGGCTGCGGTCGGCGAGGCGGACGCGCAGCGCGTTGCCCGGGTGCGGCAACCCGGGCCCCTGCCCGAAGGTCGCCGAGACCAGCGGGGCGAAGGTCTCGACGTCGGGGCAGAGGACGAGCACGTCGCGGGGTTCGAGCGTGGCGTCGTCCTGGAACAGGCGCAGCAGCACCTCCCGCAGGACCTCGACCTGCCGGGCGGGCCCGTGGCAGGCATGCACCCGGACGGAGTCGTCGGCGGCACCTGCGGGACCCGGGGGACGGTCGTCGCGGAGGTCGGCCTGCAGGCGGCCCAGGACCGTCGTCCCGGCGTCGTCGGCGGCCGGGTGGTGCTCGTCGGTGTGCGCGGGCAGGCGCAGCTGCAGCTCGCGGACGTCGCGGGCGAGGCTGCGCAGCAGCGGGTGCGCCGGGACGGCGGAGGTGGCGTCGGTGCGGCGGTGGGTGGCGGTGCAGCCGACGAGCCGGGACCAGAGTGCCGGGCTGGGGTGCGGCACCCACAGGTGCACGTCGCGGTGCTCGCCGAGGGCCTCGAGCACCGCCAGCGAGCGGGCGGTGAGGCGGGTGGGCCCGAACAGGCTGACCCGCTCGGGCAGCTGCACCGACCCGGGGGCGTCGCGGACCATGGCGCACGCGGTGGCCAGGCCCTCGCCGGGGCTCGGCCCCAGCTCGGCCCGCAGTCGGCGGTACAGCTCGGCCTGCCAGTGCAGGTCGGCGGGCAGGGCCCCGTCGCCGTCGGTGTCGCGGCCGGCCGCCCAGTCGCCGAGCATGCCGGGACGGTGGTCGGCGTAGCTGCGGTACAGGTCGGCGAGGTGGGCGGCGGCGGCCCAGCGGCGGCCGTGGCGGGCGTCGCCGTCGGCCGCGCCGTGGCCGAGGTAGCGGGCCAGGACCGCCAGCCACGGCTCCCCGAGCGAGGCGTCGACGACCTGCAGGGTGGGCCAGACCGCACGCGACCACGGGTCGGTGCGCCGGTCGGTGCCGGTCGCATCGGCCACGGCGTCCTCGACCAGTGCGGTCACCGAGGGGAAGCGGACCCCGGAGCAGATGCCGTCGCCGGCGCCACCGGCCCCGAGCACCGTCGACAACTGCTGGGCCAACCAGCGTTCCACCCCCTTGGCCGGGACGGCCACGACCTCCTCCGCGAAGGGGTCGGCCAGAGGCGTCGACAGGAGTGCACCGAGGGCGTCGACGAGCCCGGAGGTGCGCTCGGCGCGGTGGAGATGGAGCACACGGCGTGTCTACCGGACGGCTCCGACAGAACCGGTGACCTCCGGTGCTGTCCGCAGCCCACGGGCGGAGACGTGCCCACCGACAGGGGCGCCCAGGAGGAGCCGCGGATCGTGGCTCGCGCCTGGCCGGGGGACTCGAACGCGGGAGGTCGGTCGGTCATCCGGAGGCTGTACAAGGATCTGAACTGAACGTTCGGTGTGTGCGGGGGTCGGCACCGTCATGCGGACTCGTCCAGCTACACCTCGATCACCCGCCCGCACCACCACGACCAGGATCACTGCTCACCCGCGGCAGTGCGGTGTCGGCCTCCTGGTGGGGCCCCGGTCGGTCAGATCTCCCGGTCGGAGAGGCCGGGCTCGTAGTCCTGGCCGCCGTAGCAAGATGCCGTGGATCTTGATGTCGTCATCGTGCACCGCGAATGCAACGACACGGCGGCGAAAGCCGTGGTTCGTAGCCCAGGTCGCAGATCGTCTCGGGCTCGCCCGAGCATCGGTGCATCCGCGAGGCCGTCGCAGTGGTCGATGATCGCGGTGGTGAAGTCGTGGGCGCGGTCCGGGAAGCTTGATTGGTCGGCGATCCAGAGGTAGAGCTCGGTGAGCTGGTGCTGGGCGCGGGGTGAGTAGACGACTCGCCGGTCCACTCTTGACGTTCCGTGGCCTGCCGGGCGTGCAGCGCGGACAGGTGGGCGCGCAGGTCGGCGGAGCTGATGGCGCCCGTGCGGTCGGCGCGCAGCTCGTCGTAGGAGGCGGTGACCTCGGACCGCAGCCAGGCCTCGACGGCCTCGTCGCGGGCGAACAGTGCGCGTAGGCCGTCGCGGATGACCTCGCTCTCACTGGCGTAGTCGCCGGCAGCCACACGCTCGGTGAGCGCCTCCGCCATCGCGAGGGGAAAGGTGATGCTCAGCTGCTTGGTGGTCCGCATGGTCGACATCGATCTCCGTAGGACTGAATCCTTTCCGGGCGACCAACCTCGGTGCAGCAACGGCGTCAGCAGCACAGCTCGGGTGTCTTGTTCATGCAGCAGTCACGGCCGGACCATCGCCCCGCTGCTCACCGGACGTCAGACGGTCCCGGGCCACACGATCAGCCGGACGGGGGCGGCATGGGACGACCCCGGCGGGCCATTGACCGCCAGGACATCGCCGTCGTCACCGGAACTCCGGCTGCACTCGCCGAGGCTGCAGGCGACAGCTGCAGGATCGCGCCGCAGCGTTTGACCTCGTGCCGACCTTCAGTAGCCCGTCGACGATGGGTTCGCCAGGATGAGGTTGATCGCCGTGAGGGTCAGCACCGTCGCGCCGTCCTGGTTGCGGGTCGTGATGGCGGTCCGGATGATTCCGCGGTCGGGCTTGCTGGCCGAGCGACGGTTCTCCAACACGATCGCGGTCGCCGTGAGCACGTCACCGGCCCGCACCGGTACGGCCCAGCGCAGCTCGTCGATACCGGGGGAGCCCAGGCTCGACAGGGGTGAGAAGAAGCCGGCGACCAAGGCGCGCAGGAGAGCGCGCAGGTGTGCCAGCCGCTGGCGATGACGGACCCGAACGGGCCGTCGGCAGCGGCGACCGGGTCGACGTGGAAGGGCTGAGGGTCGTAGCTGGTGCCGAACTCGATGATCTCCTGCTCGGAGACCTGCACCGGATCGAGCGTGACCGTGAGCCCCACTGCGTAGTCCTCGAGGTACATCGTCCTCACCCACTCTCGTCGCAGGACCGGGCGGTTGCCCGCGGATCATTCTTGGCCACGGAACAACAGCGGGCCCTGCGTCAGGCGGGAGGCGGGCGGCTCGGAGGTCCACCGTGCGGTCACGAGGCACCGGGCGGCGAGACCAGCTCACGGCTGTGTTCCTCTGCTGGATGCGGGCCGGGCGAGACCGATCTGCATCTGCTGATGTCGTCAGGAGCCGATGCCCACGCCATCGGTGACGACGCTCTGCGAGTGAGGTGACCGGCCGCAGGTCGGACGCGCAAGGCGGTGGGCTGCAGGCCGCGACTGAGTACGGATTCGGTGGCGGAGGGGGACCTCTGGCCCGGAGCAACGCCAGCACACGCTCGAGCGTGGGCGCCATAGGGAGCAGAGGTGCTCGTCGCAGCCTGTGCGACCCACGACGTCGGCGTCCTCACCGATGCACAGTTCCTGCAGCTCAGGAGCCCAAGTCGAGCGGGCCGGGTACCGCAGACCCGCCGCAACCAGCCACACATGGACGGGGACCACGGTTGGGCCGCTGGTCTCGCCGGGAGCTTCGACCAAGACCACTATCAACCGGGTATCGCGCGAGGGTCGAACAAGCCCCTGAACTGGGGTTCTGAGTGTCCGAGGGGGGACTTGAACTCCGGAGGTCAATCGGACATCTGGACGCCATTCGACGCTCTGAGCTGCAGGTTCAAGGCGTCAGGGGCTTCGGCGTCTACATCTAGATGCGTTCACATGCACTCGCTCCCCTCGCCTGCAGTATCAAGATCAGTATCACAGCAGGCGCAGCCAGCGCCGAAGCCGGTCCCAGAACGCTCATCCTCCGATGAGCCAATCAGCCAGATCCCGGGCCGTGCGAGGCATAAACGTGCCGGCTTGCTGGTCAACTTTGGTCGTCACGATCGCATTTCTTGCCGCCTTATCGGTCAGCACGGCGTCGCAATAGGGCACGGCCGCAGACAGGGCATCAATGTCCTCGATATCGTTCACCGTCCATAAGTGCTGACGGTCGCGGTGATAGTGGGTCTTAAGTGAAACGGCGACACAGTTCGACGGCATGCCGTCTGCGAATGACCGGATGGCATTCCGGTCGGTGCCAAAAACCTGACTGATCGTCGTCCCGGCCTCGATTAGGGCTTCGGTGATCGGATCCGACCATTCGAGGGTCAGTTCTCGCGCACTGATGACATCCCTCAACCGACCTCTACGCCAGCGAGGCTCTGCGTCCAGGCGAGCCGCTTGCTCTCGCTCCTGCTCCGCCCTGCGCTCGGCCGTTGCCCGCACAAGCTCCGGTCGGTAGTGGCCATCCAGACGCATCTGCGCGGCCTCGTCGTCTGCCGGCCCCGCTAGCATTCCGCGCTCAAACTCGCGGGATATCTGTCGGTACAGATCCGTGTCCCGACGCGCGTCGGTGAGGTCCTGCCCATCCGCACCGAGGATTCGTAGCCCACCGCGCATACCGAAGGCCCATGCGAATGAGTTCCCGAAAAGTGCCACAGTAGGCTCCTGCGTGTCCACGCCCAGTATGCGGTGGAGGGCTGCCTGGATCTCCAGTCGCATGATCGTCGGGCGGCCGAGCATGACCCGAAACTCGGAGAGCTCCTCCATGACTGCCGTGAGGTCTTGTCGCTGCGCCGGATCGGCGATCTCGCTGATTTCTATGTAGTGGGTGCCCGATAGGGGGAACATGGCCGTCTGGTCGGCCAAGGCTCTGCGGGCCGATAGCAGTAGTTCCGAGTACCCATCGGGAGCCGACATGCCCTTTATCACTTTGGCGAGATTGATCCAGTCCTTGAGATCTAAATAGACCGATCGGCGGCCGTCGACGTTGATGTCAATCCTGGGTGGCAGTGTGAACCGGGGGGCTGCTAGTCCTACCATTGGCTCAGCCGCCCCTTACGCTCGTCCGCGTACCGCGGCGAGCAGATCGATGCTCTTGCTTGGGTGTGGCGTTGGATGGTCACCCATATCATCGACCGCTTTCGGCTTGCTGCGAAGCTCTTCAACAGATGGGGGGCCACTACGGTCTCCTGCAGAGCGCAGGCCGCACATCAACGAGCGACGGCGAACCTCCCCATTGCGAGAGTCCATATGGGTATGCGTGAGCGCAAGCAGCCTAAGTATGCGCCTGACGAACCGAGTCCTGCGGGCACCGGCGAAGACGATCTTCACTCGACTAGAACCTAGTTTGAAAAATTGTGAGGAACCATCTGTTGAACGCCGCGTGTGCTTATCCAACGATGACAGGATCGTTGTCGTCGCCGGTCCATGGCACGTCGTCGTCAACCTGGCCTAGGCTCGATGCACTTCCAGCCCGTCGTAGCAAATCCTTCACGACGTCACGATAGGCATCAGCAAGTTGGACCAGCCGATGAGACGACGAAAGAAGAACACCCGGGCCCTTTGCGGAAGTTGATTCACCGGCATCAGTGTTTTCGGCGGGCTCCTCGTCCACATTCTCGGAGCCCCCGAGCGCGAGGCGGCGCCGTAACTGGTCAAGCGAAGATGTTCCTCCCCGCAGGACGCTATTTAGACGTCGTGGTGCACCAGCAGCCCGGGTCAGGAGCGTCATTTCGTCGGGCGTCAGTTGATCGCCGAAGGATTGGAGCCATCCCTCCTCGACACCGTCGGCGGAGGCGGAGACGAGGTCGGCGAGCACGGCGAGGACGTGGTGATGCAGATCCTGCAGTCGGCCAATGGCGCTGACGCGGAACCACGCTGGGTCCTCCAGGTCGGGCAGCCCCTCGAGAAGCTCGACAATCGCGGCGGCGCGGGACGGCGGCCACCCGCTCGGCCACGACGACCGGTGCCGCCACAGCTCGAGGATGGCTGCGCGCGCCTCCGCGTCGCGGGCATCGGCGTCGGGCTCTCCAGCGGCACGGGCGCGATCGGCTGCGTCCATGATTCGGGCAGCATGGTGTGTCAACCAGCGGGTGAGCGTGTCTGTGGTTTCGGCTTCGCCGAGTTCAGTGAGGATGCGCTCGCCCAGTGCGGTCACAGGGTCAGCGGATGGTGACGTCTCCAGTAGCGTCGACGAGGTAAATGCGGCTTCGGGGCGGCCGGTATTCGTCGTCTCTTCCACGGTTGCGTCGGTGCCGTCCAATCTGGACCTCCACGATCAGGTTGGTACCGCTGTCGGCCAGGTGATGTAGAAGGGTGGCGCGGTCTACGCGAACCCGGTAGCCGGATGACGTGTCCGCGTCCGGATCCTCCGTTTGGGGATCGGCCCATTGCTCGGCTCGTGCGACGGTGTTCCCCTCCGGGGAGAGCAACGCAAGCCCGGTCGGGTCGAGTCGAGCCCCGGCGGCGTCGCGGAACCGGCGACCGGGCAGGTTGATCGCCTTGTACACACCGTGGGCATAGGGGTCATGCTCGTCGAGGGACTCCGGCTTGTGATGGGCGCCGGTGAGCCACCCGCGAAGAGCGAAGACCCCGTGGTCGATCTCGAACCGGTCGTCGCCTTCATCTGGCAGTTTGTAGTGCCTCGGGTTGGAGGCCGCGACAAGGGCCCGTTGCAGATCGGCGGCGTTGTCGGGAAGCACGAGGGCCGACGAGATGTACGTGTCCCCGTAGGCGCCGGCCCGAGACACGTTCATGCTGCCCGCCACTATGACCGTCTCGGGAAGGCCTCCGTCTACGAGTCCGAAGGCCCGGTCGTATTCCTCGGGCTCTGGGGTTTCCCACTCGCCCAGCGGCGGCAGGTGGCCGAACAGCCCGGGCTCGACCGGGACAGGCGCGCGCAGGTCCGAGAGCCAGATCTCGGTGTCAGTGGGCAGGTGCTGTTGCAGCCAGTCCTGCCACGGATCCGGTGCATCCTCCCAGGGGTCGAAGTGGACTGACGTGCCGGCATCAACGAGTTCGCCGGCCGTGACCAGCATCGCGTGGTACTCGAGGTAGAGGCGCAGGTTTTCCTCGGGCGGGATGGACCCGTGGTCGTTGTGCATCTGACGGTAGGACCGTTCGTCCCGTAATTCGCGGACGTCGGTCATCCAGTCGTCCTCGCTGCGGCTCCATTCGTCGAGGATCCACCGCTCGGCGCGCTCGGCAATGGCGTCGGTTTCCACTCCGAACACGCGCGCCAGGGGCGCGTACCAGTAGGGGATCGTGTCCATTTGGTCGAAGCGGTACCGCCGGTCGTCGGAGATCTGGCGGTCGTTGACGTAGCGGTGTTCCCGGTCGACGGCGCAACTAACCGGCCGGTTCACGTGGCGAAGTTCGTCGGGGACGGCACCGAGGTGTTCTGTGACGGCCAGGGCCGTTGAGCGGGCGAGTTCGCGGATCTGGGCGTGCGGCAGGTCGCGGCTGGTCGCGATCCGGATCAGCGTCTGGACGTGTGGCTCCAGGAGGGCAGGCTTGTCGGCGGCGACGCGCGCCAGGGCCGTGAGCAGCGCAGCAAGGGCGGACAAACGATAGAAGTGAAGTTCCTGGTCCCGATACTGGCCGACGTCAACGAGGTCCAGGCAGCCGATCAACCTGGCCGTGAAGTCGGCGGCACGGACCGGGTCGGCACGGGTCAGCATGTGGCGGACGGCGTGGGCGGCACGCCAGCGGATTTCCCGTCGGGGATGCCCGAAGGCGCTCCACAACAGCATGACGATGGGTCCGGGCTCGGTCGCGACGGTAGGGGCTTGCCCGGCCGAGTCCCCGGTGGTGCGGTCGGCCAACAACCCGACGACTGCGCTCGCGGCGTCGGCCGGCGGGCATAGCCGGCCGAGGAGCGCGGCGATGTTCTGCCAGCCCTGGGCGGTGAGCTGCGGCCGCGCACCCGGCAACGCTTCAAGGACAGCGCGCCGGATCACGTCGTCGTCGTCCACGAGACCTCGGAGCTGCGCGACCAGCGGTCCGACGTCAACCGGCCATGCGACCAGATCCACAAGGTGCCGTTCGAGCAGGTTGGGCAGCGCCCCTGCCGCCCACTCGCGAACACCGGGCCACTCCCGCCAACGACCGACGTACTCGGCGAGCACGGGGAGCACCGTGTCGACGCTTCGCCAACCCGGGATCTCGGTGAAGGCGGCGAGCGCCTCCGGCCGCTGCATCGGAGGGGTCGCCAGAAGGACCGCAGCTACGAAGGACCGCAGCTGCTCCCCGTACACGTGTGCGTCCATGAGGAGCGTCACGTCCTCGGCCAGCGTCGTCCAGCTCCGGGATCCCGGAGCGTCCAGCAACGCCCGAACCGGCGCAGCAGGGTCGCCGCCCGCCCACGGCCGGCTCCAGGTGGCCGGCTCATCTAGGTTCTTCGGAGGTGTGACCTCCCGGGTGGCCTCGAGCTCAGCGCGCACCGTGGCGTCGAGGGCGCGGTCGGCCGACTCGTCGAGGAGCCGCCGGGCGAAGGCCGGCTGGAGGCGTGCCGGCACGTGGTGACGCAGCCACGACGACGCTCGCGCTGTCGCCCGCCTCGCCGCCACCGTGCCGGCGTCGCCAACTGGCATCTGCTCGATCAGTGCGAGCTGAAAGCTCAACCGGGCGCCGTCATCCTCGATGAGATTGTCGAGCGCCAGCGCGTCTGCGGCTGAGATGGCACCGCCGTCGACCGCGCCGAGCAAGGCCGGGGGCAGCGTCGTGGCCATCCTCACGCGAGCTTCATCGTCCCAGCGGCTCACGGCAGCGAGGCCGACCGCCGCATCGAGGTGGGAGGCAGCGCCGGCGACCGCCTCGTGCGGGACGACGTCGGGATCGGTGACGTGCGGGGCGACGTCTTCGGCGGCGCGGACGAGCTTGGCTGCGACCTGCGTCCGTTGGTCCGCCATCAGCGTGGCGCGGCGGGCGAGGTCGGCGTGAACGGAGAGCAGCCGGGCGGCGTCGTCGTTGATGCCCGTGGCGGCCTCAATGGCGTGCTCGAAGAGCTGTCGCCCGAGCGCGGGTGCGATCCCTCCGGCGATGTCGGCGGCGCGAGCCAGCAGGTCCAGGCGGTCGGGTGCCGGGTAGGCGCCATTGCGGACGGCTGCTGTCGCTCGCATAGCCAGGTCGGCGGCCCTGTCCGTGTGTCGAGGCCGCGCGGCGAGCATGTCGGCGAGGTCGAGCCATAGCTCCGGCGCGCCGTCGCGCACGAGCTCCGGCGCGGCGCTGGCGATCCGGTCTAACAAGTCGGCCGGTGCGTCGGCATCCACGACCGCTTCTGCGGCGAATGAGGCCCAGGTGCGGAACGACGTGTCGTACTTGAACCACCGGTGTCTTGCCGTCTGGAGCCGTCCGGTGAGTGCGCCATCGACCTCCTCGACGACGGAATCGCGGACGTCGTCACCGGCCGCGGCCCGCGCGGCCAAGACGGCGACTGCTCCGAGGGAACCGACCGATTGGATCCACTCGCCGCGTTCCCGGCCGTGCGGATCGTGAGAGTAACCGTTCTTCGTCTCGCCAGGCTGCAGTGAGGCCGGGACCAGCGCATTGACGTCGAGGTTGGTGTCGGCGAGGGCGGCGGCAACGGCATGGCAGCGCAAGGCTCTGACGCCGTCCGACCCTGGCGTGCGGAACGACCAAGTGGAAGCGGGAAGGTCACGCTTCCAGCGCCGGACGAGCGCTCCTGCCGCTTCCTTGCTCCCGTGGCGCACCACCGTGTCGAGCAGGCGGGCATGCCAGGGCTCCGACTTGTCCGAGGTGCGGGCCACCAGAGCCGCGACGACGATGTCGATCCAGTCCGGATCCGGATTGGCCGTAGGGGTGGCGGCGTGGGCGAGGAACGGCGCCTGCACGAGTGCCGGAATGCCAGCTGCACCCAGGGCCGCCCGTACGGAGTCGGGGCCGACCTCACCAGCGACACGACCGGCGAGGCTCGCGGCCGCCTCCAGCGCGAAGGACACTGGTCGCCAGCGACGCAGTGACGCGACGGCCGCGTCGACCCCGTCCAGTCGGAAGTGCGCCTCTGCCGCGCCGGCCACGTCGTCCGCCTCGATTCCCCAGTGGCGGGTCTCGTCCTCTCGACCGGCCATCCACCGGTGCACCCATGCGTCGGCGCTGTCCAGCGCCTCGCGAGCCGCAGTCTGACGCTCGGGGTCTCTCGACAGCGCGGCCGCGAGGCGCATCTGGACGGGCCCGAGCCAGGTGCCGCGGCTCTGCTTGAGTGCGTAGGTCCGCAGCAGGTCGACGTCCGCGTACCGCGCAACCAGGTCCAGGTGCGCTTCGACGAGCCGGGACAGAGTGTCGAGCCGAGAGGCCGTGTCGCACGCGCGAGCCGCGACCCGCACGGCGATTGCGGCGTCATCCGCATCGGCGGCTGCCCGTACGGCCAGGTCCAGGCGGCGGCCCTGCACCTGCTCACGGCGGAATCCGTCCGCAATGCCGCGGGGGGAGTCCTCGTTGAGGACCAATTGCAGCAGTTCGTTGTTCCGGGCCGCGGCGAACAGGTGCTCGGCGACATGTGCGGCGGCGTCCGCGTCGTCGGTCCGTCGGGGGAGGAACAGGTCGGCCAGCCGGCCATGAGCCGTGACGACGTCATCTGGGTCGACTCGGCCACGCACGAAGGTCTCGAAGTCCTCGTCGCGGAACTGGATGGCGCCCTTAAGCACCGCCACGCCGGGGGTTAACCCGTCGGCGAAGGCAGACACGGCCCCCGCGTCGACATCGAGGGCGTCGGCGAGTGTGCCGATGCTCACCGGCCGGGCCAATGCCAGCATCAGCGCCAGCCACCGTTGACCGCCGGCACCGGCGCCGCTGCCCTTGAGCGCGGAGTCCATGAGGTCGGCGAACAGCGGCTCGGGTGTGCGGCTGCATGCCGCAAGCAGGGCAGGCATGTCCCAGTCGTTCGATGCGGCCTGCTCCAGCACGTAGAACTGGACCCGGGGGTTGCCGCCGGTCCGCTCGTGGAAGGCGGCGGTGTCCGCATTCGACGCATCCGGACGGTGCCGCCGCAGGTGGGTGGCGGAGGTTGGGGCGTCGAACTGGAGGACGTCCACCTTGGGCGCGTCCGCCGCGCCGGTGATGTCGATGCGGTGGCTGCGGGTGGTGAGCACGACGGTGACCTGCGGGGGCAGCGGCAGAGCGAGGAGGCCCGGCAGGAAGCAGGGGTCGCCCCGCTCGGCCGCTGCCACGGCGGCATTGTCTGCCGCGTCCACCGCCAGCACGAGGACTGCGCCCGGGGGGAGCGTCTCGACCGCCCGGCTCAGCCTCCGTGAGAGGTGGCGCCACAGGTCCGCGTCCAGCGCCGGAGGATGCAGCAGCAGCGGCGTCCCACACCGCTGCGCCAGGTCGTTCGCCACCTGCATGACGAAACGTGGAGGGGTGTGCCGTTCCTCGCCAGCGCTGAGGTAGTCCCCGCCGCCGTAGCAGTCGTACAGGATCATTGTGGACCCGTGGGGCAGGTGATCGACCGCCTGCCGAACCGCTGTCGTCTTCCCGGCGCCGGCAGGACCGTGCGCGACGACGATCTCGCCGAGGTGAGCGGTAGCGGCCTCGGCCACCGCACACGCGCCCGGTGAGGCCAGGGGGTCCGACAGCTCCGCAAGCCGAGGTGGTGCTGGGTAGAGGTCGAGCAGGTCCGCCACGTCCAGTTCGGCGAGGATGTCGGCGGCAGTGAGACCCTCGCGCCGCGACTCTGGCAGGGCTTGCTGTCGGACGAGATCGAACAGACGGCGGCCCGAGTCCGGGCCCCGCCCTGGAGAGAGCTCGGCCGCGCCGGCTCGGACGCTGCGGGCAAGGGCTGCACGGTCGAGGGCCCCAGTTTCCGACAGGTCGAGAACGGTGATGAAGTCGCAGAAGTCGGCGCTGGTCAGTCGCGGGCCGACCGCTTCGGAGAGCTGACGGATGACCTGCGACTCCTGGTCCGGGAGGGCCTTGAGCATTGCCTCGCGCTTGGCGCCGGGTCCCTGCTCGCGGGCCCAGGAGGCGGCGGCGGTGATGCCGCCCGTCAGCAGCGGGTCGCCCGGCTGATTGCTAACGAGACGAATCCGAACTTTTCCTGCGACGGCGTCCCGCCCGTGGTCGGCCATCAGTTGGGCGTACGTGTCCGCCAGGTCCCTGATGACCGACCGGGTGATCTTGGCTTCAGCGTCCTTTCCGCGGCGGCTTCGCTTCCGGGTGATCTGCGCTGCTGTCCACGCACGGTCGGGGTGCCGGGTGCTGTACTTGAGCTGGGAGATCAGAATGGTCGTGGCGCTAGCGAAGTCCGCGCCGCCGAGGTACTCGGCGACGTCGACGATCTCGTACTCATCGTCCGGATCGTCGACCGGCGCGAGCCCCTCAATTACCAGGAGCCGGTTCTCCGTGCCGGGCTCGATGAGCGCGAGTGCTCGGCTCGCGGCCCACCAGAAGTGAAAGTCATCCCCGGCGTTGGACTCGGGCGCGCCCACCTTCGTCCACCTCCCAAGGCCCGCGGCCTCGGATAGGGCCGCACCGTCACCGTAATGCCACCTGCTGACAGGTCGATGCTGGTCAGTCGAAGGCCACCATCAGTTGGGGCGCCCGCCGAAGAGGACGTTCGACTTGAAGGGCAAGCCGACTCGGTCCACCAAGCCCGGCATCAAGGGGAGGTTGACTTTCGATCCCCGCCGCAACGCCCTCCTGAACTCGGGCGCGGACAGCATCTGCAGCACCCGCGGTCAAGCGAGCCGGCGCTACAAGACCTCGCCGCGGAGGGATACGCGCCATTTGTGCAGGTCAGGCGGCGACCAGCACACGCAGGACAGGCCCAGCCGCTTGCTCCCTCGAGTCGGGCGTGGGTGAACTCGCGGACCGTCGAGCTGGCTCGGCACCGGCCCGAAACCGGTCCCTCGATCAAGATCAGTATCACCGGAGTATCACGAGAGAGTGAAACGGGCCCCTAAACTGGGCTTTTGAGTGTCCGAGGGGGGACTTGAACCCCCACGCCCGATAAAGGGCACTAGCACCTCAAGCTAGCGCGTCTGCCATTCCGCCACCCGGACAGGTGGGCCGGCGCACTGCGGCGCGGCCATGGCGAAGCATACGGGACCCCGATCGCCGTCCGGGCACCCCCTCGCGGACGGCGCGCCGGTGCCCAGCCGGCCGCCAGGCGGTGATCCGGTCGCGGCACGCGCCGACCGCACGGCTGCGTGGCGACCGGGCGGCCGGAGGCTCGACGGGTGGGCGCGGGGCGGCCGGGATGCCTGCCCGGTGGGAGGATCGGGCGCATGGCCGAGACGACCGCACCCGCCCCGCTCGCCCACGCCCAGGCCGAGGTCGCGGACCTGCTCAGCGAGCTCATCCGCATCGACACGACCAACACCGGCGACACGACCACCAGCGCGGGGGAGCGCAAGGCCGCCGAGTGGGTGGCGGGCAAGCTCGACGAGGTCGGCATCGACTCGGTCATCCACGAGTCGGAGAAGGGCCGCGCCTCCCTGGTCGCCCGCATCCCCGGTGAGGACCGCAACCGCCCCGGCCTGCTGGTCCACGGCCACCTCGACGTCGTCCCCGCCGACCGCAGCGAGTGGACCGTCGACCCGTTCTCCGGCGAGCAGCGCGACGGCTACGTCTGGGGTCGCGGCGCGGTCGACATGAAGGACATGGACGCCATGACCCTGGCGCTGGTCCGCGACTGGGCGCGCACGGGCACCAAGCCGCCCCGGGACGTCGTCCTCGCGTTCGTCGCCGACGAGGAGGCCGGCGGCACGTACGGCGCGCACTACATGGTCGACCACCACGCCGACCTGTTCGACAACGTCTCCGAGGCCATCAGCGAGGTCGGCGGGTTCAGCCTGACCGTCCGCGACGACCTGCGCCTGTACCTCATCCAGACCGCCGAGAAGGGGTTGGCCTGGATGCGGCTGACGGCCAAGGCCCGCCCCGGCCACGGCTCCTTCGTGCACGACGACAACGCGGTGACGAAGCTGTCGGCCGCGGTCGCCCGGATCGGCTCCACCCGGCTGCCCACCGTGCTCACCCCGCCGATGAAGCAGTTCATCGAGGAGGTCTCGGACGCCTACGGCGTGGAGATCGACGTCGACCACCCCGACGAGGCGCTGTCCCGGCTCGGCTCGATCAGCCGGATGATCGGCGCCGCCCTGCGCAACACGGTCAACCCCACGATGCTCGACGCCGGCTACAAGACCAACGTCATACCCGGCACCGCCAGCGCCACCATCGACGGCCGGTTCCTCTACGGGCAGGAGGAGGCCTTCGAGGCCCAGGTCGACGAGCTGCTCGGCGAGGGCGTGACCCGGGAGTACATCCACCACGACCAGGCCGTGGAGACCACCTTCGACGGCCCGCTGGTCGAGCAGATGGTCGCCGCGCTCAAGGCCGAGGACGACGGCGCCCGCCCGGTGCCGTTCACCATGAGCGGCGGCACCGACGCCAAGAGCTTCGAGACCCTCGGCATGCGCTGCTTCGGGTTCTCCCCGCTGCGGCTGCCCGCCGACCTGGACTTCGCCGGGCTGTTCCACGGCATCGACGAGCGGGTGCCGGTGGAGAGCCTGCAGTTCGGCATCCGCGTGCTCGATCGGTTCCTCAAGGCCAGCTAGTGGACGCGCTGGTCGCCTTCCTGGTCGGGCAGCTCACCCAGGACGGGTTCGCCCCGGTCACCCCGTTGCGGGTGACCCAGGGCAGGGTGCCCGCACCGGGGAGCGCGCAGGCCCTGGCGATCGCCGGCCGGCGACTCTGGCTGGCGCACGCCCAGCTGATCGGGCAGCCCACCCTGGCCGGGGTGGACCTGACCCGGGTCACCGGCGTCGACGTCCGCACCGTGCGTCGGTTGACCGGGCCGCGCCGGGAGCTCTCGGCCTGGGTCGACGGCAGCACGCTGCGGTTCACCGTCCTGGACGACGAGGCGGCGACGGCGGCGTTCGTGGCCGCGGCCCGGGGCGGTCAGACCGCCAGCGGCTGACCGGCCAGCACCGCCCGCGCCCGGCCGGCCCTCTTGCCCGCGTACAGCGCGGCGTCGGCCCGGCCCAGCGCGTCCGCGCCGCTCTCCCCGGGCAGCCACTGGGCCACACCGACCGTGGCCGACTGGCCCTGCGGCACCGCGGCGATGATCCGGTCGGCGACCTGCAGCCCCTCGGCCGCGGAGCAGTCGGGCAGCGCCACGGCGAACTCCTCGCCGCCCCACCGGGCGATCAGGTCGCCCTCCCGCAGGCACCCGGTCGCGGCGGCCGCGAACTCCTGCAGCAGCACGTCGCCCTCCTGGTGGCCCCGGCTGTCGTTGAACGCCTTGAAGTGGTCGAGGTCCAGCAGCAGGAAGGTCAACGGCGCACCGGTGCGCTGCGCGCGGGCCACCTCCATCGTCGACAGGTCGTCCCAGCGGCGACGGTTGGCCAACCCCGTGAGCTGGTCGCGGTCGGCCGCGCGGGCCAGTTCCTCGAGCAGGGTGCCCCGCTCGATGGCCCGGGCGGCCTCGGCGCCGAGCACCGTGAGCACGCCGCGGGTGGTGTCGCAGAAGGCGTCGACCGGGGTGCGCCAGACGACGACGATGACCGCCACCACCCGGTTCCCGGACACCGCGGCCGGCTGCCAGACCGCCGAGACGACACCGAGGTCACCGATGAACTGCTGGTGCACACCGGGCTCGGCGGCGGCGTCGGTGACGAAGCGCGCCCGACCGTCCTCGACGACCCGCGCGGTCAGCGACCGCGCGGGGTCGGCGGGGAAGCGCAACGGCTCCAGGTCCAGCCCGTCCACCGCGGTGGACACCAGGTTGCCCTCCCCGTCGGGCTCCATGAGGTAGGCGCCGTCGGCCCCGACCGCCTCCCGGACGGCGGCGCAGACCGCGTGCCGGGGGTCGTCGGCCAGCAGCACCGTGCGCGTGGCGTCGGCCAGCACCCGCACCTGGCGGTGCCGCTCCTCGGAGTAGTCGACGGCCTCCCGGAGCTGCCCGACCAGCACGAGGCGCTCGTCGCGGACCAGGGCCAGGGCCAGGCCCAGCGCGGCGCCGATGGCCACGTAGGCCTGCACGATGCCGGCGCGCGCCAGGACGTCGTCGACCCCGGCGAAGGGCCCGCTGCCGTGCAGGGTGAACAGGACGGCGACCAGGCTGACCACCGCGGTCCGCAATGCGGTCAGCGCGGTGTCGAAGCGCAGGGCCACCCAGGCGGTGAGGGCGAACAGCGGGAAGGCGATCGGGTAGTGCGGCAGCCAGAGGAAGACGGCCAGGTTGCCCAGCACCGAGACCGCGACGGCCAGCGCCAGCTCGACCGCCCGCCACCCGCGGGGCACCTGGAAGGGCACCAGCTGCGGGTGGGTCACCCTGCGGCGCTGCAGCACCAGCTGCCGCACCTTCAGCCCGGCGGCGACGACGACCAGCGCGGCGGCCCCGTTCCGGGCCTGCCAGACGAGCAGGTCGGCCGGCGTCCCGCCGTCCCCGGCGACCCGCAGCACCAGGGTCCCCGCCACCGCACCGGCCGTGGTGGCGACCCCGATCGCCAGCAGCAGCGCGCCGAGGTCACGCATGTCCAGCAGCAGCGGACCGGGCCGGCCCGGGGTCGCCAGCAACCGGTGCAGGTGACCGAGCAGCAGCGCCTGCAGCAGGCCCACCAGGGCCAGCCCGACCGCGAGCACCGGGGTCCCGCCCGTCGCCAGGTCCACGGCGACGGCGAGCCCGACCAGCAGCAGCCCGTCCAGCCAGCGGGTGCGGCGTCCGTGCTGCAGCAGCAACCACAGGGCCCCGACGCCGGCGGCGGGCCACACCAGGCTGACCGCCGAACCCTCGACGACGGCTGCGCGTCCGACGAGGGCGGCGACGGCGAACAGCGCGCCGAACGCAGCGGTGCGCAGCAGGGCAGGCGGCCAGGTCACCTCCTCCCATCGGCCGGCCCGCTCCCGGGGTGCAGCCGCCCGACCCGAACGGGTGACCCGGGCCACGCCCGTGCCACGATGCCGGGCATGAGCGACCAGACTCCCCGGCCCGGTTCCGTCGCGCTGATCACCGGAGGGGCGGGGGGCTTCGGCCGCGCGCTGGCCACCCGGCTGCGGGACGCCGACGTCCGGGTGGTGCTCGCCGACCTGGACTCCGAGCGCAACCGCGGGGTCGGCGAGGAGCTGGGCGTGGGCTTCGCCGTCCTCGACGTCGCCGACCACGCGGCCAACGTCGCCGTCGTGGCCGCCGTCGAGGCCGAGCACGGCCGGCTGGACGCCGCCTTCCTCAACGCCGGCATCGCGGGCTCGGGCACCACCGACGCCCTGGACGTCGAGGAGTACCTGCGCGTGGTCGGCATCGACCTGCACGGCGTGGTCTACGGCACCGACGCCGTCCGCCCGGCGCTGAGGCGGGCCGGGGGCGGCTCGGTCGTCGTGACCGCGTCGCTGGCCGGGCTCTCGCCGATGCCGACCGACCAGGCCTACTCGGTGGCCAAGGCCGGGGCGGTGGCCTTCGTCCGCTCGATGGCCCCGGTGCTGCACCCCGAGGGCATCACCATCTCCGCGATCTGCCCGGGTTTCGCCGACACCTCGATCATCGACCCGCTGCGCGAGCACTTCGCCGCCGCCGACTTCCCGGTGCTCACCGCCGACGAGGTCGCCGCCGCGATGCAGGCCGCCTGGGCCGGGGCCGACCCGGGCGCGGCCTACGTCGTCCAGCCCGGCGTGGGCGCGGTGCCCTACCGCTTCCAGGGCGTACCCGCCGCGAAGACGGCGACGGGGGAGTCCGCCCGCATCCCCGGGGCCCTGCGCGGCCCGCTCTGAGCGGGTCTGGCAAGGTCGCGGCCATGCGCGCGTGGCGAGTGCACTCCCTCGGTGACCCGGTCGACGTCATGACCCTCGACGAGGTGCCCGAGCCCGAACCGGGTCCCGGTCAGCTCAAGGTGAAGGTGCGGGCCGCGGCCCTGAACTTCCCCGACATCCTCATGGCGCAGGGCACCTACCAGGAGAAGCCCCCGCTGCCGTTCACCCCCGGCCTGGAGCTGTGCGGGGAGCTGCCCGACGGCCGCCGCGTGCTCGGGTCGCCGTCCGGGGGGCCCGGCGCGCTCGCCGAGTACGCGCTGGTGGACGAGGCGTTTGCCTGGCCGGTGCCCGACGGCATGTCCGACGAGCAGGCCGCGGCGCTCTACATCACCTACCAGACCGGCTACGTCGGCCTGCACCGTCGCGCCGCCCTGCAGCCGGGGGAGTGGTTGCTGGTGCACGCCGGCGCCGGCGGCGTGGGGACGGCGGCCATCCAGCTGGGCAAGGCAGCCGGTGCCCAGGTCATCGCCACCGCGGGGGGTGCGGCCAAGACGACGGTGTGCCGCGACCTCGGTGCCGACCACGTGGTCGACTACTCCAGCGAGGACTTCGTCGCCCGGGTCAAGGAGATCACCGGCGGGCACGGCGCGGACGTCGTCTACGACCCGGTCGGCGGCGACGTCTTCGACGGGTCGACCAAGTGCATCGCCTTCGAGGGCCGCATCGTCGTCGTCGGGTTCACCTCCGGCCGCATCCCCGCTGCCAAGGCCAACCACCTGCTGGTGAAGAACTACTCGGTGCTCGGCCTGCACTGGGGCCTGTACCGCAGCAAGGACCCGGGCCGCATCGCCGAGGTGCACGACGCGCTGTGCGCGCTGTTCGCCGACGGGAAGATCGACCCGGTGATCGGGCAGACGCTGCCGCTGGACCAGGCGCAGACCGCGCTGGTCGCCCTCGGCGACCGCGGCACCGTCGGCAAGGTCGTGCTCGTCCCGTAGCCGCGGCCGTGCCCACGTACCGGAAGCGGTACCTGGGGGGTGTCAGACCGCGGGGAGCGGGAGGTAGTCCAGGCGCGCACGGCGGCGCATGATCACCCGGCGGCTGCCGTCGGCGTGCACCTGGAGCCGGGCGAGCTCCCACCCGCCGCGCTCGGCCTGCAGGCTCATCATCTGCGCGGCGGCCGACCGGGAGGTGCCGGTCGGGATCCGCAGCGGGGCGTACTGCCACTCACCGGTCGTCGACACCCGACCGATGGTGCCAGCCGTCGGCGAGCCGGTCACCTGCTGGAGGTGTCGTCCGCGCCGTACCGGGACAGGACCCGGGGACACCGCAGTCGACGAAGGAGGACCCCGTGAGCGGACCCGTGCCCGAGGCCGACCGGCTGGAGCAGGAGAGCGCCGTCACCGAGGAGGTCGGACCCGAGCCCACCCCGGGCGCCGAGGCGGACCCGGCCGACGTCGCCGAGCAGACCCTCGCCGTCCCGCACGACGAGGACGACGACCGGCGCTAACCCCGGGCGTCGACCAGCTGGAGCTGCCCGGTCTCCCGGCTGCCCACGAACACCCGGCCGGTCGTCGGGTCGACCGCGACCGTGTTGGGCTGGCGGACGGTCGGGAACCGGGCCACCTCGGTGAGCTCTTCGCCGGCGGTGGAGAGCCCGACGACCTCGTTGGTCGCGGTCAGCGTCACCCAGACGACCTGGTCGGTGGAGTCGTAGGCCAGGCCGTAGGGGTTGCCGTCCAGCGGGTAGGTCGACTCCAGCTGCAGCGGGTCGGACCCGTAGACCAGCATCGCGTCCCCGCGGGTGTCGGCGACCAGGAACCGGCCCTGCCCGTCGGCCACCACGTGGGTGGGCCCGTCCCCGGCGTCGGCCACGGTCTGCAGCTCACCCGCGGCGACGTCGTAGGTGGTGATCGTGAACGCGCCGACGTCGACCACGCCCGCGATGTCGCCGACCGTGGCCACGCCGCCGGGCTGGGTCTGGCTGTCGAAGGTCTGCGTGACCTCGCCGTCGGTGACCACCGACAGCGTGCCGCCCATCTCGTCGCCCACCAGGATCTGGCCGCTGGCCACCTGCGCGGCGTCGTGGGGGTAGTCCCCGACCGTCGTCTCGCTGACCTCGCCGCCGGGCAGCGTCACCTGCACCAGGGTGTTCGAGTCCTCGGCCGGCACGAGCACCGGACCGCCGGGGGCAGCCAGCTGCAGGTGCCGGGCGTGCCCGGGCAGCATGATCTCCTGCTGCTGCACCCCGTCCGCGTCGGTCAGCACGAGCCGGTTCGGGTCCCGGACGGCGACGGCGAGCAGGCCGGTCACCGGGTCGAACACCATGCCCTCGGCGTCGGGGTCCAGGTCGACCACCGTGCCGGCCGGGTCGGTGGTGAGCTCGGGGGAGTCGGCCGGCTCGGCGGCCTTCCTCGCCTGGTCGGCCGGGGCGTCCCCGCCGCCGGAGGAGCAGGCGGCGAGCACCAGGGCGAGGGGGAGCAGGGCGGCAGCGGTTCGTCGCACCCGACCACCGTGCGGGTTGTCCGGCGGCCCCGCAGCACGGGGTGGCCCGACATCCTGCACGGTCGCCGGTCGGTGCACCGTGCGGCCACCGTCACGGATGTCGGGCCACCCTCAGGTCATGCGGCGGGGAGCAGATCGAGCATGCGGTCGACCGCGGCCGGCGCGCGGGCCGCCTGCCGACGGACGTCGACCGGGAGGGCCGTTGCGCGTATCCCGCGGCCAGCCGGTCGACCGCCGTCCGCAGCCCGCCCGAGGTGGGGTGGTGCAGGTTCGCCACGAGCACGATGCGCATTCCTCCACGCTGCCGGGCGCACCTGTCGGGGGTGTCACCCCGGTGGCGGTCAGGTGGTGATCATGGGGTTGGTGCCGCGGACACCCGGACCCCGGGCGTGTCACCGCGCCACAACCCCATGATCACGAGCGGCGGAGGGGCCGGGCGGGTCAGCGGGAGTAGTGCTCGACGACCAGCTGCTCCTCGCACCGCACCGGGATCTCCGACCGCTGCGGACGGCGGGCCACGACGCAGGTGAGCTCGGCCAGCCGGACGTCGAGGTAGGCCGGTGCCGCGGCGTGCGCGCCGGACGCCGCGACCTGGAAGGGCTGCTTGGCGCGGCTGCGCGCAGCGATCGCCACGACGTCCCCGGGCTCGACCCGGTAGCTGGGCCGGTCCACCCGGCGGCCGTTCACCGTGACGTGCTGGTGGGTGACCACCTGGCGGGCCTGGTAGACCGTCCGTGCGAACCCGGCGCGCAGCACCGTGGCGTCCAGCCGGGACTCCAGGTCCAGCAGCAGCGCCTCGCCGGTCTTCGCACCCGTCGTCCGGCCGACCTTCTTCGCCCGGTCGAAGGCCAACCGCAGCTGGGTCTCGCTCACGTCGTACTGCGCACGCAGCCGCTGCTTCTCCAGCAGCCGGGTCTTGTAGTCCGACGTGGTCCTGCGCTTGCGGCCGTGCTCGCCCGGTGGGTAGGGCCGGCGCTCGCAGGGCAGGTGTTCCTCGTGGTCGCCGCGGAGGGCGAGCTGGCCGCCGCCGTCGGCACCGCCCCCGACGGCGACCTGCCCGCGCTGCTGATGGTCACCGACCACGCCCCGGTGCCGCTGCGCGACCCGGTCCGGGCGCAGCTGTGGCTGTCGGGGTGGCTCAGCCCGGTCCGCACCGAGGACCAGCGGGCGGCCGCGCTGGCCTTCGCCGAGGCCGTCCCGGCCGGTGCCCTGCTCGACGTGGGGACGACGGCCACCCTGCTGCGGCTGGACCTCGCGGAGGTGGTGCTCGGCGAGGGCGGCGGCTCCGTCGAGGTCGACCCCGACGACTACGCCGCCGCCGGGCCCGACCCGCTGGTCGCCGTCGAGGCCGCCGCGCTGCAGCACCTGGACGCCGACCACCCCGCCGAGCTGGAGCTGCTGCGCTCCCGCATCCCGGCGGAGTGGCTGGGCGAGGGCGACGTCGTCCGGCCGCTGGGCCTGGACCGGGCTGGGTTCCGGCTGCGCATCGAGTCCGCCCGCGGGCACCGCGACGTCCGGGTGCCCTTCGACGCGCCCGTCACCACCGAGGCGGAGCTCGGCCCGGCGGTGCACCGGCTCCTGTGCGCGGCACGCCGCTGCTGCCGGCGGGGCTGAGCTCCACCCGGCGGTCCAGCCGCAGCTCGGCCAGGAACCGCTCGTCGTGGCTGACCACCACCAGCGCCCCCTCGTAGGCGGCGAGCGCAGCCACCAGGTGGGCGGTGCTCGCCAGGTCGAGGTTGTTCGTCGGCTCGTCGAGCAGCAGCAGCTGGGGGGCGGGCTCGGCGAACAGCACGCAGGCCAGCACCGCGCGCAGCCGCTCCCCGCCCGACAGCGCACCGACCGTCAGGTGTGCCCGGGCACCCCGGAACAGGAACCGGGCGAGCAGGGTCCGCCGCTCGGTCCCGGGCCTGTCGGGCGCCGCGGCGGCCAGGGCGTCGGCGACCGTCGTCCCGGGGTCGAGCAGGTCCAGCCGCTGGGACAGGTAGGCCACCCGGCCCTCCGCCCGCGTCACCGTGCCCCGGTCGGGCTGCAGGTCCCCGGCGAGCACCCGCAGCAGGGTCGTCTTGCCCGACCCGTTGCCGCCGGTCAGCGCCACCCGCTCGGGCCCGCGCAGCGACAGGTCCACCCCGCCGGGGAACAGGCCGCGGACGTCGACGCCGACCGCGTCCACCACGGTGCGGCCGGCCGGGACCCGGGTGCCGGGCAGGTCGAGGGCGATGGTGGTGTCGTCCCGCAGCGCCGCCTCGGCGCTCTGCAGCCGGGCGTGCGCGTCGTCGACGCGGGCGCCGTGCGTGCCGTCGGCGCGGCCCGCGGACTCCTCGGCCCGGCGCTTCCGCGCGCCCAGCAGGATCTTCGGGATGCCGACGTCCGGGGCCTTCCGCGCGGCCGACGAGCTGCGGCGCCCTGCGCGTTCCCGGGCCTCCTGGCGCTCCCGCCTCTCCCGGCGCAGCGCCTGCTCGGCCCCGCGGACGTCGCGCTCGGCCGCGGCCTGCTCGCCGGCCACCACCGCCTCCCAGTCGGAGAACCCGCCGGTCACGGTGCGCAGCGAGCCGCGGGTCAGCTCGGCGGTGCGGTCCATCCGGTCCAGCAGCTCGCGGTCGTGGCTGACCACCAGCAGCGTGCCGGGGAACGCCTCGACCACCCCGGCCAGCCGCTCGCGCTCGGTGCGGTCGAGGTTGTTGGTGGGCTCGTCGAGGAGCAGGACGTCGGGACGGCGCAGCAGCTGGCCGGCCAGGCCGACGGCGACCACCTGGCCGCCGCTGAGCGTGCTCAGCTGCCGGTCCAGCACCGTGCCGCCCAGGCCGAGGCGGTCCAGCTGCGCGGCGGCGCGCTCCTCGACGTCCCAGTCGTCGGCGATGACCTCGAAGTGCTCGGGGTCGGCGTCGCCGGCCTCGACCGCGCGGACCGCGGCCAGCACCGGGGCGACGCCGAGCGCGTCGGCGACCGTGCCGGTGGCGGTCAGCGGCAGGTCCTGGCGCAGGTACCCCAGCACACCGTCAACAACGACCGACCCGCCGGTGGGGGTCAGCTCGCCGGCGACCAGGCGCAGCAGGGTGGTCTTGCCGCCGCCGTTGGGCGCGACCAGGCCGGTGCGGCCGGGGCCGACCGTGGCGGTGACCTCGTCGAGCACGGGCGTGCCGTCGGGCCAGGAGAAGAACAGGGCGTCGAGCGTGATGGACACGGGGGACCTCGCGGGTGTCGCCGGGGGAGGGGGCGGGGCGAGGTCGTCAGCGCACGGGTGGATGCTGCCGCAGCGTGAGGAGGCCCGCACCCCCTTTTCCCGCCCCTGCCGAGAAGCGTCGATCGACGGTGACCCATCACTCCGGGCCGGAAGTGATCAGCCAGCGTCGATCGACGGTGCGCAGGGGGGGAAGGGCGGGGGCTACTCGGCGAGCTGCTCCCGCAGCAGGGCGGCCAGCCGCGTGCGCCTGGGCTTGACGTCGACCTCGCGGACCGCCCTCGCCAGGGCCGCGCCGCTGGCGTGCACGATCGACAGGTGCCGCTGCGCGCGGGTCAGCGCGGTGTAGACCAGCGGCCGCGACAGCATCCCGCCGGCCTCGGGTGGCAGCACCACGACGACGCCGGGCCACTCCGAGCCCTGCGCGCGGTGCACGGTGATCGCCCAGCCGTGCTTGAGGTCACCCAGCGCCGAGGTCGGGACCGTGCACGGGCCGGAGCTGAAGTCCACCGACAGGGTGCCGTCGCCGGTGCCGGTGACCACGCCGACCTCGCCGTTGGCGAACCCGACCGGCTCCAGGTCCAGGTGGTTGGCGGTGGCCACCACGCGGTCGCCGACGTCGAAGCCCCACACCGTGCCGTCGCCCGGGTTGAGCTGGGCCTTGAGCGCCTTGTTCAGCTCGATCGTGCCGGCCGGCCCGCGGTGCACCGGCGTCACCACCTGGACGGCGGCCGGGTCGATGCCCAGCACGCGGGGGATGGAGTCGGTGACCAGCTGCACCACCCGGCGGGCGGCCTCCCCGCTGCCCTGCGCGGGCACGATGACCACCTCGCGGTCCTTCGACTCCACCTGCACCAACTCGCCGCCGCGCACCCCGGTGGCCAGCTGCGCGATCGCCCCACCCGCGGCCTGCCGGTGCAGCGTGGTCAGCTCGGTGACCGGGACGGCGCCGGAGTCGATGAGGTCGCCGAGCACGTGGCCCGGCCCGATCGAGGGCAGCTGCGCGGGGTCGCCGACCAGCAGCAGGTGGGTGCCCTCGGGGCAGGCCTCCAGCAGCGCCGCGGTGAGCTCGACGTCGAGCATGGAGGCCTCGTCGACCACCACGACGTCGGCGTCCAGCGGCCACTCCTCGTCCCGGGAGAACCCGCCGGTCATGCCCTGGGCGCCCAGCAGCCGGTGCACCGTCGTCGCCGGGTGGTCGGTCAGCTCCTCCAGCCGCTTGGCCGCGCGGCCGGTCGGGGCGGCGAGGGCGACCTCGACGTCCTTGCTCTCCAGCAGCTTCACCACGCTGGCGACCGTGCGGCTCTTCCCGGTGCCGGGGCCGCCGGTGAGCAGCGACACCCCGGCGGTCAGCACCTGCTCGACGGCCTTCTTCTGCGCCGGGTCCAGGCCCGTGGCCACCGCCTTCACCGCGCTGGCCGGTGCGATGGGTTCGGCGGTGGCGGCCAGTCGCGCGACGCCCTCGGCGACCGCGTCCTCCGCCATGCCGTAGCGGGCCAGGCTCAGCGTGCGCAACGCGGGGTCCGGCTCCTCGTCGGACTCCGGGTCGAACGGGGGCTCGTGCTCGAGCACGTCGCCGGAGTCGACGGCGGCCAGCACCGCGGCGGCGACGTCCTCGACGCCCTCGGCGCGCAGCGCGGACACCACCTGCTCCACCGGCAGCACGGTGTGCCCGTCGCGGCTGGCGGTGCGCAGGGTCAGCGCGACCAGGGCACGGCCGCGGCGGCCGTCCTGCCGGTCGGCGCCGTTCAGCACCGCGATGGCCAGCCGGTCGGCATCGGCCAGGGACACCTGGTTCAGCAGCAGCAACCGCCAGGGGTCGTCGCGCAGCCGCCGTCCGGCGTCCGGCCCCAGGACGTCGCCCACCCCGGCGGCGAGCTTGGCCGGCAGCCCGGCGGCCACCAGCATCTCGACGACCTCGTAGGCCGGCGCCGCGGACAGGAACGAGGAGAACAGCCGCTCGGCGCGCTGCCTGCCGACCCGGGGCAGCTTCACCAGGTTGTCGGCGGTGACCTGCTCCGGGGTGGTGATGCCGGCGCCGGGGAGCTCGGCGGCCGCGCGCTTGCCCAGCCCGGGCCACAGCCCGGCGGCGCAGAAGGCGGCGAAGGTGTCGGGTGAGCTCATCCGGGGCGGCGGTCGGGGTACGAGGTGTGCGGCGCGGACACCTCGTCCAGCGCGAAGCGGATCGCCGCGGGCAGGGTGACCTCCTCGGCGTCCAGGCTGACCTGCAGCTGGGCCGCCGTCCGGGCGCCGACGACGGGGGCGACGACGCCGGGGCGGTCGCGCAGCCAGGCCAGCGCCACCGCCAGGGGCACGGTGTGCAGTCCCTGCGCGGCGGTGCAGACTGCCTCGACGACCCGGTCGGTGTCCTTGGAGCGCAGGCCGTCGACGAACGGCGACCACTGGGCGTGCGCGCCGCGGCTGTCGCTGGGCGTGGTGTGCCGGTACTTGCCGGTCAGCAGGCCGCGGCCCAGCGGCGACCACGGCAGGACGCCGATGTCCAGCGCCTCGGCGGCGGGGACGACCTCCCGCTCGATGCCTCGCTGCAGCAGGGAGTACTCGACCTGGGTGCTCACGATCGGCGCGCGTCCGGGCCACGCCTTCTGCCACGTGGCGGCCTGCGCGGTCTGCCAGCCGGTGAAGTTGCTCACCCCGACGTAGCGGGTGCGGCCGCTGCTGACCGCGGTGTCCAGCGCAGCGAGGGTCTCCTCGAGCGGGGTGTGCTCGTCCCACGAGTGCAGCTGCCAGAGGTCCACGTGGTCCAGGCCGAGGCGCTCCAGGGAGGCGTCGAGGGCGTTCAGCAGGTGCCCACGGGAGGCCCCGCGGCCCATCGCGCCGGTGCGGGTGCGGCCCACGGCCTTGGTCGCGACCAGCACGTCCTCGCGCGGGACGACGTCGGCCAGCAGCCGGCCCAGCGTCCGCTCGGACTCCCCGTCGGCGTAGACGTCGGCGGTGTCGACCAGCGTGCCCCCGGCGTCGACGAACGCCGTGAGCTGCATCGCGGCCTCGTCCTCGTCGGTGTCGCGGCCCCAGGTCATCGTGCCCAGTGCCAGCCGGGAGACCACCAGGCCGCTGCGCCCCAACGCCCGCTGTTCCACGAGGGGTCAACCTACCGGGACCCCCGAGGTCCGGACCGTAGGCTGCCGCCCCGTGGGTTGGGTTGAAGCCGTCGTCCTCGGGCTCGTGCAGGGCCTCACCGAGTTCCTGCCGATCTCCTCCAGCGCGCACCTGCGGGTGGTCGGCTCGGTGTTCGGCTGGGACGACCCGGGTGCGGCGTTCACCGCCATCACCCAGATCGGCACCGAGCTCGCCGTGCTCCTGTACTTCCGGCACGACATCTGGTCGATCATCCGCACCTGGGTGCTGTCGCTGAAGGACAAGCAGCTGCGGGCCGAGCCCGACGCCCGGATGGGCTGGCTGATCATCATCGGGTCCATCCCGATCGTCGTCCTGGGCCTGCTGTTCCAGGACACCATCGAGACCACCTTCCGCGACCTGCGGATCATCGCCATCGCGCTGGTCGTGTTCTCCCTGGTGCTCTACTTCGCCGACCGGGTCGGGTCCAAGGAACGCCAGCTCACCGAGCTGACCGTGGGGCACGGCATCCTCTACGGCCTGGCCCAGGCCGCCGCGCTCGTCCCCGGCGTCTCCCGCTCCGGCGGCACGATCACCATGGGCCTGTTCCTCGGGTACACCCGCGCCGCGGCGGCCCGCTACTCCTTCCTGCTGGCCATCCCCGCCGTCCTGGGCTCGGGGTTCTTCCAGGCCTACGAGGCCTTCACCGGCGACACAGCCGGCGGCGGGGTCGACTGGGGCCCGACGATCGTCGCCACCGTCATCGCCTTCGGCGTCGGCCTGGCCGTCATCGCCTGGCTGCTGCGCTACCTGGAGCGCGGCACCTTCACCCCGTTCGTCGTGTACCGGGTGGTGCTGGGCCTGGCGCTGCTCACCGCCGTCGGCGCCGGTCTGCTCACGCCCTGACCTCGGGCACCTAACCTCGCTGGCATGGGGAAGGACCCCGAGCCCCCCAGCACTCGCACGCTCGCACCGGGCCCCTGCCCGGGGCCGAAGACCGGAGGCAAGCCCCATGACGACCGTGATCCTGCTCCGCCACGGCCGGACGACGGCGAACGCCGCCGGGGTGCTGGCCGGGTGGAGCCCCGGGGTCCAGCTGGACGAGAAGGGGCAGGAGCAGGTGGCCGCGGTCGGCGCCCGGCTGGCCGGCGTCCCGCTGGCCGCGGTGGTGTCCAGCCCGCTGGAGCGCTGCCAGCAGACGGCCGGCGCCGTCGTCGCCGGCCGCGAGCTGGAGCTGCGGACCGACGACCGGCTGGGGGAGTGCCGCTACGGCGACTGGACCGGCCGGCCGATCAAGGAGCTGCTCAAGGAACCCATGTGGAAGGTGGTGCAGCAGCACCCCTCGGCCGCGGTGTTCCCCGGCCCCGAGGGCGAGGCGCTGGCGCACACCCAGGCCCGCGCCGTGGCCGCCGTCCGGGAGTGGAACGCCACCCTCGGGCCGGACGCCGTCTGGCTGGCCTGCACCCACGGCGACGTGATCAAGGCGATCCTGGCCGACGCCTACGGCATGCACCTGGACTCCTTCCAGCGCATCGTCGCCGACCCCGCGTCGATCTCGGTCGTGAACTACACCGACACCCGGCCCTTCGTGCTGCGGGTCAACGACACCGGGGGCGACGTGAGCGGGCTCATCCCGCCGAAGAAGCGTGGCCGGCGGTCGCGGAAGGCGTCCTCGGACGCCGTCGTGGGCGGGGGCGCGGGCCCCGGCGGCGCGTAACCTCGACGCCGTGCCACGCCAGGTCTTCCTCTTCGAACGCCCCGTCCGCTTCGTCGCGGGCACCGTCGGCCAGCCCGGGGACCGCACCTTCTACCTGCAGGCCGCGGACGAGGCCGGCCGGGTGATCAGCGTCGCGCTGGAGAAGTCGCAGGTCGAGGTGCTCGCCGAGCGGATGAGCGAGCTGCTCGACGAGGTCGCCACCCGCGCCACCACCGTCGTCCCGCCCGACGCCGACGTCGACGACCTCGACCCGCTCACCGCCCCGGTCGAGGAGGAGTTCCGCGTCGCGGCCATGGGCCTGGCCTGGGACGGCGAGGCGCAGGCCGTGGTCGTGGAGGCCGTCGCCGCGGGCGAGGAGCCCATCGACGAGGACGCGATCCTGTCCGACTCCGACGAGGGCCCGGACGCCCTGCGGGTGGTCATCACCCCCGCCGTCGCCCGCGGCTTCGTCGCCCGCGCCCGGCGCGTGGTCTCCGCCGGTCGGCCCTCCTGCCCGCTGTGCTCGATGCCGCTGGACCCCACGGGCCACGTCTGCCCGCGGCAGAACGGGTACCGGCGCTGACCGAGCCCGGGCCGCGGACGGGGGACGAGCTCGTGGACGCCTACCTGGACGGCGAGCTCGACGACCTGGCCGAGGACGACGAGTACGAGGACGAGCCCGACGGCGAGGAGACCCGCGAGGTGGAGGGGCTGGCCTTCGACCACGGCGACCGGCGCTCCCCGGCCGGCGACGCCGAGGCCCGCACCCTGCTGCTGGACGGCGAGCTCGACCTCGAGGGCCGGCTGCTCGACGCCTCCAACGTCACCCTGATCGGCGCGATCCGGACCCCGGAGCTGGCGGGGGAGTGCGTCTACAAGCCGGTGCGCGGCGAGCGGCCGCTGTGGGACTTCCCCGACGGCACCCTCGCCGGCCGGGAGATCAGCGCCTACCTGGTCTCCGAGGCCACCGGCTGGCGGGTCGTGCCGCCCACGGTGCTGCGCGACGGCCCGTTCGGCCCCGGCATGGTGCAGCTGTGGCAGCACGCCGACCCGACGGTGGAGATGACCACGTTCGTCCGGCGCGACCACCCGGCGCTGCGCCGGATGGCGGTGTTCGACGCGGTGGTCAACAACGCCGACCGCAAGGGCGGCCACATGATCCCGATGGCCGACGGCCACGTGTACGGCGTCGACCACGGCATCTGCTTCTCGCCCGACCCCAAGCTGCGCACCCTGCTGTGGCGCTGGGCCGGCAAGCCGCTCACCGACGAGGCGCTGGGGGTCCTGGAGAGGCTGCAGGACCAGCTGCGCGACGACCTGGGCGAGCAGCTGCACGAGCACCTGACCCGCACCGAGGTCCGGCGCACCCAGCAGCGGGTGGCCGACCTGCTGCGCAGCCGGCGGCACCCCGAGCCCAGCGGCGACTGGCCCGCCCTGCCCTGGCCGCCCTTCTGAGCCGGTCCGTCGGACCCCCGCCGTAGGCTCGGGGCGTGCTCAGCTGGCCCGCCCCCCTCCTGCCGTCCCTGCCGGGCAACGGCCCCGCCCTGCGCCTGCACGACACGGCGCGCCGCGAGGTCGTGCAGACCACCCCGGGGCCCACGGCGCGGATGTACGTCTGCGGCATCACGCCCTACGACGCCACCCACCTCGGCCACGCCGCCACCTACCTGGCGTTCGACCTGGTCAACCGGCTCTGGCGCGACCTCGGCCACGCCGTGCACTACGTGCAGAACGTCACCGACGTCGACGACCCGCTGTTCGAGCGCGCGGACCGCGACGGCGAGGACTGGGTCGTGCTCGGGATGCGCGAGACCGCGCTGTTCCGCGAGGACATGACGGCGCTGCGGGTGCTCCCGCCCGAGGACTACGTGGGTGCGGTCGAGGCCATCCCGCAGATCGTCGCGCACATCGAGGAGCTGCAGGCCGCGGGCCTGACCTACACCCTCGACGACGGCACCGGCGACGTCTACCAGGACATCGCCCAGGCGCCCGGCTTCGGCGGGGAGAGCGGCTACGACGAGGCCACCATGCTGCGGTTCTCGGCCGAGCGGGGCGGTGACCCCGACCGGCCGGGCAAGCGCAACCGGCTCGACCCGCTGCTGTGGCGCGGCGCCCGCGAGGGCGAGCCGTCCTGGCCGGGCCCGCAGGGCGTCGCCGGCCGCCCGGGCTGGCACGTCGAGTGCGCCTCCATCGCGCTGGGCACCATCGGCATGGGCTTCGACGTCCAGGGCGGCGGCAGCGACCTGGTCTTCCCGCACCACAAGTTCTCCGCGGTCCACGCCGAGGCGCTCACCGGTGCCAAGCCCTTCGCGCAGGCCTACGTGCACGCGGCGATGATCGGCCTGGACGGCGAGAAGATGAGCAAGAGCCGCGGCAACCTGGTCTTCGTGTCCCGGCTGCGCGGCGACGGCGTCGACCCGATGGCGGTCCGGCTGGCGCTCCTGAGCGGCCACTACCGCACCGACCGCGCCTGGACGCCGGACCTGCTGGCGGCCGCCGAGCGCCGGCTGGCCACCTGGCGCGAGGCGGTCACCCGGGCGTCGGGCGCCTGCGCCGCCGAGGTGCTGGTCGCCGTCCGCGAGCGGCTGGCCGACGACCTGGACTCACCCGGCGCCATCGCCACCGTCGACGCCTGGGCCGCCACCACGCTGGCCGGGGGCCAGGACGCCGAGCAGGACGAGGGCGCACCCGACGTCGTCCGGGACGCCGTCGACGCGCTGCTCGGCATCGCCCTGTAGTCCGGTGTCGCAGTTCCGGCTCACCGACCGGGCCGCCCGCGAGCGAGCCGAGCAGGCACTCGCGCCCGGCGCCGCCCGGTCCACCGCCGGGCGCGGCCGGGCGCGGCCCGAGCCGGAGGACCCGCTGCGGACGGCGTACGAGCGCGACCGCGACCGCATCCTGCACGCGAAGGCCTTCCGCCGGCTCAAGCACAAGACGCAGGTCTTCCTGCACCCCGACGGCGACCACTTCGTCACCCGGCTCACCCACACCCTGCAGGTCACCCAGGTGGCCCGGTCGCTGGCCGCGGCGCTGGGGCTCAACGAGACCCTCGCCGAGGCGGTCGCGCTGGGCCACGACGTGGGCCACTCACCGTTCGGGCACATCGGCGAGGAGGCGCTGGACCCCTACGTCCCCGGCGGCTGGCACCACGCCGCGCAGGGCGTGCGGATCGTGGAGCGGCTGGAGGACCTCAACCTCACGTGGGAGGTGCGCGACGGGGTGCGGGCGCACAGCTGGAAGATCGACCCGCCGCCGACCACCCGCGAGGCCGAGTGCGTCCGGTACGCCGACCGGATCGGCTACCTCTCCCACGACGCGCTGGACGCCGTCCGGGCCGGGGTGCTGGCCCCCGGTGACCTGCCGGCGCGGGCGCGCCAGGTCTTCGGCGAGCCGGGCAGCCAGATGGTCGGCGCGATGATCGACGCCGTGGTGGCCGGCAGCCTCGCCGACGGCGGCCGGGTGGTGATGGCCCCGGAGCCGTTGGAGGCCATGCACGAGCTGCGGGCGTTCATGTTCGAGCGGGTCTACGGCTCGGAGGTCGCCGCCGGGCAGAAGCACGTGGCGATCGACGTCATCCGGCGGCTGGTGGAGCACTACCTGGCCCACCCCGAGCAGATCCCGAACAGCTACCGGGACGCCGAGGCCGACACGATGACCCAGGTCGTCGACCACGTCACCGGCATGACCGACCGCTACGCCCTCACCACCCACGACCGCCTCTTCGGCGCCGACGCGACGGCCCTCATGAGGCCGTTGCTGCCCTGAGACGCGAGGAGCGGGGCCCGGAGGGTCCCCGACGAACGGCTCGACCTCATCGCGACGACGGGAGGGGGCGAGGCACGAGTCCCCCTCCCCGAGGAGGGAGCAGCAACGCTCGTCGCAGCCGGGGGACGGCACGTGGCCGCGGTGCGATCCGGAGGATCGCGATGTGCACGGCGCTCAGCCGCGGTCGCGGCGCTTGAGGTAGCGCTCGAACTCCCGGGCGATCTGGTCGCCGTCGGCGTCGGCAAGGTCGGTCTCGGTGGCCTTCTCCTCCAGCGCCCGCACGTACTCCACGACCTCGTCGTCGTCGGCGGCCATCTCGTCGACGGTCCTCACCCACTGGGCGGCCTGCTCGGTGAGGCCCTCCATCGGGACGGTGAGCTCGAGGACCTCCTCCACCCGGTGCAGCAGCGCGACGGTGGCCTGGGGGGAGGGCGGCTGGGAGACGTAGTGCGGGACGGCGGCCCAGAAGCTCACCGCCGGCAGCCCGGCCTGCACGCAGGCATCCTGGAACACGCCGAGGATGCCGGTGGGCCCGGAGTACTTCGAGGTCTCCAGGCCCCAGGTGCGGGCGGACTCCTCGTCGTAGGCCGAGCCGGTGACCGGCGTGGGCCGGGTGTGCGGGGTGTCGGCGAGCAGCGCGCCGAGCGCGACCACGGTGGAGACGTCGAGCTCGGTCAGGATGCCGATCAGCTCCGCGCAGAACCCGCGCCAGCGCATGTTGGGCTCGATGCCGCGCACGAGGACGACGTCGCGGTCGCTGCCGGCGGGCCGGCGGGCGACCGAGATGCGGGTGGTGGGCCACTCGATGCGCCGGCTGATGCCGTCGACGAGGTTGACCTGCGGGCGGTTGACCTGGAAGTCGTAGTAGTCCTCGGGGTCCAGCGCGGCCAGCGGCTGGGCGTCCCAGGTCAGCTCCAGGTGCTCCAGCGCGCCGGTGGCGGCGTCCCCGGCGTCGTTCCAGCCCTCGAAGGCCACGACGACGACGGGGTCGGTGAGGCGGGGCAGGTCGGAGGGGCCGGACATGGGGTCGATCACCCCTCCCAGCCTACGTCGCCCGTGGCGCGGCACCGCCCGACCGGCCGGACGTGCGACCATGGGCGACGACCGGTCGCACCGCGGAGCCCCGCAACGCTGCTGGCTCGCCCCAGCGCGAGCAGCTCCCGTTGACACCGCCCGTGAGGATCCCGTGCCCGAGACCGCCGTCCGTCCCGACGCCACCGAGCAGCTGCGTGGCCTGCTCGCCCAGCGGATCCTCGTCCTGGACGGGGCCATGGGCACCGCGATCCAGCGCGACCGGCCCGACGAGGCCGGCTACCGCGGCGAGCGGTTCGCCGACTGGCAGACCGAGGTGCAGGGCAACAACGACCTGCTGTCGATCACCCAGCCGCGCATCATCCGCGCCATCCACGACGAGTACCTCGCCGCCGGCGCGGACCTGCTGGAGACCAACACCTTCAACGCCACGGCCATCTCGCTGGCCGACTACGGCATGTCCGACCTCGCCTACGAGCTCAACGTGGCCAGCGCCCGGCTGGCCCGCGAGGCCGCCGACGCCGTCGCCACGCCCGACCGGCCCCGCTTCGTCGTCGGCGCCATCGGCCCCACCAGCCGGACGGCGTCCATCAGCCCGGACGTCGACGACCCCGGCGCCCGCAACGTCAGCTACGACGAGCTGGTCGAGGCCTACCTGGAGCAGGCCCGCGGCCTGGTGGACGGCGGCGCCGACGTGCTGCTGGTGGAGACCATCTTCGACACGCTCAACGCCAAGGCCGCGATCTTCGCGTTGGAGACGCTGTTCGAGGACCGCGGCCGCCGCTGGCCGGTGATGATCTCCGGCACCATCACCGACGCGTCGGGGCGGACGCTGTCCGGCCAGGTCACCGAGGCGTTCTGGAACTCCGTCCGGCACGTCCGGCCGCTGCTGGTCGGGCTGAACTGCGCACTGGGCGCGGCGGAGATGCGGCCCTACGTCGCGGAGCTGTCGCGGGTCGCCGACACCTTCGTGTCCTGCTACCCCAACGCCGGGCTGCCCAACGCCTTCGGCGAGTACGACGAGGCGCCCGACGAGACCGCAGCCGTGCTGCAGGAGTTCGCGCAGGCCGGGTTCGTGAACCTGGTCGGCGGGTGCTGCGGCACCACCCCGGCGCACATCGCGGCGATCGCCGCCGCCGTCGAGGGCCTGGCCCCGCGCACCCCGGCCGTCGTCCCGCCGGCGCTGCGGCTGTCGGGCCTGGAGCCGCTGACCGTCGTCCCGGAGTCGCTGTTCGTCAACGTCGGCGAGCGCACCAACATCACCGGGTCGGCCCGCTTCCGGAACCTGGTCAAGGCCGGCGACTACGCCGCAGCGCTCGCGGTGGCCCGCCAGCAGGTGGAGGCCGGCGCGCAGGTCATCGACGTCAACATGGACGAGGGCATGATCGACGGCGTCGCGGCCATGGACCGCTTCGTCAAGCTCATCGCCGCCGAGCCGGACATCAGCCGGGTGCCGGTGATGGTCGACTCCTCCAAGTGGGAGGTCATCGAGGCCGGGCTGAAGTGCGTGCAGGGCAAGTCGGTCGTCAACTCCATCTCGCTGAAGAACGGCGAGGAGGAGTTCGTCGCGCAGGCCCGGCTGTGCCGCAAGCACGGCGCCGCCGTCGTCGTGATGGCCTTCGACGAGGCCGGCCAGGCCGACACCCTGCAGCGGCGCACCGAGATCTGCCGCCGGGCCTACGACATCCTGGTCGACCAGGTCGGCTTCCCGGCCGAGGACGTCATCTTCGACCCCAACGTCTTCGCCGTGGCCACCGGCATCGAGGAGCACGCCCGCTACGGCCTGGACTTCATCGAGGCCACCGCCTGGATCAAGGCCAACCTGCCCGGCGCCCTGGTCTCCGGCGGCGTGTCCAACGTGTCCTTCAGCTTCCGAGGGAACAACACGGTCCGCGAGGCCATCCACGCGGTGTTCCTGTTCCACGCCATCCGGGCCGGGATGGACATGGGCATCGTCAACGCCGGGGCGCTCGAGGTCTACGACGAGGTGCCGACGGAGCTGCGCGAGCGGATCGAGGACGTCGTGCTGGCCCGCCGTCCGGACGCCACCGAGCGGCTGCTGGAGATCGCCGGGGACTACGCCGGGGACGGCGCCGCCCGGGAGGTCGCCACCGAGGAGTGGCGGTCGCTGCCGGTGGGGGAACGGATCACCCACGCGCTGGTCAAGGGCATCGACGAGTTCGCCGAGAGCGACACCGAGGAGTTGCGGCTGGAGATCGCCGCCCGCGGCGGCCGGCCGATCGAGGTCATCGAGGGCCCGCTGATGGACGGCATGAACGTCGTCGGCGACCTCTTCGGGGCCGGCAAGATGTTCCTGCCGCAGGTGGTCAAGAGCGCCCGGGTGATGAAGAAGGCCGTCGCCCACCTGGTGCCGCACATCGAGGCGGAGAAGCAGCCCGGCGACGCCGGTCGCAGCAACGGCACCGTGGTGATGGCGACGGTCAAGGGCGACGTCCACGACATCGGCAAGAACATCGTCGGCGTCGTCCTGCAGTGCAACAACTACGACGTCGTCGACCTCGGCGTCATGGTCCCGGCGCAGCGGATCCTGGATGCCGCCAAGGAGCACGGCGCCGACGTGATCGGCCTGTCCGGGCTGATCACGCCGTCGCTGGACGAGATGGTGGGGTTCGCCGCCGAGATGGAGCGGCAGGGCTTCGACATCCCGCTGATGGTCGGCGGTGCCACGACCTCGCGGGCGCACACGGCGGTCAAGGTCGACCAGCGCTACCACGGCCCGGTGATCTGGGTGAAGGACGCGTCGCGCTCGGTGCCGGTGGTGGCGGCGCTGCTGTCGGACGAGCAGCGGCCGGGCCTGCTGGCGGCCACCGAGGCCGACTACGACGCGCTGCGCGAGCGGCACGCCGCCCGCGAGGACACCCGGGCGCTGCTGCCGCTGGCGGCCGCGCGCGCCGCGGCACCGGGGATCGACTGGACCGGCTACCGGCCCCCGCGGCCGCACCTGCTGGACCGGCAGGCACCCGCCGCCTGCACCGGAGCGGGCTGCGACCACCGCGGCGCCACGCAGTTCACCCGGGTCTTCACCGACTACCCGCTGGCCGAGCTGCGCGACTACATCGACTGGCAGCCGTTCTTCAACGCGTGGGAGATGCGCGGCCGGTTCCCCGACATCCTCAACAACCCCGCGACCGGCGAGGCCGCCCGGCGGCTGTACGAGGACGCGAACGCGATGCTCGACCGCATCGTGGCGGAGAAGTGGCTGCGGGCGGCCGGTGTGCTGGGCCTGTTCCCGGCCGCCCGGGTGGACGGCGTCGAGGACATCACCGTCTACGCCGACGAGGCCCGCACCCAGGTCGCCGCGACCTTCCACCACCTGCGCCAGCAGGGCGAGGGACGCGACGGGTCCCCGCGCAAGTCGCTGGCCGACTTCGTCGCGCCGGCCTCCACCGGTCTGCGCGACCACGTCGGCGCGTTCGCGGTGACCGCCGGGCTGGGGTCGCAGGAGAAGGTCGCGGAGTTCAAGGCGGCGCTGGACGACTACTCGGCGATCATGCTCGAGGCGCTCGCCGACCGGCTGGCCGAGGCCTTCGCCGAGCGGCTGCACGAGCGGGTGCGCACCGAGTTCTGGGGCTACGCCCCCGACGAGCACCTGGACGGCGCGGCGCTGATCGCCGAGAAGTACCGGGGCATCCGGCCGGCCCCCGGCTACCCGGCGTGCCCCGAGCACACCGAGAAGCAGACGATCTGGCGCCTCCTCGACGTCGAGGACGCCATCGGGGTGCGGCTCACCGAGTCGATGGCGATGTGGCCCGGCGCCGCGGTGAGCGGGCTGTACTTCTCCCACCCGCAGTCCCAGTACTTCGTGCTCGGCCGGCTCGCTCGCGACCAGGTCGCCGACTACGCCGCCCGCAAGGGCTGGACCGTGGCCGAGGCGGAGAAGTGGTTGGCGCCCAACCTGGGCTACCGGACCGAGGACGAGTAGCCGGGGAATTCCTCCCCGATCGGGTGAACCGTGTGCCGGTGCTGTGCGAACACTGGGTGATCACGTGGTGCGGCCTGCAGCAACCGGGTGCGCCACCACGGTGGTCACGGCCCCGAGGGGCCGGCACGAGGGCAGGTGCACCGCAGCACCTGTCGGGTCGGTGGTCGAGCGCTCCACCCCGCCGTCCCGTGCCCACCGCCTCCACGGAGGCGAACGCACCACGACACCGAGGAGCTCCCTCATGCGCACACTGTTCGCACTCCCCGCCGTCGCGGCCGTCGCCGCGGCGTTCCCCCTGCTGACGATGACCGCGGCGTCCGCGGACGACGGGGCGGCCAGCTACCAGGCCGACCTCGGGCCGGTGAACGACTCCGGGGTCACCGGCACCGGCATGGTGACCCTGGACGGCACCACCGCCACCGTGCAGATCCAGGCAACCGGTCTGCTGGCGGGTGCACCGCACGCCCAGCACTTCCACATCGGGGCGCAGGGCACCTGCCCCAGCAACGGCCTGGCCGACGACGCCAACGGCGACGGTTTCGTCAGCGTCCCCGAAGCCGCGTCCTACTACGGGGCGATCGGTGCCTCGCTGACCACCGAGGGCGACACGAGCCCGGACAGCGGTCTGGCCGTGGACCGGTTCCCGACCGCTCCCGGTGGCGCGCTGGACTACGAGCGGACCTTCGAGGTCACCCCGGACGTGGCCGCGGCCTTCCAGGCCGGCACCGCCGTCCTGGTGGTGCACGGCGTCGACAAGGACGGGTCGGGTGCCTACGACGGTGACGTCATGAGCGAGCTGGACCCGTCGCTCCCGATCGAGGCCACCGCCCCGGCCGCGTGCGGTGGGCTGCAGGCCGCCCAGATGGGGACGACCCCGGCCGGCGGCGCCGAGACCGGTGGCGGCAGCACCGCCGGGGTCGAGCGGACCACGGCGATGGGCATCGGCGGCCTGGGGGCCGCCGGTGCGGTCGCCGCCGGGGCGGTCGCCCGCCGTCGGC